>ONSQ01000060.1 GCA_900320465.1 uncultured Eubacteriales bacterium
GCCAGATTGCCCTCCCAGATCAAAGAGGAAAAAGCACCGTGCTCGTCACAGCGCTTGTCGAGATAGATGCCGTCCTTTTCCGAGCGCTTCTGCGCGTCGACGACGCGCAGGCAGACCGGGCAGACGCTTTTGGTTTTTCCGATGATCATACAAGTCCTCGCTCTGATAAGATCTCCATGCATTTTTCATAGGTTGCGGCAATGATCTGCGGGCAGTATTCCACACGCTTGGCGGGGTTGCCGCGCGTGATGTCGCGGCATTCGATGCCGCCGTAGTCCGCCGTCATCTCGTCAGTGAACCACTGGGTAAATTCACCGAGCGCACTTTTGTGCTCGGGGTGATCCATGCCGGTGTCCTCGCCCTTGCCGGTGAAATACGAGATCACGCAGGAGCCGCCGGTCATGCAGCCGCAGCAGTTCTGGGAAAAGCCGACGCCTCCGTTGAGCCCGCCCATGGCCTTGACAAGGCCGGGGTTCTTCTCGCCGAGTGTGTCGAGCATCAAGATCGCCAGGATCTGGCCGCAGAAATAGCCGCAGCGGCTGAGCTCCAGGATTCTGTCAAACAGGTCCATCCAGATAGTATTCGCGCCACTGGGGCGTGATGTCCTCGCTGTGCAAAACGGTAAATCCCCCAGACGCGAGCAGCGGCGCAGGGACTTCAAAAAACACGTCGGAGAGCAGAAGAAGCCCGCCGGATCTCAGCACGCGCTTCGCCTCACGCAGCGCTCCCGGCACGTCGCCGGAGACGAAGAAGGCGCACTGGCTGAGCACCGCGTCAAAGCTGCCGTCCGGAAACGGGGCGGCGAGAAAGTCGCCCCGCAGGATGCCCGGCGCGCGCGGCGCAAGGTCGATCCCCACGGCGTCATAGCCAAGGGAGCGCAGCAGGGCAAGCGTCTCGCCCGCGCCGGCGCCCATGTCGAGGATACGTGCTCCTTCTTCAAGCGGCGCGAGCGAGAGCATATGCCGGCTGTGCGCTTCTCCGCCGGGGTGGCCGTTCATTTGTCCTCCAGCGCCCGTTCGACGGACGCGACCTTGCCGAGCGCCAGCTCCTCCGGCACATAGACAAAGCCGCAGACCGGGCAGACGGGCAGCTCGACGGGAAAGCCGTTGTCAAGATACATGAACTTCGCCTTTCCCTTTTCCAGCGGAACGCCGCATTTGAAGCAGGTGAGCTTTCCCAGCGGGTCTACGGTATAGTAGTTTTTTTCCATCTTATTCTCGCTCCTATGTCACCCTGATCTACGGCGCCAAAGCGCAGGCTTTGACGCCGAAAGGAAGAAGGACCCGACGGATGTGCAGCTTTCGGCAGAAAAAAGCTTTCAGCCGGAAGCGGAACGGAGTCGGGTTCTTCTGACGCTACCCCTCCCGCTTTTCGACCCGCATACGGTGACTGTACGCGCGATGAACGGTAAAGCTGTCCTCGCCCTCGCGGGCAAACTTGACCCAGAAGGTCGCGTTGCCGACGCGCCGGCGCGCCACAAGCAGGCCGTCCTCGGCGTCGAGCACCGCCTCGCCCGTCCGGCGAAAGTCCTGCAGCACGGCGATCACGTCGTCGGTCAGGATCATGCGGTCGTCCATCATGCGCCGGGCCTCATCGGTGTAGTTCAGTTCAAAATCCAGCTTCATCTCAGCCGTCTCCTCATGCCACAGCTCATGCAGCAGTTCCTTTTTCAGCGCAAGGCGGTTGCGGCGCTTTTCGCTGATATCCGGCGGCACGCCGGCGTCCGTGCCGTAGCACAGCTCCAGCAGATGGCGCGATTCCCGGCCCTTTCGGGCAAAACGGTCGCGGCAGGCCATGCAGTAGCTGATGTAAGGCGCGTCCGAGCGTTCGAGACATTTCTCCGTCATCTCCGAGGCCACCTCGCGGTTGGCATAGGCGGCAAGTCCTCCGTAGCCGCAGCAGGGGGAGCGGTCGCCGGAATAGGGAGTGTCGATCAGCTCACAGCCCAGCCGGGCGGCCAGGGTGCGGATGGCAGTCTGGGTCTCTTCGTCGCCGCGTGCGCCGCAGGAATCGTGCAGCGCCGCCGGGCGGTCGAGCCCGTGCGCGCCCTCCGGCAGCCCAAGCTCGAGCAAAACGTCCCAAATGCCTTTTATGGAAATCCCTTCATGGGTCGAAAGTTCTTTTTTACAGGTCGGGCAGCCCGCGATCACGATCGGATCGCCGAGCCGCGCAAGCTCGCGGTCAATGAATTCCCGCGTCTGCGCCTCCATCTCATAGCGCCCGGCCCAGTCGCAGATGGCGCCGCAGCAGCCCAGCATCAGCGCCACACCTCCGGGGAGTCTGGCGCAAAGGTCCTCATAGGCGGCACGCACGGTCTGCGGCGCAATGGCCGCGGCCTGGCAGCCGGGGAAGAAGACGTATTTGCACTTTTCAAAGCCCGGCTGGGGCCTTGCGAGAAAGGCCTCCTCATTGGAAAAGAGCATGTCCAGAAGCGCGAACTCATGAGGAGCCAGGGGCATCTTGTCCGTGGAAACCATATTCTGCCGCGCCCGGTGACAGACCTGGGCCATGTCAAAGCCGTTGGGACAGACCACGGTGCACTGCCCGCAGAGAGAGCAGCTGTTCATGGGCTTGTTGAGCTGGTGGTCGCCCATGATGATCTGGGTGTTGTTGTAGATCTCCTTGGACAGAAGCCCGGGGTGCTTTTTATAGTGCTTGAGGAAGGCGCAGCTTTTCAGACACTCCTCACAGTGACACCGGATGCAGCGGCCCGCCTCTTCGACGGCCGCTTCTTTGGAATAGCCGCCGTTCAGCGGCACGCGCGCGAGGCGCTTCGCCTCGCCCAGATCGGTGTACAGCTGGCTTTCCACTGCGCCCTCGGTCCCGCGGGTGTTGGCGGGGTCCAGCTTCTGGGCCAGCCTGTCGACGGTCAGCGCGGCCTTCTTCGCGCCGAAGGCGGCGTCCAGCACGCCCTCCGTCGGCCCGGTGACTAAACCCGCGTCCGGACAGTACATGAGTTCCGGCGCGCAGGGGGCCTCCGGATACAGCGCGGCGTGCACGGCCTCCGAGCAGCAGAGCACGTCAAAGGCGCCGCGCTTTTCTTCGATCAGTTCTCTCGAGATCCGACAGTCAAAGACAAACTCGATCTCCTTCCCCCGCAGACGCTTGAGCTCTGCGCGGAGAGCGTCATCGTCGAGAAAGTCCGTTTCACAGCGTAGGAAGCTTTCCAGATCCGGCTGCTCACAGAATACCGTCAGCGGATAGGCCTTCTTCTCGATCTCCCCGGCGAGGAAGAGCGCAAAGAGGCCGGAGCCGAAAAGCGCCGCGGTTTTCTTCTTCCGGGTGCGAAACACACCGCCGATCCTGGTCGCCTCTCCAAAGCGGGCGACGGCCTCCTCCACCGCGCGGATCGCCACGCCGTCCCCGATTTCGCCCAGGCGGCACTTTTTCTCACATGGCGCGTCACATCCCGCGGCCAGAATCAGGGGGAAGGGCGCGATCTTCTCATACTGCTGCAGGGCTTTCTTGAAGTTGCCCGCGGCAGCCGCGTCCAGGAAGGCGCGCACGTCCAGCTTGAGCGGGCAGGCCGCGCTGCAGAAGGGCGGATGCTCGTATACACAGCGCTCCACCATGCTCTCCATCTCTTCCTTGGAGATCTTGTTGACCCGATAGACATGGGTCGAGCCTCTCTCCTGAATCTGGGCCAAAGCACACACCTCCTGTGAAAATGATAAACCGGGGATGTGGAGCCATGCTCCACATCCCCATTATAGCATTGCGTATCGGTTTTGGAAAGCTTACTTCTCCAGCGCCTTGAGAGCGGCCAGCACTTTGTCCGGGCGGGCCGGGATGCGGGTGATGCGGGCGCCGGTGGCGTTGTAGATGGCGTTGAGGATGGCAGGGTGCGGCGCATCCAGCGGGGCCTCGCCGCAGCCGGCGGCACCGTAGGGGCCGTTGGGACGGTAGGTCTCGTTGAAGTGCAGCTCAATATCATCGGGAGCGTCGTTGGGGTAGGGGATGCCGCACTTGAGCAGACTGGTCTCTTTCTCCAGATCGTCAAAGTCCTCGCTGAGCGCCAGACCGATGCCCTGCACCAGGCCGCCGTAGAAGTTGCCGTCGACCAGGAGCTTGTTCATAATGGTGCCCACGTCGGCGACCGCGGTGAACTTTTCAACCTTGACCTTGCCGGTCTGGGTGTCGACGCGAACCTCAGGCAGGAAGATGGTGTACATGTAGGTGGCAAAGGGCTCGCCCTGGGCGGTGTCCTGATCCACCGGGTGGTCGGCGCAGTAGGTGGTGACCCAGTTGCCCGTCGTAGGTCCGCCAGGTGCCGTCGTCCTTCTTCATCTCGGCCAGCAGCGCCTCAGCGGCCAGACGGCAGGCGTTGCCGGACATGACCTGGGAGCGGGAACCGCCGGCGGGACCGGCATTGGGGGTGATCTTGGTGTCGTTCATGACGAGGCGGATCTGCTCAGGCTTGATGCCGGCCTGACGCAGCGTCTCATGGGCGGAGACCAGCGCGCCCATATCGGCGCCCTGACCGTGATCCTCCCAGGCCACGTACATGGTGACGGTGCCGTCCTTGTTCAGCTCGGCATAGGCGGAGGAGGAGTCCACGCCGTCCAGACCGCAGCCGTAGACGCCCAGGGAGACGCCGATGCCGTATTTGTAGCGGCCGTCGGAGGCGGCGTTCTTCTCGGCCACTCTCTTCTTTCCGGCCTCATACAGCGGACGGGCCTTGTTGAACAGATCCTCTTCGCAGTACACGTCGGGCGCGTAGCCGGTGGGGATGGTGGTGTGCTCGGAGGCCTTGTAGCAGTTCCTGGCGCGCATCTCGAAGGGATCGATGCCCATCTTGGCGGCCAGGCAGTCGATCGCGATCTCAGAGCCCATGAAGGACTGGGGAGAGCCGTAGGCGCGGAAGGCGGAGCCCCAGGCGTGGTTGGTGAAGACGGTCTGGCTCTTGTTGCGGATGGACTCGATGCCGTAGCCGGCGCCGGTGAACTGGCTCAGGCGCATGGTCAGCAGATCGCCGAACTCGGAGTACGGGCCGTGGTCCACGTAGTTGTCGCCCCAGAGGGCCAGCAGCTTGCCTTCCTTGTCCGCCGCCAGCTTGATGTGCATGAAGGCGGGGGAACGCTTGCCGGTGTAGGTGATGTTCTGGAACTGGTTGAAGTTCAGGCTGACGGGCACGCCCAGAATCTTCACGGCGGCGCCGATCAGAGCCTCGTTGGTCGGGGAGAACTTGTAGCCGAAGGTGCCGCCCGCGTGGTTCTGGACCAGGCGGAGATTCTCCATGGGAACGCCGATGCCGGCCGCGATCATGGGCATATGCAGATGGATGCCGATGGACTTGGAGTGAACGGTGATCATGCCGTCCTCGTCGATGTAGCCGTAGCCGTTGTCCGGCTCCAGGTGCAGGTGGGGCTGACGGGAGCAGTAGCTCTCGATCTCGACCTGCTGCTCGTCGGGGATGGAATCCCAGTCGAAGTCGGGTCCCTTGATGCAGTTGGTCTCATAGAAGACGTTGGGGATGCCCGGGTGGATCTCGATGGCGTCGGGCGCCATGGCGTCCAGCGCGTTCATGTAGGCGGGCAGCTCCTCGATCTCGACCTTCACGGCGTCGGCCGCGGCGCGGGCATGCTCCTCGGTGTCGGCGGCCACGATGGCGATGGCGTCGCCGAACTGGAAGATCTTGTCCGAGCACAGCACCGGGCGCTCGAAGCCGTCGGTCTTGTTGTGCTTGGGCAGCATGACCAGACCGTTGATCTGGTTGGTACCGCCGGCGGCCAGGATGTCCTTGTAGGTGATGACCTTGACGACGCCGGGCATCTTCTCGGCCTCGGAGATATCGATGGACTTGATGTTGGCGTGGGAGACCTTTGCCTGGGTCAGCGCGAGGCGCAGGCAGCCGGGCATCTTCAGCGCGTCGTCAGCGCCGAAGTCCCAGGTACCGGTGACCTTCTGGGCGGCGGAGGGACGGATGTAGGTGGTGCCCTTGATGCTGTCGCCGGTGGGCTTGAAGACCAGATCTTCCTTGGTCATCTCGCCGCGGAGCACGGCAGCGGCGGCCATGGTAGCGTCGATGAGCGGCTTGTAGCCGGTGCAGCGACACAGGTTGCGCTGCTTGTTGAACCAGTCGCGCACTTCCTCGCGGGTGGGGTTGGGATTCTGCTCCAGCAGGACCTTGGCGCTGATGATGAAGCCGGGCGTGCAGAAGCCGCACTGGGCGCAGCCGTAGGCCATCCAGGCCACCTGCAGCGGATGCATGTCGCTCAGGGTGCCGACGCCCTCAATGGTGGTGATCTCGGCACCGTCGGGAACTCTGCTCATCTTCACGATGCAGGCTTTGGTGACCTTGCCGTTCATGATCACGTTGCAGGCGCCGCAGTGACCCTCGCCGCAGCCGATCTTGCAGCCGGTGAGCAGCAGGTGTTCACGCAGAACCTTGGCCAGAGTTTCATCCTGCTCCAGCACCAGCTGACGCGTGACACCGTTGATGACAAGCGTTTTTCTGATCATGTGTTTACTCCTCCTCTTTAAATTGATCGTATATGGTGTATGTTTACCCTTACCGTGTTATAAGGGGAATGCGCTCCTTTCAGTGGCTGTGGCCGCCGCAGGGGTCCTTGTCCGGGCCTTTTCCGGTCAGGTCCCGGACGCGCTCGATCCCGCGCGCCGTATAGAAAACAAGCTGGGAGAGCGAGCCGTCCATATTCTCGCCCCGCAGGCGGAGAAAGTTGGCGTTTTCGTAGTATTCGATGGGGAGCTCGCGGCGGTAGACCTTCCCGGTCTTCGGGTCGGTGACCTCGACGGTCACGCTGTCGGCGGCAAGCTCGAAAAGTTCCTCGTTCATGGGAATCTACCTCCCTTTGCAGACATACTCTTACACCTCTATGATACGCTTCAAAAAAGCGAAGTATCAAGTTATAACAAAAAGCAATTCGCAGAACATGCGAATTGCTTTTTGTAGATAATATACAAGTAATAGTGTAATTAGCGGGGCAGATTATACAGATATTACCATTGTCCCGCTGATATCGCAGAGCGGGAGCTTGTGGAGGCGAGTGCCCGTTTCTTCCTCATAGCGGCGCAGCGCTTCCCGCACGCCGGGGAGCAGGGGAGAGAGGCAGTCGTGCAGCAGCAGATATCCGCCGGGGCTGATACGCGGTACGAAAAAGCGCAGCCCTGCGAGGGTGCTCTCCTCCAGATCGACGTCGAGCGAGACAAGACAGAAGCGCTCGTCCTCAAGCCCTCTCGCCGTCGCGGGGAACAGGCCGGGCCGGAAGACAGCCTTGTCCGGGTGAGGGAGAAGCGAGCGCACGCGTTCGACGGAAGTGTTTTCATGCGCCGCCGTGAAGCCGCGCCCTTCACTGGCGGCCTCGGCGACGTCAAAGCCGGAAAAGGTGTCGAAGAGATAGAGCATCCGCTCCGGCAGCAGCGCATTGATGCAGCGGGCAAAGCCGCCGCGGTAAACGCCGAGCTCCGCCGCCGCGCCGCTCACGTCGTCAAGCTCGCGGCAGATCGCCTCGAGCGTGCGAACGCGGACATAATCGCCCTCGAGATCGCGCTCTGAAAGCACGCCGCCGTTTGCCCACAGCGGCTCGCGCACGAGCCGCGGGCGGCGCCGCAGCTCCCCAAGCAGGGGGGCTGGCAGCTCCTCCGCGCCGGGACAGGAGGTGCTGCGGTCGGACAGGAGCCAGTTGTTTTTGATATATATCAGCTTCTCCGGCGCGATGGAGCAGCTTGCGGCGCGGCACGCGATCTCCTCGGTATGACTGCTGGCTACCAGGATCAGCGCGTCGGGGGAATCCTCAAATTGCTCCGGCCGCATAACAGGACGGCCGAGGAAGCATTCACAGGTCGGATCACTGTCGAGAAAGGCTGTGACGGATGCCGGATCGAGCCAACGGTCGACAAGATCGCCCGCACCGCAGCCGGTGCCCCAGATATACAGCTTCATCGCTTCAGCCTCCTTTTCTTTAAAATCATTATACGGCAGAACGTTTCTGTTGTACAGTCTTTTCCCCTTTACATTTCTAAAGCGCGGGCGTATAATACAAACTATCGAAATGTTTATTATTACAATTCGCTGGTTTTCGGAGGTGTTTTTTGTGCAAATCGGCGCAGTGATTGTGGCGGCGGGCATGTCCTCGCGCATGGGGGATTTCAAGCCGATGCTGAACATCGGCTCGATCTCGATCGCCCAGCGCATCGTGGCAACCTTTCATCAGGCCGGCATCAGCCGGATCGCGGTCGTGACGGGCTATAACGCTCAACTTCTGGAGCGGCACCTTTCCAACAGCGGACTGGTCTTCCTGCGAAATGAGGCTTACGCCACAACGCAGATGTTTGATTCGGCAAAAATCGGACTCGAATATCTCAAGGACAAGTGCGACCGTATCCTGTTTACGCCGGTGGACATTCCCCTGTTCACCGCCGCGACCGTGGCGGCGCTGATTGATTCGGAGGCGCTGCTTGCCTGCCCCGTCTGCGAGGGACAGACCGGCCACCCGTTGATGATTGCCGCGTCGCTGGTGGACGGCATCCTTTCCGACAGCGGAGAGGGAGGACTGCAGGGAGCGATTTCGCGCTGCGGCGCGGAAATGACGCGCATTGAGGTGGAGGACCCGGGCATCCTGCACGACGCCGACACACCGGAGGATTACAAGGCGCTGCTCGCCTGGCACAACGAGCAGCTCATCCGCCCCGAGATCAGCGTTTCACTGAGCCGGGAGAAGCCTTTTTTTGATGAAAAGACCGCCATGTTGCTCTCCCTCGTGGAGGAAACGGGCTCGGTCCGGCACGCCTGCGAGCGGATGCAGATCTCGTATTCGGGCGGTTGGAACATCATCCGCGCGCTGGAATCACAGCTGCATTTTCCGCTGCTGGAGCGCAGCCAGGGCGGCGCCAGCGGCGGTGAGAGCAAGCTGACCGAGCACGGCAGACGGCTGCTCGGCTGCTATGAGAGCTATGTCACGGCGCTGCGTGAGCAGGCCAAGACGCTGTTCGACGAGTATTTCGGAGACGAGCTGTGAGCAGACGGATCTTTCTGATCCGGCACGCGATGCCGGATATCCCGTTGGGGGAGCGCTGGTGCGTCGGCGGAAGGAGCGATTTTCCGCTCGGCCGCCTGGGTCGCATCCAGGCCGCCCGTCTGCCGTTCGTAAAAGAACTGGAGGGCGTGCGGACGGTTTTTGCCAGCCCGCTCATCCGCGCGATCGAGACGGCGCGGCCGCTCTGTGCTGAGAGGCGGATCATGCCCGGCCTGGAGGAGCAGGACATGGGCGTGTGGGACGGCCTTTCTTTTCGTGAGATCATGGCGCGCTATCCGGAGCTATACGCCGCGCGCGAAAGCGACCCTTCGCTGCTGCCCGACGGAGCGGAGAGTGAGGCGGCCGTCGCCGGGCGGATGCGGGAGGCGATCGACCGGTGCCTCCGCGAGAGCGAGGGGGATATCGCCCTCGTCAGCCACAAGGGCGCCATCGCAGCGATCACTTCGCAGCGCAGCAAGCTCGGCTACACTTCGCTGAGCGTGCTGGAGGAAAATAACGGCGTACTTCGTGTAGGCGAAGTTGGACGCCAGCCCCGGCCGGAGCTGACGGACGCGCTGTGCCTTGCGATGCTGCGCGCATCCGGGGCGGACGAGGCGCTTGTCGCGCACTGCCGCGCCGTCGCCGCGCTTTCCGACGAGATGGGCGCCGCGCTGACGGAAAAGGGGATCGAGCTCGACAGCGAGGCGGTCCACGCCGCGGCGCTGCTGCACGATATCGCCAAGGGCGAGCGCGACCACGCCGCCGTCGGCGGGCTTTGGTTAATAGAACTCGGCTTTCCAAAGTTGGCGGAGATCGTCCGGCAGCATACCGAGCCGGACAGCGACGCGCTGAACGAAGCCGGCGTCGTCTTCCTGGCGGACAAGCTGGTGAGAGGAGCGGAGCGCGTGGAACTTGAGGAGAGATTCGGCGCGAGCCTCGCCAAATGCAAAACGCCGGAGGCGCGCGCCGCGCACGCAAGGCGCTTTGAGCTCGCCCGTTCGCTGAAGAATACAATCGACCGGCTCAAAGGGGCCGAATGAACATATAAGAGGAGGCAACCATGAAACTTGTCAAAACCGAGGACGCCGTCGGCCACGTGCTGTGCCACGACATCACCCAGATCATCAAGGACGAGAAAAAAGGCCCGGTGTTCCGCAAGGGCCACATCATAGCGCCCGAGGATATCCCCGTCCTGCTGAGCGTGGGCAAGGAGCATCTCTATATCTGGGAAAACAACGAAAAGATGCTGCACGAGGACGAGGCGGCGGAGATCCTGCGGGATCTGTGCATGGGCGAGAACATGCATGCCACCGAGCCCAAAGAGGGCAAGATCGAGCTGGTGGCCGATATCGACGGCCTGCTGCTGATCGATCTGGAGCGGCTGCGCGCGATCAACGCGCTGGGCGACATGATGATCGCCACCCGCGCCTCCGGCTTTGTGGTGAAGAAGGGCGAGAAGCTCTGCGGCACCCGGGTCATCCCGCTCATCATCGAGAAGGAGCGCATGGAGAAGGCCAAAGCCGTCGTCGGTTCAGAGCCGCTGATGCGTCTGCTGCCCTTAAAGAGCAAGAAGGTGGGCGTGGTCACCACCGGCAGCGAGGTCTTCTACGGCCGCATCCGGGACACCTTCACTCCCGTGATCGAGGAAAAGCTCCACGAGTTCGGCGGCAGCGTCATGACCGAGCATGTCATCCTCAACGATGAGCACGAGAAGATCACCGCCGCCATCCTGGATATGCTGGCAAAGGGCTGCGACATGGTGGTTTGCAGCGGCGGTATGAGCGTGGACCCGGACGACAAGACTCCGCTGGCGATCAAAAACACCGGCGCGAACATCGTCTCCTACGGCTCTCCCGTGCTGCCCGGGGCTATGTTCCTGGTCTCCTACATGCCGGACGGGCGGCCGGTCTGCGGGCTGCCCGGCTGTGTCATGTACGCCAGGCGCACGATCTTCGATCTGCTGCTGCCTTATCTGGTGACGGACACCCCCATCACCAAAGAGCACCTGGCCGGTCTCGGCCACGGCGGACTGTGCCTCAACTGCCCGGTCTGCCATTTCCCGAACTGCGGCTTCGGCAAGGGCGTCTGACCTCGCGGAAAAGGCGCGGCCTTTCCCATGAGAAGCATTTTGCCTGCGGGCAAAAAACAGAGGAAGTACCCTCTGAACACCCCTTTTTCTTCCGGTATAAGCACGTAAAGCCGTGTTTATATAATATTCATTTCCCTGAAAGATGGGAAAAGGAGGAAAACAAGCATGAAAAAGATCCTTGCGCTGCTGCTGGCGCTGACGATGGTCTTTGCGCTGGCAGCCTGCGGCGGGCAGAGTGCGCCCGCTGCGCCCCAGGCTCCGGCAGAGGAAGCCGCGGAACAGCCGGCCGAGGAGGCCGCACCGGCGGAAGAACCCGCCCCCGCGGAGGAGATCGAACTGATCGTCTTTGCCGCCGCCTCGATGACCGAGACGCTTACGGAGATCAAGGACCTGTATGAGGCCGCGAATCCCGGCGTCAAGATCACCTATAACTTTGACTCCTCCGGGACGCTCAAAACCCAGATCCAGGAGGGAGCCGAGTGCGATCTGTTCATCTCCGCCGGACAGAAGCAGATGAACCAGCTGGACAGCGCCGCAAGCGCAGAAGTCAACACCGAGGGACTGGACTTTGTCCTGCAGGGCAGCCGCATCAATCTGCTCGAGAACAAGGTCGTTCTGGTTGTTCCCGAGGGCAATCCCAAAGGCATTGAGTCCTTTGACCAGCTCGCCGGGCTGCTCAAGAGCGGCGACGTGCTCATGGCCATGGGCAACAGCGATGTTCCCGTCGGCCAGTACACCCAGAAGATCCTCGCCTATTATGAGCTCAGCGAAGAGGAGCTTGCCAATGCCGGCGTCCTCACCTACGGCACCAACGTCAAGGAGGTCACGACCCAGGTCAGCGAGGCGAGCGTCGACTGCGGCGTCGTCTACTGCACCGACGCCTTCTCCGCCGGTCTGACGGTCGTCGAGGGCGCCACGGCCGAGATGTGCGGTCAGGTCATTTATCCCGCGGCCGTGCTGAACGTCAGCACGCATGCCGAGGCTGCCCGGGCCTTCCTGGACTACCTCACGACAGAGGAGGCCATGGCTGTGTTTGAAGCGGTCGGCTTCTCCCCGGTGGCATAATCGAAAAACGGCAGGGCGTATTGCGCCCTGCCGCCATTTGACTTTTCGGAGAATGATCCATGAGTATTGACTGGTTTCCACTTTTGAACTCGCTGCGGATCGCCGCGATCAGCTGTGTGCTGGTGTTTTTCACGGGGATTTTTTTCGCCTATTGGGCGGCAAAGCTTCCGCGCCTTGTCAAGGGCGTGCTCGATGTGATTTTAACGCTGCCGATGGTGCTGCCGCCCACGGTCTGCGGCTATTTTCTGCTGCTGATCTTCGGGATGAAGAGGCCGCTCGGCATCTTTCTGCTGCGCTTAGGCGTCAAGTTCGTCATGACCTGGTATGGCGGTGTGCTGGCCGCGGCGGTCGTGGCCTTCCCGCTGATGTACCGCACGGCGCGCGGAGCGTTTGAGAGCTTTGACGAGACCCTGGCCTATTCCGGCCAGACCCTGGGTCTTTCCAACACCTACATCTTCTGGCGCATCCGCATGCCAGCCTGCCGGCAGGGGATCCTCGCGGGCTCGGTGCTGGCCTTTGCCCGCGCGCTGGGCGAATACGGCGCGACAAGCATGCTCATCGGCTATACCCCCGGCCGCACCGCCACTATCTCTACCACGGTCTATCAGCTCTGGCGCACGAACGACGAGCGGGGCGCGATGTTCTGGGTGCTGGTCAATCTTGCTATCAGCACGGTGGTGCTGCTGGCGGTGAACATGCTCGAGAGCCGACAGAAAAAGGCGGTGAAGAGATGAGTCTGATCGTGGACATCCGAAAGGATCTCGGCGGTTTCTGTCTGGATGTGAAGTTTGAAGCCGAGAGCGGCGTGACCTGTCTGCTCGGCGCCTCGGGCTGCGGAAAGAGCATGACCTTGAAGTGCATCGCCGGCATCGAGAGACCCGACGAGGGGCACATTGAGCTCGACGGGCGGGTTCTGTACGATTCAAAAGAAAAGATCGACCTCCCGCCGCAGCAGCGGCGTGTGGGGTATCTTTTCCAGAACTATGCGCTTTTCCCGAATATGACGGTGCGGCAGAATATTCTCTGCGGTCTGTGCCGTGAGAAGGATCGAGCTGAGAAGGAGAAGCGTCTGGGCGAGATGGTAAAAATGCTGCAGCTGGAGGGGCTTGAGAACCACAAGCCGCATCAGCTCTCCGGCGGACAGCAGCAGCGTGTCGCCCTGGCGCGCATCCTGGTCAGCGATCCGCAGCTGCTGCTGTTGGACGAGCCCTTTTCCGCGCTTGACGGCCATTTGCGCGACGCGCTGAAGATCGAGCTGCGCGATCTGCTTGTGCGGTTCGGCGGCTCCGTGCTGATGGTGACCCACGACCGCACCGAGGCCTATAACATGGCCACGCGGATCGCGGTGATGGACAAGGGCAGCTTTCTGACGCTTCGGCCCACCAAGGAGCTTTTCGCCGACCCCGGCAGCGTTCAGGCCGCCGTGATCACCGGGTGCAAAAACATCGCCGCAGCGCGCCGGATCGGCGAGCACACGGTGGAGGTCCCGGAATGGGGCGTCCGTCTGGAGACAAAGCAGCGCGTGGGGGAGGGCCTCAGTGCTGTCGGCATCCGCGCGCACTATTTCAACGCCGCGGCACAGCAGAACCGTTTTCCGGTACGCTTTGTCGAGGAGATGGAGGAGCCGTTTGAAACGACGCTTCAGTTCCGCTTTGCCTCGCAGCGTGAGGACAGTCCCGCGATCTGGTGGCGGCTTGCCAAGGACAAACGTCCGGCGGAGTTCCCGCAGGAGCTTGGCGTCGCCCCGGCGAACATCCTGCTGCTTTATAAATGATTCGCTCTTATACCCAGGGCAAAGATGGTAGGCGAACCCCTCAGACAGCCCGCAGGCTGCCAGCTCCCCTTTGACAGGGGAGCCAAAAATGAAAGGAGATCTGAAATGAAACTCAGTGCGAGAAATCAGTTCAAGGGCAAGATCATTGATATCCAGGAAGGCGCCGTCAACGGCATTGTCAAGATTGACATCGGCGGCGGCAACGTCATGAGTGCAACGATCTCGATGAACGCGATCCGCGAGCTTGGCCTTGCGGTCGGCAAGGATGCCTACGCGGTCGTCAAGGCGACTTCCGTCATGGTCGGCGTGGACGAATAAAAATCACATATACAAAGATCCCCGGGCAGCAGCCCGGGGATCTTTTCATCTTACTCAGCTTTCGCTTCCGTCCTCGACGAGTACTTTCATCGTACCGCCGCAGACCATGCCGTCCGACTCGGCCACCTCGCCGGTCAGGTCGATGTCGATGATCTGATAGCGCCCCGTGCCGATGATCCTGACCGCGTCGCGGATCACGGCGCCCTCGCTGCAGCCGCCGCCGATCGAGCCAGTGACCTTGCCGAGGGGGCTGACAGCCATCTTGGCTCCGGCCTCGCGCGGTGTAGAGCCCTTGGTTTCGATCACGGTGACGATGGCCTTCGGCTCGTGATTCTCCGCAAGATAACGCAGCGTGGAGAGCTCCATATCCGAATCGCAGCAGCAGCGGCCCTTGCCGTGCTCCGGCAGCCGCTTGTAGGCGATCAGCTCCGACAGGATCGAGATCGCGATCTCCTGCGGCGTGATCGCCCCGATGGGGAGCCCGATCGGCGTGCAGATCTCCGCCATCCGCTCGGTGGAGTAGCCCTCCGAAGCGAGCATTTCCATCAGCCCCTTGACGCGGCGGCGCGAGCCGATCAGCCCCAGATAGGCCGTGCGCACGCCCGGCAGCAGCACACGCAGGCAGTCCGCGTCGTTTCGGTGGCCGCGGGTGATGATCACCACATAATCATAGGGCGTGAGATTTACACTGCGGATGGCGTTTTCAAAGCTGTCGCAGATGACCTGCTCGGCGAGCGGAAAACGGGCGCGGTTGGCAAAATCGGGCCGGTCGTCCGCCACAATGACGGAAAAACCGCACTTGGCCGCAAACTCGACCACATGCAGCGCGATATGCCCACCGCCGAGTACCAGCAGCCGTTCCTGCGGCAGCATCGGCTCGCTGACGGTGAGAACGTCGCCGTCCTTCTCCGCCGTCACCGCGGCGACCGTACGCCCCTTGAGATCCTCGTGGGGCGAAACGGCGGTGAGCCGGCGGGAAAAGCCCTCTGTGATCGTTCCGCTCTCGCCGCGGATCGCGGTTTCCAGCGCAACAGCCTCGCCGGCTTCAAGTTTTTTCAAAATATCCTGATAGACGTTCATCCAAAACACCTCCGTGGGGGATCGATTTATCTGCTGCTATCATATCGCAGCCTGTTCCGCCGCGCAAGTTTTTCTTTTTGGCGCAGAAGGAGGGATTTGATCCGCTTTGCGGTGCCCGAAAAACCGTTCGGGCTTACGCTGTTCCTCCGGTTTTTCGACCGCTGCAGAGAAAGCGCCGCCGCTGCATCTGCCCCCGGCAGCGCAGCGCCGCTTTCCCCTCGCGGGCGCTCGGGTTCAAACCACGTTCAATACCAAAAGAAAAAACCACCCGGATGGGTGGTCTTTTCTTTTGGCGCAGAAGGAGGGATTTGAATTGAAGGCGT
>ONSQ01000062.1 GCA_900320465.1 uncultured Eubacteriales bacterium
CCTTCATTTTCTGTTTAGACATAGCTTCGCCCCCTATGTAAGTATTCTCCTACATAGGGGGCGTTTTGTCTATTGTCCGTTTTTACTGGTTCAGTTCATTGCGGAGGGGGCTTTTTTCTGCTTATTTGATGAATTTCAGCGTTGCCTTGAACAGATCGCCGTCCACCGTCACGTCCAGCGCGCCGCCCTGCAGCTCGGCCAGGCTCCGGGCGATGGACAGTCCCAGTCCGCTGCCCTCGCTGGACCGTGAGCTGTCGCCCCGCACAAAGCGGTCGGTCAGCTCCTCCGGGCTCAGCACGATCTCCCGGGCGGAGGTGTTGCGGAAGATAACGGCCGCGCCCTTCTCGCCCTCGCTGAGCTCCAGATAAACCCGCGTCCCCGGCAGCGCGTATTTCAGGATATTGCTCATCAGGTTGTCAAAGATTCGCTGGGTATGGCGGGAGTCAGCCCGCACGATCACCGCCTTATCCGGCTTGCGCAGCACCAGCGTCAGACCCTTTTCCGTCAGCCGTTCGCCGTACTCCCCCGCCGTCTGGTCCAGCATCACGCTCAGATCGCAGCCCTCGATCGTGACCGGCAGCGCCCCGGAGGACGCCTTGGAGGCCTCGACCAGATCGTCCGTCAGCTTTTTGAGCCTTGCGCTCTGGCGCTGCAGCACCTCCAGATACTCTTCGGCCTTCTCATTCCCCAGCTCTTCCCGGGACAGCAGATCCACATAGTTCACGATGGAGGTCAGCGGCGTCTTGATGTCGTGGGACACGTTGGTGATCAGCTCGGTCTTCATGCGCTCGCTGCGCATCCGCTCGTCCACCGCGCGCAAGATGCCGCTCTGGATCGCGTTGAGGTCGTCCGCGTGGCGGCGGAACTCGCCGAAGAGATATTTCGTGTCGACGCGGTACTGCGTATTCCCGCCCGCGATCTCTCTGGCCCCATCGCGCAGCTTTTTCGCGCTGATCAGCGCCCAGAGCGCCAGCGGGAAAAACACAAAGAGATTGATGAAAAAGCCGACCGGCCCGGCCATGCGGTCGTTCATGGCAAGGATCAGAAAGCCGATGAACTCCGCGCCGCAGAGGATCAGCAGGCCCCGCCAGACCAGCGGGATGCCGGTCAGAAGCATCCGCAGCCAGCCCCAGAGCGCCTTGACCGCGCGTCCGAGGAAGCGAAAGAGCTTATAGCAGAGCGTGCCGCGGAGCATCCCTCCCTGCTTGACGCGCACGGCAAGGCTCATGCACCACCACAGCGCGATCAGCACGGCGGCGCACAGCAGCAGCCCGGCGAGGGTCAGCAGAAGCGCAATGTCGTACGTGCGGGCTACGCGCTCTATCGTGTCAAAGCAGTACGCCAGCAAGGCACATTCGACAAGGACGACCGCTGCCGTGAAGAGGTCGAAGGGAATCTTTTCGGTGAAGCGCGGCGTGATCTCGTCGCTGCCCTTTCGATGCCCGGCCGCGGCCATCAGAAAGACAAACAGCAGCACGGCCAGCACCAGACTGCCGATCGTGGCTTCCAGCATCTCCCGGCTGTGGAGCGCAGCATAGTCAAAGCACCGCGTCTGGAAAGCGGCGCTGTCCCACGCCTTCATGTCGCGCAGCAGATAGCAGACCACGGTGTACCGGACCTCGCGGCCCCTGAGAGCGGCAATATCGCCCGGACTTGTCAGCGCTTCCACCACCGTCGGCACGGGATAGGGCGTCGGCCGCGGATCAGGCGTTGTAGCGGTCGATTGCGCATTTCCGCCCTGCGGCAGGCCGGTTTCCGTCGGCACGGGAACGCTTGTGACTCCCTCCGGCACCGGGGTGGGCAGCGGCTCGGTCTGCGCCGCCGGCGTCGCTGCGTGCCTCTCGTCCGGCACGGCTTCCTCCGTCTCCTCCAGCTCTTCGCCCCACAACTCGCCCTCCGCGAAGGCGTAATACGGGAACCATTCTCCGGTTGAAACCGTGTAGCTGGCGAGGACAGCCTCTCCCTGCCAGGTGCTTGCCCGCAGGATCCCGTGGTCGTCATAGATCTCATAGCGGTAGTTCTCGCTGACCGCCAGTTCGGTGTTGTTCTGTCCGTCCGTATTGACGGGGTTGACGCGGTGCGCGATCTGCCAGGCCTCGTTCGAGCAGACCGCCTCGGCCATGGTGCTGCGCGCCGCCTCCGTGCCGCGGGAATAGAGGCCCGCGGTGTAGAGCATACCCAAGCACAGCGTACCGGCGGCCAGGACAAGGCACAGCGCGATAAAGAGCGCCGCGGCGATGAGTTTACAAGCTATACTTCCCTTGAGCGTTTTCATGACGCGCTCCTTTCGTTTTTGTCAAACTTGTATCCCTGTCCCCAGACCGCCTTCAAAAAGCGCGGCTCGGCGGGATTGATTTCCAGCTTTTCGCGGAGGTGGCGGATATGCACCGAAACGGTGTTCTCGGCCCCGTAGGGCTCGCCGTTCCACACCCGCCGGTAGATCTCCCGCGGGGAAAAGACCTGTCCCGCGTGCAGCATCAGGAAACGCAGGATTTCGTATTCCGTGGGCGTCAGCGCGATCCGCTCGCCGTCGCGCGTGACCTCCCTGGCCCGCTCGTCGATGGACACCGGCCCGATGCTGATGCCCTCCTCGCCGGTCCGGCCGCCGCCCAGCGTCAGATAGCGCCGCAGCTGCGAGCGCACCCGGGCGATCAGCTCCACCGGATTAAAGGGCTTCGTGACGTAATCGTCGGCCCCCAGGTTCAGTCCCAGCACCTTGTCGCTGTCCTCGCTCTTGGCCGTCAACAGGATCACCGGCACGTTGCTCTCGGCCCGCAGCGCCGTCAGCGCGGAAATGCCGTCCATTTCCGGCATCATCACGTCCAGCAGCACCAGTTGGATCTCCTCGTGCCGCAGCTTTTCCAGCGCCTCGCGCCCGCTGCCGGCGGTGCGGCAGCCATAGCCCTCGGCCTCCAGATAGATTTTCAGCGCCGCGACGATATCCTTTTCATCGTCGCAGATCAGGATGTTGTACATGTCCTCTCACCTCTCGAGCCTATCATACGATAAAAGATTTTAAGTTCCAAGGTGGCAAACCATTAAGATTTTCTTAAAATAAAAGCCGCCCCCGATCTCTGATCGGAGGCGGTTTACTAAAAGCTAAAAACTAAAAACTCTTATGCCTTGACGGTGCCGTCGGCGTTGAACAGGGGCAGCGGTCCCAGGACGATAATGTCGTCGCGGTTGATGGCGTCGCCCTCGGCCAGTACGGCCATTCTTCCGGCCACGATGCCGCCGGCGCGCGTCACCAGCTCTTCCATGGCGCGCAGACTCTCG
Source organism: uncultured Eubacteriales bacterium (assembly GCA_900320465.1). Taxonomy (GTDB): domain Bacteria; phylum Bacillota; class Clostridia; order Oscillospirales; family Oscillospiraceae; genus Limivicinus. The sequence goes on from ONSQ01000062.1 coordinate 3,277, forward strand.
CCGGTGGAAATCACGTCGTCGAGGATCAGCATGCGCTTGCCGCGGATCTGCTCGGCGTCGGCGCTGTCGATGATCAGACGCTGGACGTTGGCGGTGGTGATGGACTTGACGTTGACCTCAAACACGCCGGACATATAGGCCTTGGCGTTCTTGCGGGCCAGGAAATACTTCTCTGCGCCGCTCTGGCGGGCCATCTCGTACAGCAGCGGGATCGCCTTGGCTTCCGGTGCGATCAGATAGTCATACTCCGGCGCGCGCTTCAAAAGCTCCGCGGCGCAGTGGACCGTCAGCTCAACGTCGCCGAACATGACGAAAGCGCCGATGTACAGATCGTCCGTGACCTTGCAGATCGGCAGATCGCGCTTGAGTCCGGCAATGTCAATTTCATAAGTCATGATGGATCATTCCTCCTGAGTGTTTTTCACAATAACAGCTTTATTTTATCGTATATGCGAAAAAAAGCAAGAGAGAATTTGTGCTTTTTGCCGTTTTTTCAGCGGCTTATTGCAGCTTGCTCTGCCCACTCAGGAAGGCCTTGTACTGCTTGTCGGCCTTCAGCACGGCAACCAGGGCGTACACGCCGGCGATCGCCGGAAGATACCCGCGGAAGCCGCCCATCATCACGCTGGTAAGGATCATCTCCAGCACACCCACCACGCAGGCGACGATCCCTGCGGCCTTGGATTTGCTCACCGCCAGCCAGACGGCGATAGCCCCCATCAGAATGCCGTCGATGGGTGCCTGGCTGTTCATGATCGCAACCCCGGCGGATAACACCGCGCAGATGGCCATGATGATCCAGCTGCCCTGGATATTCTTGTTTACGTCCGGCGTGCAGTATCTGCTCTTGATGAATGCCTTGAGGTTTTTCGGCTGTTCCTCGGGGATATCGATGATCGTATCCGCGGTTTGCCTTGCGGTGGTGTCGAGGCTCTGCTCGACGGGTGAGCCGCAATACTGGCAGAATTTTTCGTCCTCGCGCACCTCGGCGCCGCAGTGGGCACAATACATAAGAATTCTCCTTTCTGTTTCTCTCGGGTGTTCTTACAAAACCTGTGTCGCCGCAAGGCGGCGGTTCTTATAATCCAGATCGCCCGTCACGTCCCGCAGCACACGGATCTCCTCGGGCAGAACGGCGTTTTCGTGGCCGCTGCCGTAGACGAACAGCACGGCCCGCTCGCCGGAGAAGGGATAGACGTCGATCTCCATGGCCCGTCCGGCGTAGTGGAAGCGGTACTTGGTCTTGCGCACGGCCCGCAGCGTCAGATCGCCCTCCATCAGATAGCGGATATATTCTTTTTCGCTGATGGGCCGCTCGGTGACCCAGCGCTTGCCGTCCTCGCCCACGCGCTTTTCGGTGTAGAAATACAGATAGCCGTCGCCGTTGCGCTGCTGGCGGACGCGCCGTTCGGCCAGGGGGTTGGTGGCGGTGAGATAGGTCTGCATCATCTCGGTGGGGATGGCGTTGTATTTCTCCGCCAGCGCCTCCACCTCCGGCATGGCGATCAGGTACTTGCTCTTGTCCGTATCCGGCACTTCCTGACCCAGGACGCGGTAAATGGCGGCGATAGCGCGGTTGATCTTGTCCTCAAAGTCCACGGAGTTGTCGATGATCTGCAGCGAGGGGTGCGCGCTCCAGGCGCGGATGGTATTGTCGTCGATCTCGCGGGCGCGCTCCACGGTCTCATAGCGCGCGGCGTTTCCGTAGTTGTAGGCAAACTCCGCTCCCTTGGCGCAGGAGACCAGGTGCAGTACCGTGTCGTAGCCCGCCAGCACCTCTTCCTCGGTCTTGCCGAAGTGGGCCAGCACGCTGCGGAATTCCTCGTCGGATATGTATGCCTTGTCGTCGAACAGCGCGCGGTCATAGACGATCAGCACCTTTTCCTCCGGCACGGCCTCGGCGGCGCGCAGGGCCAGCCTTTCCTTGTGCAGTTGATCCTCGATCACATAGTACTGGAAGTCCAACATGCTCATACAGCCCGGGAAGGGGCCGATGCCGAAGCCGGAGATCAGCTCGGTGGCAGTCTCGGGGATGGTGATGACCTTCCAGCCGTCTTCCTGTTTGAATTCCTTGAGGATCCGGCTGATCAGCGTGGTTTTTCCGGCGGCGGGACCGCCTGTCAGAACGATGCGCGTGATCTTTTTCGACATATCTCCACACTCCTGTCGGTTATATCTTTGTTTTACAGCTTCAGTTTATCATTCCCTTGCTCTCATGGCAAGTCCCGAATCTCGGCGGTGAAGCCGCCGTTTTCAAAAACCTCCACCAGTGCGAAGCTCAGATGTCTGCCCTGTCCGGCGGTGCCGGGGTTGACGGCGCGCACGCCGCCCATTTCGGCGTTTTCGGGGATGTGCGTGTGGCCGAAGAGCACCAGCTTGCAATCTCTCTCCTGGGCCGCGTAGATCAGCGAATCCAGCCGTCCCCAGTCCACGTTGTAGCGGTGCCCGTGGGTCAGCAGGGTGCGCACCGGCCCGAAAGAGACCACCTGGTCCAGCATGGCCTTCGGGTTCACGTCGCAGTTGCCGCAGACCTGGTAGAGGGGGATTTCCGAGAATTTCTCTTTCAGCGTCTCGGCGTCCCGCTCATAGTCGCCCAGGTGCACCAGCGCGTCGGGGCGCAGCTGCTCCACCGCGCGCAGCATTTTGGCCGTATTGCCGTGGGTATCCGAAAAAACCGCGATTTTCATTCCAATCTCCTTCCTTATAGCCTTCTCCTTTGGGGAATTGCGTCCCGCCGCTGCCGGGGGCAGAGAAAGGCGGGACGGAATTTGTGCAGCCGCGCCGCTTTGCGGTACGAGCCTTCAGGCGAGTGCCGGAAACGGCATCTGCGGCAAACCGGCAGGTGTCAGACTTTGTCTGACGGATGAGGGCTTTATCATATTCCGCCTACTTCTTTGAGGGCGTGTCAGACTTTGTCCGCCGGATGAAGTTCCTTCTTTATAGCCTTCCCGGCGCACGGGGAAAGGGGACCGCGTCAGCGGTGGATGAGGTCTCATGCCTTGTGATCGTTTTTTCTTGAGGTCCATTATGATGCATCATTTCGACGCCGTTCGAATAGAATAGTGCAAGTCATAGACAAGGATGTGATCGCTTGAACGACTTGGAACAACTCGCCAAAGAGCTTCGCAACAGTCCGAAAGCCACGGAGCTTGCGCAAATTGCCGCCTCCCGGGACGCCAAAAAGCTGGAGCGCATGATCGACGGCGCTGCGCTGGAGCAGGCCATGAAGAGCGGCGACACCGCCGCGCTGCGGAAAACGATCTCCTCGCTTCTCGCCACCGGCGAGGGAAAGCGGCTGGCGCAGGACCTGCAGAAGCTCATGAAGCCCTGAGCGTGAAAGGAGGCGGTGTACATGAGCGAGCTGGAGGATACCCTCAGCAGTGTGCTCTCCGACCCTGAGCAGATGGCGCGTCTGCGCGCCATGGCCCAATCGCTGATGGGCGGCGCGGCACAGGACAGCGAGCCGTCCGCGCCCGCGGCGACCCCTCCGTCTCCGGAGGGGCTGGGGCTGGGACAGCTTGGCGCGCTTCTCAAGGGCGGCGGAGAAAAGAGCCGCCAGCTGCGCGCGCTCGAGGCGCTTCTTCCCTGTCTGAGCGAGTCCCGGGCCCGGAAGCTCAGCCGGGCGATCCGCCTGTCGTCGCTGCTGCGTCTGGCGGGCAACGCGCTGCCGTCTCTGACGGGCGAGGCTGATGTATAAGGTTTATCGCGGCGGGGGCGGCGAGCCGCGGCGCGTGGAAGATCGACGGCCTCAGCCCCCGCCCCCTCCGTCTCCCGGCGCGCCCTTTTCCCCGCGTCCGTCCGAGGGCTTTGCCGAGCCGGTGCGTCAGGCCATTGAGTCGCTTCTGGGGCGCGTGACCGGCGAGCTGGAGACCGAGGATCTGCTTCTGCTGTTGATCCTCTATCTTCTCTATCGCGAGAGCGGCGATACCCAGATGCTGCTCGTCATGGGCGCGATGCTGCTGTTATAACGAGCATCGGTTGGTAAAAAGCTTTTGAGTTTTTCGCCATCAGATGTTTATGACAGCGCGCCGTGCCCTTTTTTCCGTTTTTTCAGCGCACGGCGGCGCAGCAGGGCGAGCTCCGCGCCCAGCAACGCGGCAAGAAGCACGGCGCACAGGGCGTCCGCCTGGGCCCGGCGGGCGCTGAGGGCCACGGCCAGCAGCCCCAGAAGCGCACTGAGCGCGTAGAGCAGCAGCACCGCCCTGCGCTCGTCCAGTCCTCTGTCCAGCAGGCGATGGTGAATGTGCCCTCTGTCGGCGTGCAGCGGATTGCGCCCGTGCAGCGCCCTGCGCAGGAAGGCAAAAGCCGTGTCGCACAGGGGCAACCCCAGCGCCAGCGGCGGGGCGATGAAGCTCAAAAGCGCGTGGGACTTGAACATACCCTCCAGCGCCGCGGCGCCAAGCAGATAGCCCAGCAGCTGCGAGCCCACGTCGCCCATGAAGATGCGCGCGGGGTTCCGGTTGTAGGGCAGAAAGCCGCAGCAGGCGCCGACCAGGCAGGCCAGGTATACCGCCACCTCGGCCTGGCCCATGATCCCGGCCACCAGCAGCATGCTCATGCCGGCTATGGCGGCCACGCCCGCTGCCAGTCCGTCCAGCCCGTCGATCAGATTCATCGCGTTGGTACAGGCACACAGCCACAGCAGCGTCAGCGGCAGGCTCCACTCCCCCACGCCAACGAAGCGGGCGCCGGGGACAAAGGGGATGCCCAGCACCTCGATGCGCGCGCCGCCGCGCCAGGCCAGCGCGCCGGAAATCAGCTGGACGCAGAGCTTGAGCGGCGAGCGCAGCGTGAAGCAGTCGTCCGCCGCGCCCATCAGCGCGATCAGCAGCGCCCCGCGCAGCACGCCGGAAAAGGGCGCGTCCGGCCGTGTAAAGCAAAGCAGCGCCGCGAAGAACGCGGCGAGGATTCCGATCCCGCCGAGCCGCGGCACTGCCCGTTTGTGGATTTTTCTCTCCTCTCCCGGCAGGTCCACGGCGTGTACGCGCTCGGCCAGGCTCACGACGGAGGGCGTTGACGCAAGCGCGCAGACGAAAGCCGTCGTCAGTGCGGCGAGCACACGCAGGGGAAGCGGGAAAGAGATCAGCATGGTATGGTATTCAGCTCCGATTAGAAGGGTTTCTCCACAAGGCCGACCTTCTTGTAGACCTTGCGCAGCGTACGCTGGGCGATATACTGTGCCCGGTGCGCGCCCTCGGTGTAGATATCGCGCAGATAGGCCTTGTCGGCGATGATGCGGCTGGCCTCCTCGCGGATGGGGCGCAGGGTTTCGATCACGGCCTCGCCCACGGCGGGCTTGAACACGCCGTAGCCCTTGCCGTCGAACTCCCGCTCAATCTCGTCAAAGCTCTCGCCGGTGACGGCGGCGTAGATGTTCATCAGATTCGCCACGCCCGGCTTGTTGACCGGGTCATAGCGCACGCAGTGCTCGGTATCCGAGTCGGTCACCGCGCGCTTGAACTTGCGGGCGATGTCCTCGGGCGCATCCATGATGCACACGCGGCCGTTGCCCACCTCGTCGGACTTGGACATCTTGCTGGTGGGGTTCAGCAGATCCATGACCCGGGCGCCCACCTTGGGCACATAGGGCTCGGGGACCTTGAAGGTCTCGCCGTAGAGGTTGTTGAAGCGGATGGCAATGTCGCGCGTCAGCTCGCAGTGCTGCTTCTGGTCCTCGCCCACGGGGACGTAGTCCGCCTGGTAGAGCAGGATATCCGCCGCCATCAGCGCCGGGTAGGTGAACAGGCCGCCGTTGATGTTTTCGGCGTTCTTGGCGCTCTTGTCCTTGAACTGGGTCATGCGGGAGAGCTCGCCGAACATGGTGTAGCAGTTGAGGATCCAGCCCAGCTCCGCGTGCTCGTGCACGTCGGACTGCAGAAACAACGTGTTCTTCGCCGGGTCCAGGCCGCAGGCCACATACTGGGCCAGCTGCTCAAGTGTGCGGCGGCGCAGCGTGGCGGGATCGTTGCGCGTGGTCAGCGCGTGCAGATCGGCCATGAAGTAATAGCAGTCAAACTGATCGGCCCTCTCCGCCCAGTTTTTGATCGCGCCCAGATAAGAGCCCAGCGTCAGATCGCCGGTGGGCTTGATGCCGGAGAGCATGACTTTTTTCTTTTCCACGGGAATTGTATCCATCTTGCCACCTCATTTATTCATGCGGAGCGAGCCGCGTTTGATTTCCTGTTACAAAAAGATATTCTACCAAATCAACTGCGGCTTGACAACCGGGTATTTCTAAAATAAGATAGATAAATGTGAGAAAACTGCGCCTGCCACACTCCGGCGACCTTTGCTGTCGGCGGGCCATCTACGGAGGAACTTATGATCGATCATACATGGTTTGAAGAAATGGAAGCGCGCATCCCCCACGGCGAGGTCCGCACGCGCTTCGCCCCCTCCCCCACGGGCTACATGCACGTGGGCAATCTGCGCACGGCGCTCTACACCTATCTGATTGCCCGGCACGAGGGCGGCAAGTTTCTGCTGCGCATCGAGGATACCGACCAGGGCCGTCTGGTGGAGGGCGCGGTGGACGTGATCTACAAGACCCTGCGCGAATGCCATCTGGAGCATGACGAGGGCCCCGACGTGGGCGGCCCCGTCGGCCCCTATGTCCAGACCGAGCGCCGTCCCTTCTACGGCAAGTATGCCGAGCTGCTTATTGAGCGCGGCCACGCCTACCGCTGCTTCTGCGAGAAGGCGGAGAGCGAGGAGGATTCCGGCGATTTCGAGCGCGGCGACGATCCCTGCCGCTCTCTCAGCCCGGAGGAGGCCGACAAGCTCGCGTCGCTCGGAAAGCCCTTCGTCATCCGCCAGCGCATCCCCCACGAGGGAACGACCACCTTCCACGACGAGATCTTCGGCGACATCACGGTGGAGAACACGACGCTCGACGACCAGGTGCTCATCAAGCGCGACGGTCTGCCCACCTATAACTTTGCCAACGTCATCGATGACCACATGATGGGCATCACCCATGTGGTGCGCGGGAGCGAGTATCTGTCCAGCGCGCCGAAGTACAACCTGCTATACGAGGGCTTCGGCTGGCCCATCCCGCGCTACGTCCACTGCTCGCCGGTCATGCGCGACGCCCACAACAAGATGTCCAAGCGCCACGGCGACCCCAGCTATGAGGATCTGATCGCCCAGGGCTTTCTGACCGACGCGGTGATCAACTATGTGACGCTTCTGGGCTGGAGCCCCAAGGGCGAGCAGGAGTTCTTCACCATGGACGAGCTCAAGGCCTGCTTTGACCTCTCCGGCATCTCCAAGTCCCCCGCGATCTTCGACATTGAAAAGCTGCGCTACTTCAACAGCGCCTATATCCGCGCCATGAGCCCGGAGGATTTTGCCACCGTGGCCGAGCCCTGGATCCGCCGGGCCGTGAAGAACCCGGCCATCGACCCCGCCGCCATCGCCGCTCTGCTGCAGCAGCGCACCGAGATCCTCAGCGAGATCCCGGAGAAGCTGGACTTCTTCGACGCCCTTCCGGAATACGGCACCGAGCTCTTTATTCACAAGAAGTCCAAGAGCGACGAGGCCAGCTCCCTCGAGGCTCTGCGCGCCGTGATCCCGGTGTTTGAGGCGCTGCCCGGCTGGGACGACAAGTCGATCCTGGGCGCCATGGTGACGCTGGCCGAGTCCATGGAGGCCAAGAACGCCAAGGTCATGTGGCCGGTGCGCATCGCCGCCGCCGGCAAGGCCGTCACCCCCGGCGGCGCGGTGGAGATCTGCCGCATCCTGGGCCGGGACGAGACGCTGCGCCGCCTGCGCGTGGGCGTGGAAAAGCTCACCGCCGCGCTGGGCTGAACCGTTTTCAG
>ONSQ01000063.1 GCA_900320465.1 uncultured Eubacteriales bacterium
AGGAGGTTTTCAAATGGCAGTAAGCAGAGAACAGATGAAAGACATCTATACCCGCATGTGCCGCATCCGTGCTTTCGAGACGGCAGCCAAGGATCTGTTCGCCGAGGGCAAGATCTACGGCTTTGCCCACCTGTATCTGGGTGAGGAAGCGATCGCTCCGGCGGTGTGCGAGTGCCTGCGGGATGATGACTTCATCACGTCTACCCACCGTGGCCACGGCCACATCATCGCCAAGGGCGGCGATCTGAATCTCATGATGGCCGAGCTCTTCGGCCGCTACACCGGCTACTGCAAGGGCAAGGGCGGCTCGATGCACATTGCGGATAGAAACCTGGGCATCCTGGGCGCCAACGGCATCGTGGGCGCGGGCCACAACATCGCGGTCGGCGCGGGCCTGTCCGCCAAGATCCGCGGCACCGATCAGGTCTGTGCCTGCTTCTTCGGCGACGGCTCCACCAACCAGGGCACTTTCCATGAGGCGCTGAACATGGCCTCGATCTGGAAGCTCCCCATTATCTTCGTCTGCGAGAACAACCACTACGGCATTTCCATGAGCCAGGATCGCCACCAGGCCATCAAGGACATCGCCGATCGCGGCGCGGCCTACAACATACCCGGCGTCGCCGTTGACGGCAACGATCCCATCGCGGTGTTTGAGGCGGCCGAGGAAGCCGTCGCCAGAGCCAGAGCCGGCAAGGGCCCCACGCTCATCGAGTGCAAGACCTACCGTCAGCGCGGCCACTTCGAAGGCGACCCCGCCACCTACAAGCCCAAAGAGGAGCAGGCCGCATGGATAGCCAAGGACCCGATGCCACGCTTCGAGAAGTACCTCGAGGAGAACGGCGTCATGACCGCCGAGGAGATCAAGGGCGTGAAGGACGCTGTCGACAAGCAGATTGCCGAAGCGATCGCCTTTGCGGATGCTCAGCCCTTCGCCCCGGAGGAGAGCGCCGTCGTGGATGTATATTCTGATATTGTTGCGGAGGTGCGTGAGAGATGAGTAAGATGATGACTTACGGCGAAGCGATCCGCGAGGCCATGTCCATCCGGATGCGCGAGAATCCCGGTGTGCTCCTGTTCGGTGAAGACGTCGGCGCCTTCGGCGGCTGCTTTGGCGTCAGCGCCGGCATGATTGACGAGTTCGGCCCCGAGCGCGTCCGCGACACCCCGATTTCCGAGGGCGCCATCATCGGCGCGGCGGTGGGCAGCGCAGCCACCGGCCTCAGACCCATTGCCGAGCTCATGTTCAACGACTTCCTGACGGTCGCCATGGACCAGCTGGTCAACCAGGCGGCCAAGATGCGCTTCATGTTCGGCGGCAACATCTCCCTGCCCATGGTGGTGCGTCTGCCCGCAGGCGCCGGCACCGGCGGCGCCGCCCAGCACTGCCAGAGCCTTGAAGCGTGGCTGACCCACGTCCCCGGCCTGAAGGTCGTGTACCCCAGCAACGCACAGGACGCCCTGGGTCTGCTGCTGAGCTCCATTGACGACGACAACCCCGTTATGTTCTTCGAGAACAAGTGCCTCTACGCCACCAAGAGCGAGGTCGACAACTTCGATCCCATCCCCCTCGGCAAGGGCCGCATCGCCCTCGAGGGTGAGGATCTGACCATCATCACCTACGGCCGCCAGGTCTACACCGCCCTCGACGCCGCCAAGAAGCTGGCCGCCGAAGGCATCAAGGCGGAGGTCATCGACATCCGCAGCCTCTTCCCGCTGGATAAGGACATGATCCGCGAGAGCCTGGAGAAGACCCACAAGGCCATCGTCATCACCGAGGAGACCAAGCGCGGCGGCTACGGCGGCGAGATTTCCGCCACCATCGCCGAGGAGATGTTCGACCTGCTCGACGCTCCCGTCGCAAGAATCGGCTCTCTCGACACCCCTGTCCCCTTCGCCCCCAACCTTGAGGCGTACTACATGCCCAACGACGTGGACATCGTGGTTGCCGCGAAGAAGATGTTCTAATTCATTTCCCGCCCTCCGGATTCCTGCCGAAGCAAAGGACACCCACAAACTGTGCTGCGGCTTTCTGCCGCAGCACAGCTTGTAAAGAGCGCGTAAGCACAAGCAAGGAGGAATGATCATGGCGTCCATAGGCATTATTGCAAATCCCCAGTCCGGAAAGGATATCCGGAGACTTGTGTCCTATGCCACCACCATTGACAACAACGAGAAGGTCAATATCTGCAAGCGCATCACCCTTGCCGCCTACGGCCTGGGCATCGAAAAGGCCGTGTATATGCCGGATACCTTCACCATGGGCTACAGCGTACAGTATCAGCTGGAGGACGACAAAATGCCCTGCTGTGAGATCGAGGTGCTCGACTTCCTCTTTGACGCCTCCATGATCGACACCATTGAGGCGGCCCGGCTCATGGAGGAGCGCGGTGTCGGCTGCGTGGTCGTGCTCGGCGGCGACGGTACCTCCCGCGCGGCTGCAAAGTCTCTGAAGAAGACCCCGATGCTGTCCATCTCCACTGGCACCAACAACGTCTACCCCCAGATGATGGAGGGCACGGTCGCCGGCATGGCCGCCGCGGCCACCGCCCTGATGGACGACCCCTATGACGTCTGCATCCACGACAAGCGCATCCAGGTCTTCGTCAACGGCGTATACCGCGACATGGCCCTGATCGACGCGGTGATCTCGGACGACGAGTTTGCGGGCGCCAAGGCCATTTGGGATCCGAAGAAGATGAAACACATCATCGTCTCCCGCTGCCATCCGGCGTCCATCGGCTTTTCCGCCGTGCCCGGCGCCTACCACATTGTGGAGGACAGCGATCCCTTCGGCTATGCCGTGGCCCTGGGGGAGGAGGGCATCCCGGTCAAGGCACCCATCGCAGCCGGCATCCTCACGCCCATGTTTATCAAGGACAAGCGCCAGCTTGCCCTGGGTGAAAAGTACACGGTCGTTGCGGACAAGCCCTGCATGATCGCCCTTGACGGCGAGCGCGAGGTCAAGCTCTTCGCGGGAGATCAGGCGGACTTCATTGTCACGGACGACGGCCCGTGGCGCGTCCTGCCGCGCAAAGCGCTGTCGAAGGCACAGAAACTCGGCTGGTTCAGGGCGTAAGCCCTTTTTCGATATAACACACTTCAATGATAATATACAAGGAGGATTGTTATGGCTAAAGTAGTCGTAATGCCCAAGCTGGGTCTGACCATGACGGAGGGCACCGTCAGCAAGTGGCTGAAAAAGGTCGGAGACGAGATCAAGTCCGGCGAGCCGTTCTTCGAGGTGGAGACCGACAAGCTCACCAACACCATCGAGGCCAACACCGACGGTGTGGTGCGCCACTTCTTTGTGGAAGAGGGCACGACGGTCCCCGTGCTGGACAAGGTCGCCATCATTGCCGCTGCGGATGAGGATATCAGCGCCCTGCTGGGCGGCGCCCCCGCTGCCGCCGCCGCGCCTGAAGCCCCCGCTGCCGCCGCCGCTCCCGCCGCTTCTGCGGCTCCGATCAGAGCGCCGGGCGAGCGCGTCGTTGCCGCTCCCGCCGCCAAGAAGCTGGCCAAGGAGCTGGGTATCGACTTGGCCCTGGTCCCCGGCACCGGCCCCAACGGCCGCATCACCCTGGACGATGTGAAGAACTGGAAGCCTGCCCCCGCCGCCCCCGCAGCTCCCGCTGCGGAGGAAGCTCCGAAGACCAAAGCCTCGCCGCTGGCGGCGGCGGTTGCCAAGGACCTGGGAATCGATCTGGATAAGATCGGCGCGAAGGACCGGGTCCTTGCCGAAGACATTCTCCGCTACCTGGAAAGCACCCGCGAGAAGGCACCCGAGGGAGCCCCGCGGGAAGAAGTCGTCCCGATGAACGGCATGCGCAAGGCCATTGCCAAGAACATGCTCAACTCCCACATGACCAGCCCCACCGTCACGGCCAACCTCTCTGTGGACATGAGCGCCATGAAGGCCTACCGGGAGCAGCTCAAGGCCAAGGAGATCAAGGTCAGCTACACCGATCTGCTGGTGAAGTTCATCGCCAAGGCGCTGACGGAGTTCCCGCTCCTCAACTGCTCGGTGGAGGACAACAAGATCGTCTACAAGCACTATGTGAACATGGGCGTCGCGGTCGCCCTGGATAACGGCCTTGTGGTGCCGAACGTCCCCGACGCAGACAAGAAGAGCCTGACCGAGATCTCCAAGGAGATCAAGGAGCTGGCAAAGCTGGCCCGCGAGGGCGGCCTGCCCATGGAGAAGCTCCGGGGCGGCACCTTCACCATCACGAATCTCGGTATGTACGGAATCGAGAGCTTCACGCCCATCATCAACCAGCCCGAAGTGGCCATCCTCGGCGTCACCACAATGGAGGACCGCGCGGTGGTCCGCGGCGGTGAGATTGTCATCCGCCCGATGATGACGCTGAGCCTGACCTTTGACCACCGTGTGGTGGACGGTTCCGTGGCGGCGGAATTCCTGCAGAGAGTCAAGGCCCTGCTGGAGAATCCCGCGCTGATGCTTGCGTAAGGGAGGAGAAAAACAATGGCAAAAGTAGTCGTAATGCCGAAACTCGGCCTGACCATGACCGAGGGCACCGTCAGCAAATGGCTCAAGAAGGTCGGCGATCCGGTCAAGTCCGGCGAGCCCTTCTTTGAAGTAGAGACCGACAAGCTCACCAACACCATCGAGGCCAACGCCGAGGGTGTCCTGCGCCACATTTTCGTGGAGGAGGGCGTGACCGTCCCCGTGCTGGACAAGGTTGCGATCATTGCCGCGGCGGATGAGGACATCAGCGGTCTTGTCAGCGCGGCCCCCGCCGCCGCTGCGGCTCCTGCCGCCGCTGCCGCGGCAGCTCCTGCGGGAGAGGCCAACAGCGTCCTGGTCATCGGCGGCGGCCCCGGCGGCTATGTGGCTGCCATCCGCGCCGCGCAGCTGGGCGGCAAGGTCACCATCATCGAGCGGGACTCCTTCGGCGGCACCTGCCTCAACCGCGGCTGCATGCCCACCAAGGCCATGCTCCACACCTCCGAGATCTATGAGGCCGCCACAAGCAGCGCTGGCATCGGCATCATCGGCAAGGACGTGGCAGTGGACTGGGAGAAGGTCCAGGGCTTCCGCGCCGGCGTCGTGGAGAAGCTCACCTCCGGCGTCAAGGCCCTGCTGCGGCTCAACAAGGTCACCTCCGTCACGGGCGAGGCCGTCTTCACCGGCCCCAAGACCGTCAAGGTGGGCGACAAGGAATACAGCGCCGAGAAGGTCATCATCTGCTCCGGCTCCTATCCCATCATTCCGGGCATCCCCGGCCTGAAGGGGAGCAAGGCCACCATCGACTCCACCGCCTGCCTGTCCCTGGACCACATTCCCGAGAGCATGGTGGTCATCGGCGGCGGCGTCATCGGCCTGGAGCTGGGCAGCGTCTACCGCCGCTATGGCTCCAGGGTCACCGTGGTCGAGATGCAGCCGCGGGTGCTGCCCCTGATGGACGGGGAGCTGACCATGCTTTGTGAGGCCAAGCTCCGGGGCGAGGGTCTGGAGATCCTCACCTCCACCTCCGTCGTTTCCGTGGAGGATACCGGCAAGGGCGCGAAGGTCAAGGTCAAGGGCCCCGACGGGGAGAAGGTCCTGGATGCCGAGAAGATCCTGGTGGCCGTCGGCCGCGGCCCCAACACCAAAGACCTCGGCCTGGACAAGGCGGGCATCACGGTCAAGGACGGCTTCATCCAGACCAACGAGAAGCAGGAGACCAATGTCCCCGGCGTCTACGCCGTGGGCGACTGCACCGGCAAACTCATGCTTGCCCATGCGGCCATGGCCATGGGCGAGGTGGCGGCGGAGAACGCCATGGGCGGCGACCGCATCTTCAAGCCGGAGATGAGCCCCTCCTGCGCCTATGTCGGACCGGAGTTCGCAGGCGTCGGCTACACCGAGGAGCGGGCCAAGGAGCTGGGCATCGCCTATAAGGTCGGCAAGTTCCCCACCAGCGGCAGCGGACGCAGCCTGGTGGCCGGACACACGGACGGCATGATCAAGATCCTGGCGGGCGAGAAGTACGGCGAGATCCTGGGCGTGCATATCCTGGCCCCCAGCGCCACGGAGCTGATCGAAGAGGCCGCCCTCGCCATCAAGCTGGAGTGCACCGTCAAGGAGTTCGTGGAAACCATCCACTGCCATCCCACCGTGGCCGAGTCCGTGCGTGAGGCGGCACTGAACATCGACAAGAAGGCCATTCATATCCCCAATAAATAAGGAGGAGACACATCATGTTGGTTGCAGCTTTCATTTTCCTTGCGCCGGGCGCGGATCCGGCAATCCACCGCAAGACCGTTGAGACCCCGGGCGTGGCGCTCACGGCTATCGGTGTGGAGACCATCGACCAGGCGGTGGCGGTCGCCAAGGAAATGGCGGACGCCGGATGCGGCGCCATCGAGCTCTGCGGCGGCTTCGGCATCCAGGGCACGGCGCTGATCGACAAGGCGGTGGCGGGCAAGGCCCGCATCGGCGCGGTCCGCTTCGACCTGCACCCCGGCCTTGACAACAAGAGCGGCGACGAGATTTTCCTATAATTGAGAAAAGCAGGGAGCTTCCGGATTTCGGAAGCTCCCTGCGGCGAAAAAGGAGAGATCGGCATGGATGAGATCCGCGACAAAAACGCCGAGGGCGAAATCCTCGACATCTATACCCCACAACACGAGCGCACCGGACGCAGTGTGCGCCGGGGCGATCCCATCACCGGGGACGATCGCCTGCTGGTCGCCCATGTGTGCGTGCTCAACGGAAAGAATGAGTTGCTCTGTCAGCTGCGGTCCACGGCCAAGGGCCACTACGGCGGCCGCTGGGATCTGACCGCCGGGGGCTTTGTCCTGAGCGGGGAGGACCCCAAAATCTCCGCGCTGCGGGAGCTGGAGGAGGAGATGGGCCTTGCGCTGAAGCCGGAGGATCTGCGCTTCGTGTTTACCGAGCCCTTCTCGTATGTGCTGGACGATTACTTCCTGGCCCGGGCGGAGGCGGACCCCGCGGCGCTCACCCTGCAGGAGGACGAGGTGGCCGACGCGCGCTGGTTCAGTCTGGATGAGGTCACCGCCATGATCGCCGACGGACGCTTCGTGGATTACCCCATTGAGGGCATCCGCCGGGTCTTCGCGCTGGCCGCGGCGCGGTAGAAGGGGAGGGACTTCATGTTAATTCTGGTGTGCAATGTGGGCAGCACGTCCCTGAAATACAAGCTCTTTGACATGCCGTGCACGGACATTCTGGTGGAAGCAAAAACCGAGCGCGTCGGCCGCAATGACGCGATCTTTACCTATCGAAACAACCAAAACGGCTTTTCGGAAAAGCTGGAGGGACTCTCCGTTCCCGGCTATGCGGACGGGATCCGGCTGTTTCTGCGCTATCTGCTGGGCGAAAAGTCCGGCGCGCTCAAAAGCATGGACGAGCTGGAAGCCATCGGCTTCAAGACCGTGCTGGCGAAAGGCTACTACGGCGTGCACGAGCTGACAGACGAGGTCCTCGCCGCCATGGAGGCTTATGTCACTGTGGCGCCGGCGCACAATCCGCCCTATATTGAGGCGATCCGCGTGTTCCGCTCCCTGCTTCCGGACAAGCTGATGGTGGGCTGCTTTGAAACGGCGTTTCACACGACCATTCCGCTATCCCGCCGGATCTACGCCCTGCCCTATGAGTGGTATGAACAGTACGGCATCTGCCGGCTGGGCTACCACGGCGCGTCTCACGGCTATATTGCCCGTCAGATCCGAAAGCGCGCGGGCGAACACTTCCGGCTGATCTCCTGCCACATGGGCGGCAGCGGATCCATCTGCGCCATAGAAGACGGAAAGTCCGTGGACACCTCCTTCGGCTTTTCCCTGCAGACCGGCATTCCCCACGCCAACCGGGCCGGGGACATGGACGCCTGTGTGATCCCCTTCCTGCTGACCCAGGGGCTGACCATGGACCAGATCATGGAGGGAATCGGCAAAAAGGGCGGACTTCTGGGTATCTCCGGCGTCAGCAACGATTTGCGGGATATTCAGGATGCCGCCGAGAACGGCAATGAGCGGGCCGGCCTTGCCATTGACGCTTTCTGCGATTCGGTGGTGAAATACATCGGCGCGTTTTACGCGGAGCTTGGCGGCATGGACTATCTGGTTTTTACCGGCGGCATCGGGGAAAACTCCGTGCTCGTCCGTGAAAAAATCTGCTCGCGCCTTTCCTGCCTCGGTGTGAAGTTTGACCGGGAAGCCAATCTGGCTGTTCGCGGAGAGGGCAGGATTTCAACATCGGATTCGCCTGCGGAGGTTCTGGTGCTTCCCACCAATGAGGAAGTCGGCATCGCGCAGATCATCCACGAAAAGGTCTCGGCGGGAGAACTGAGCCCCTAAGCCGCTGCAGAGACCGTTCCGACAAAACAAAAGGAGGCGCTCAACATGTGGAAAAGATATCTTGTTGAAATCGGCTATGGAGCCGATCTGCACGGGATGGATGGTATGGAGGCCGCTGCGCGCGCGGTCAGGGACGCCGTGTCCCACTGCTGCATGTGCGGCCTGGTGGAGACGCTGGGGGTCAAGGATCTGCGGTCTGAGATCCGCGTCAGCATGAAGATCGGCGCGCCGAATCCGGACAGTATTGACCCGGAGCCGCTGAAGAAGCTGCTGATCACCGACAATGTGGACGTGGAGGTCGTGCAGGGCGGCATGATGCTCAACGGAATCCACCGGGATGAGTTCGGGGAAGGGGATCAGATCATGATCGTGATCGCCGGACTGACCGTGTATGTGAAGTCCTGAAGGAAAGTGGGAGATGCGCGGAACACAGAACGGAGAGAGAGGAGCCTGAAAGCCTATGGAGCCGCCGATACAGGTCACCCTTGCGGCAAACGCCGGCGTTCTGCTGCGGGTCCGGAATACGTCCATTCTGATTGACGCGCTCTTTGCAGATACTTCCGGCTGCGGGCTGTCGCCGGAGACGAGGGAAAGGCTCATGTCCGATCTCCCGCCTTTTGACGAAGTGGATTACGTGCTGTTTACGCACCTGCACGAGGACCATTTCTCCGAGGACATGACCCGGACTTTTCTCCGTCGTCACACGGTGAAGGGGCTGATGCTCCCCGTGTCGGAGCGATTGGAGCGGCAGGGCTTTTTTGATTTTGTGAGAGAGACCGGAACTCCTTGTTCTGTTTTGTCCGGCCAGATCGTGAAAACCGTTTTTACTCTCTCGGACGAGGTGCAGGTTTCTGCGTTCCGGACCCTGCACCTGGACGAGAAGTACCACTACGTCCTGCACTTTTGCTATCTGATCGCCTGCGGGGGAAAAAGGCTCTTGTTTACATCGGATGCAGACTATACCCGGGAGACGTTTTCTTTTCTTGGGGAAGAGCCGCTGCGGGCCGCCTTTGTCAACCCCCTGTTCTTCAGCGATCTTCAGCGCAGGCGTTTCTTTCACGGCACGCTGCCGGCGGAGACGATCGTCGTGTATCATCTGCCGTTTCCGGCGGGAAACGGGGAACAGCTCCAACAGATGTTTTCCCGGAGCCTCCGTGCCTGGCCGGAGAGCGGACCGCCCGTCATTGTACTCGACCGGGAACTTCAAACAATTATGCTGTAATACGGCAAATAGCCCGCCAAAAGGCGGGCTATTTGCCGTATGGTGCGATTGTTCATAACGTATCTGTCATTTTCTCCCCACAGACCAAATCGGAGGACCCCCGTGAGTCCTCCGGTTTGGAAAGGAAGAAGGATTCAGCGGATGTGCAGTTTCCGCGGCTCTTACGCAAACCGCGGAAACGAAACGGAGCTGAGTTCTTCTGACGTGTTGGCCGGACTCGAATCCCCTGCGGGGATTGGGCGGCTGCGCCGCCGTCGCCGGAACCGGCCTGCGGCCGACCGGCGCGAGATTGGCACCATCGACACCAAGAGGCCCGGGCCCCGCAAAGGGGCCCGGGCCTCTTGGTGCGAGTGTTCATAACGTACTTGATAAAACATCAATGATTCCGGCGGTCGGCGCACATATTCCAAACTTTTTCGTCGGCACATTCGATTTCTCCAAAGCTTTGTTCTACAATGATCTCAAAGGAGGTCGAATCACATGAGAGCGAAGAAAAGGTATCTTTTGATTTTCGTTTGATCCAAAGACAAACTATCAAAATAGCGCAGCAAGAATCGCGATTGTCGTGGTTCTTGCTGCGCTTTTTGTTTGCGTATTGTCTTGATTCTCCCCTTCGCGCTAAATGGCAGAGGAGCTGGTAAACAAACCATCTTCTCTGCCAGTCGCATTTTAAACACAACCCTTATCCGCAGAACGGAAGAGCTCAACAGCCATGCGCAAATTGTAAAGCTTTTATGAACAATTAAAAAAGCGTGTCGTTTTTGGCGAAAAAACGTGCGGTAGAGAGGTGCGAGGCACAGACCTCCTGCACCTTTTCAACCGCATATGCATTCACTGAGACTTCAATCTTGGTATGAGCTACTGCGCCTGCCGCACGCCACGACGTCTGAAAAGATCGAGCGATCCATGCCGGGCCGAATGCATAGATTGCTTCCTGCACAGCCATGACAGCCAAGAGGACAATGGTACTCCCGCCCAGCCACAGACATCGCAATGGGGGCGGCTCGGTCAGAACGACGGAGGCGGTCAGAACGACGGAGGGGTGAGATTCCCGTGAGGCGGCCCAGCAAGCTGCCGCTCAGTGACTTCCCGTTATGTGTGGGGCGTCGGGGACAAATAGCACATAAACAACAGCTCGCAAATTCAACAATATTCTTTCTCGCTGATCGGTTTTTGCGTTCTCGCGATTCTTACCTTTTTTACGAAATCTATGCATAACATATATAGAGCGCAAGAGCGTACACCGCACCTGCGTGTATCACTGACATAAGGAGCAACTGCAACAGATGAAACTACTTGAATCTCCTCCCAGCGGAGAGGAACTGAAAGAAATACGCCTCGCCTATAGGCTGACACCAAAAGAGATGGGAGAAGTACTCGGCGTGTCAGCGCAAACAGTCAGATCCTATGAAGCCGGGAAAACTCGTATTCCCCGGAAACATCTGAAAAGGATCAACCGGCTGCTTTCCGAACCGGTTCCGCCTGCTCCACCCTCGCCACTCTCTCCTGAAGAACTCCGCATACTCCGCACATCCCGAGGATTAACACAAAGGCAGGTTGCGGAAGCATTTGGAGTTACCGCCACTTCTATCTCAAACTATGAAAAGGGCTATTACTCAATTCCAACAGGTCTGGAGGAACGCATAAAAGGATTGGCAGAGCCTAAAGCAGCTGCATTGCCTGTGTTTTTCAGCTCTCACCACCACGCAAATCAGCTGCTGGAGAAATACAGCAGAGGCAGAGCTGAAGAACGTGAACACTGGTTATCCTTAGCTCAAGAAATGAATCCGGCACAGTTGCGCGAGTTCCGTCTTTCCCGTGGTATGAGCGAGAAGGAGCTGGCCAATATTGCAGGAATATCACCAAGCTCCCTCTTTTTATATGAATCCGGGAAACGACCTGTTCCACACGGGCTGGCGCAAAAGATCGTTGATCTCGCTCCTTATGCAGCTATTACATCATCTGAATTACGGGAACTGCGTCTCTCACTCGGAGTCTCTCAGGCAGACCTGGCCGATTCCCTTGGTTTAACACATGCCGCGATCACCCATTACGAGGCCGGAAAGAGGAAAATAACACATACATTATCCGAAAAGATACTGGAATACTTTCAGGACGAGGCAAAACTGGTACTGACCTGTGACGAGATGAAAGCGCTTAGGATCAGCATGAATCTTTCGCAGAGAGCTTTTGGCGAACTACTCGGTATCACACAAGTCGCTGAAGCCCAATATGAAAACGGCAATCGTAAAATCCCGAGGGAGGTCCGCAGGAATATACTGTCCATAAATACAACTGAGTCAGAATGATTCAATCAAGCCAAACAGAGCGACGGCCTGGCAGTTCACTGCACAGACCGTCGCCCTGTTTTACAGCCCTTTGCGAAGAAAGAGGGGTTTACTTTTTCTTTTCTTCTGAGATGAGCGCATTAAAGAAGGTATACAATCTCTTTTACTGGAATGATCACAACTTGAAAGAGACCACCATACATGGTAAAATCAAAATGATTAGTACAATTTATCGCCAGGATCGACTCAGCCACACCAGAAAGCACCGCAGCTTTATAGTTGGCGGTCTTCAGAGCAGTGGGCATTAAGATGCTGCTGAAATGCAGATCGGTCCTCATGCGGATTAAAGCAGTACCCGCTCCCTCTGATATTCACTATGTATTTCTGTTTTTTTGTATCCGGTTCAATAATCTTTCTGAGATTGTAAACATGCGTGATAACGGTGCGAACGTCTCCATATACTGGAGTTTCCCAAATTTTCTCATAGAGTTCATCCAGTGAAATTATACGCCCTGGATTATGAATGAAGTACAGTAGAATAGAATACTCAATTGGTGCGAGATGATATTCTTTATCATCCCGCTTTACCGAATGGGTGGAGCAATCCAGTGCGAAGTCCTGAAACAAATAGCACTTTTCCATATTTGTATCCTGTAAGGAATGTTCCATCCGAACTCGTCGAAGATTCGCTTCAATATGGCTTTGAAGGATCTTTGCACTGAATGGTTTGGTCAGATAGTCATCGCCGCCAGTCTCCAAAGCTTTCACTATAGTATCTTCATCGTCGAGACAGCTTATGAAAATAATGGGGCAGTACACAGATTTGCGCAGTGAAGCGCATAAAGACACTCCATTGACGTCGGGCAGACAAATATCCAAAAGTATTATATCGACTTTTTGGGTAATCAGTCCAAAGGCTTCTTCCGCATTTTTAGCCCAAAGGACTGTATAATCGGGGTTTTTACTCAGATAAAAAAGAATTACTGTGCCAATCTCTTCATCGTCTTCTACCAGTAAGATATATTTCATAGCAACGCTCCTTTCACAACCACCATACATAGCTATTTTAATGGAGGATCACCGAATGCGCAAGCGTCTTATCGTACTTTTCCTAGCACTGTCCTGTTTCCTTACGGTAATCATGGTATGCAGTACCAGAG
>ONSQ01000064.1 GCA_900320465.1 uncultured Eubacteriales bacterium
AGACGGAAAAAGATTAGTTCATTGGGATGTGAAAGCAAAGCACATCTAATAAAGCGCATCTGATCTGACTTGGTGTGAAGAATAACGATTAACCTTTTTGTTGAAACAGCAATCTTTAGCCAAAAGGAAAAGCACCCCGTTTGGGGTGCTTTTCCTTTTGGAATACCACCGAAGTCCGCCATACGATGCCGTAGGGGCGGCTGACAGAGGCCCCCAAGCCTTCCCCAGGGGGAAAGTGGCTGCGCGAAGCGCAGACGGATGAGGGCCTTTTATACCTTCCCCTCGCAAGGGGAAGGGGGACCGCGTCAGCGGTGGATGAGGTCCCCTCGTTTCTATTGTCATCCTGAGCAAAGCGAAGGATCTTAAAAGATTCTTCGTCGCTGCGCTCCTCAGAATGACAAATTTGGGGACTTGTTCGCACACCCCCAAGCCTTCCCCTGGGGGAAGGTGCCGGAAGTGCGCACACTTCCGGCGGATGAGGGAGGAACTGCCAAACACACAACCCTTTCTATCATCCGTCTGCGCTGCGCGCAGCCCCCTTTCCCGTGCGCGGGAGAAGGCAAAAAGCGGGAGGGGACAAGCCCCTCCCGGATTCCGCCTGTGCGAGCCGTCTCAGGACAGCTTCTTTTTCAGCTGCTCGTTCTGCTCCATAAGCTCCTTGTTCTGCTTCTCCAGCGCGTCGAGCTTCTTGTTGATGGGGGCCAGCTGGCGCTTGAGCTCCCGGGCCAGGGCGCGGCGGTACAGCCGGGTGCGGATCGCCGAGGCGGTGAGACCCAGCACCGCGGCGCTGCCAGCGGCCGCCACGCCCAGACGCTTGAGGTTCTGCGGCTCCAGCAGCGCCGCGGCCACGCGCAGCTTCTTCGACTCGGCGGGCAGCTGCTCCAGCGCCTTGCGGGCGGCGCGCACGGCCAGCGCCTTTTTCTGCTTTCTGGTGAGAATGTTCATGGTGAGCCCATCTCCTGTTCCTGTTGTGGTACGCCTATCATACTCCCCTTTCGCACCGCTGGCAAGACTGGGTCATAAAGCGGACACAAACGCCCCCTTGCGCGCTTCCTTCCGCTGGGGTAAAATGTTACTATTCTATATACAGGAGTACACTATGGCCAGGATCATCCCCATCACCGATTTTTCCGCCCCGGAGCTGGACGTCTACGCCCGGCTGACCGAAAACCAGCTTGTCTCCCGCCGGGACCCCTCCGAGGCGATGTTCATTGCCGAAAGCCCCGTGGTCATCGAGCGGGCGCTGGACGGCGGCTGCGTGCCGGTGTCCTTCCTCATGGAGGACAAGCACGTGACCGGCCGGGGCGCGGCGCTGATCGCGCGCTGCGGCGACGTGCCGGTTTACTGCGCGCCGGAGGCGGTGCTGTGCCGGCTCACGGGCTTTCATCTGACCCGGGGCATGCTCTGCGCCATGCGCCGCCCGGCCCGGCCCGCGGTGGAGGAGGTCTGCCGCGGCGCCAGCCGGATCGCGGTGCTGGAAAACGTGATGAACCCCACCAACATCGGGGCCATCTTCCGCTCGGCCGCCGCCCTGGGCATGGACGCGCTGCTGCTCACCGACGAGGGCAGCGACCCCCTCTACCGCCGGGCCATCCGCGTCAGCATGGGCACCGTGTTCCAGCTGCCCTGGACCTATTTCCCCTCCGGCTGCGCCTGGCCGGCGCTGCTGCACAGCCTGGGCTTCGCCACCGCGGCCATGGCGCTGCGGGCCGACTCTCTTCGCCTGGACGCGCCGGAGCTGCGCGCGTGCGAAAAGCTGGCCGTGGTGCTGGGCACCGAGGGCGACGGCCTGGCGGCGCAGACTATCGCGGCGTGCGATTACACGGTGATGATCCCCATGGCCCACGGGGTGGATTCGCTGAACGTGGCCGCGGCCAGCGCCGTGGCTTTCTGGGAGCTGGGAAAGCGCTGATGGACTACCACGACATTTACGACACGGCCGCGCCGGTTTTTCTTCTGCGCCTGGCCGAGACGCCCCCGCTGCAGCGCCTGCGGCGGGTGGGGATGAACTGCGGCTGCGAGTATACCGACTTTCCCCGCTTCCGGGGATTGCAGCGCTACACCCGCTATGAGCACAGCCTGGGCGCGGCGCTGATCGTCTGGCGCTTCACCGCCGACGCGGCCCAAAGCATCAGCGCCCTTCTGCACGATGTCGCCACGCCGCCCTTTGCCCATGTGGTGGACTTCATGCGGGGCGATTATCTGAGCCAGACCGCCACCGAGGACGACACCGCCGCCCTCATCCGCAACAGCGCCGAGATCGGCGCTATCCTCGATTCTCTGGGGCTGACGGCGGCGCAGGTGGAGGATTACCACCGCTATCCCATCGCGGACAACGACACCCCGCGCCTCAGCGCCGACAGGCTGGAATACACGGTGGGCAACGCGCTGAACTTCTGCTTTGCCGACCGCGCAGAGCTCGCCGCCCTCTTTGCCGACATCCGCGTCGGCGAGAACGAGGCGGGGCAGAGCGAGCTGGTGTTCCGGACCGAAGCGTGCGCCGCGCGCTTTGCCGCGCTGGCCCTGGACTGCTCGCGCGTCTATGTGAGCGACGAGGACCGCTACGCCATGCAGCGGCTTAGCGAGCTGCTGCGCGACGCGCTGGCCGCCGGCGTGCTGGAGCCTGATGCCATGAGGGGCGACGAGGAGAGCGTCATCGCCTCCGTCTGCCGCGACGAGAGCTTCGATAAGCGCTGGGCGGACTATTGCGCCATGCACCGCATCCTGCGCGCCGCCGCCCCCGGCCCGGGAGGCGCCTGGCGGCGGATCGACGCCAAGCGGCGCTACATCGACCCCTATGTGGCGGGGCGCGGCCGCGTCAGCGCGCTGCGGCCGGAGCTGGGGAAGGCGATGCGGGACTTTGTCAGCGTCCCGCTGGACGCCTGGCTGCTGGGCGTGTGAGGAACAAAAGGAGGAAGCCATGGAAGATCTGCTTCACGGGCTCAACGAGGCCCAGCGCGAGGCCGTCACCACCACCGAGGGCTATGTGCGCGTGATCGCGGGCGCCGGTTCGGGCAAGACCCGGGCGCTGACGCGGCGCTTTGCCTATCTGGTGAACGAGATGGGCATCCTGCCGGGCAACATCCTGTGCGTGACCTTTACCAACAAGGCCGCGAGTGAAATGCGCCGCCGCATCCACAATCTGACCGGCGACAACGACACCGGCTATATCAACACCTTCCACGGCTTCTGCGTCTCGGTGCTGCAGGAGGACAGCTACGCCGTGTCCTATCCCAGCCGTTTTCTGGTGCTGGACAACTCCGACGTGGACGCCATGCTGCGCATCATCTACGAGGAGCGGGGGCTGAGTCTGCGGGACATGACCTTCTCCGCCGCCCGGGACATGATCGAGATCGAAAAGCTGAAAAACCGCCCGGACTACTACCGGGATCTGATCGATCTGACACCCGACGAGCTCAAGGCAAAATACGAGCAGGCCGACACCGCCCGGGACATCATCTTCTTCGGCTATCTGTGGCAGGAGAAAAAGTGCTTCGCCCTGGACTACAACGACCTGATCATCTTCACGCTGCACATCTTCTCGGAAAACGAGGCGATCCGCCTCAAGTGGCAGCAGCGGCTGGAATACATCATGATTGACGAGTTCCAGGACATCGACGAGCCCCAGTACCGGCTGATGCGCGCCCTGTGCGCCTACCATAAAAACCTGTTCATCGTGGGCGACCCGGACCAGACCATCTACACCTGGCGCGGGGCCAGCGTGCGCTTTCTGCTGGACTTTGACAAGGCCTTTCCCGGCACCCGCACGATCTTCATGATGGACAACTACCGCTCCACGCCCCAGATCCTGCAGGCGGCCAACGCGCTGATCGACAAGAACGCCGCGCGCATCAAAAAGGAGCTGCGCCCCACCCTGGACCAGGGGCCGCGCGTGCTGTGCCACTACGCCGCCGACAGCGAGGCCGAGGCCAAATGGATCCACGACGAGATCCGGACGCTGCAGGAAAAGGGCGCGGCGCTGCGGGACGTGGCGGTGCTCTACCGCGCCCACTACGTCACCCGCAGTCTGGAGGAAGTGTTTTTAAAGGAGAAGCTGCCCTACACGATCTACAGCGGCGTGCAGTTCTTCGACCGCATGGAGATCAAGGACGCCCTGTCCTATCTGCGCATGCTGCTTTACCGGGACGATCTGAGCTTCCAGCGGGTGGCCAACAGCCCCAAGCGCAACCTGGGCCAGCGCCGCATGGCCTTTTTGCGGGACTATGCCGAGCACAACGGCTGCACCCTCTACGAGGCCCTGCGCCGCACCCGGGAGGACGAGCTCTTCCGCGGCACCCGGGCCGGGGCCTTCATCAGCCTGGTGGAGAGCTACACCGGCCTTGTGGACACGATGCCGGTGTCCGAGCTGCTCACCGCCATCCTGCACGAGAGCGGCTATGAGACCATGCTGCGCACCGAGGGCTCCCAGGAGCGGCTGGACAATCTGGCGGAGCTCAAGCAGTCGATCTATGAATACGAGACTTCCTGCGGCGAGGAGTGCACGCTGGAGCATTATCTCAAGCACGTCTCCCTCTTCACCAACGCCGACACCGCCGAGGCCCCCGACAAGGTCAAGCTGATGACCGTCCACAGCGCCAAGGGCCTGGAGTTTCCCTATGTGTTCCTCTGCGGCATGAACGAGGGGGTCTTCCCCACCCGCAGGACCGTGACGCTGCCCGGTATGGAGGAGGAGCGGCGCCTGGCCTTCGTGGCGGTGACAAGGGCCGAGAAGCGGCTGTACCTGTCCGAGAGCGCCGGGCGCAGCTTCGACGGCGCGCCGAAATACCCCTCCCGCTTCCTGCTGGACATCGGGGACGAGAATCTGGAATACACCCGGCCGCCCCGGGCCGATCTGATCGCGGACGCGCGGGAGTATATCGCCTACAGCCAGCGCTTCCTGCCCGAGACCATCGCCGAGAGCGGCTTTGCCCCCGGCACGCGGGTCAGCCACGCCATCCTGGGCGCGGGCACCGTCACCGAGGTGGACACGGATAAGGGGGCCTATGTGGTGCAGTTCGACTGCATGGACACGCCCCGGCGCATCTCCTTCAAGGCAAAACTGGAAAAGGCATAAGAAAACGGCAGTGAACTGCGTTCACTGCCGTTTTTTCTGTTTTTTTCTGCGATCAGTGCTTGCCCTTGTAGGTGATCCAGGCGGGCAGGGGCAGATCCCAGTACAGCACGAAGCGCGCCAGTTTATCGCCCTTTTTGCGCGTGGCGAAAAAGGCGAAGATCTGCCGCGTGATGAAATAGGCCACATAGCCCGAGAACACGCCGATGATCACGGCGGCCAGCACGTCGCTGGGGAAGTGGGCCATCAGATAGTTGCGGGCGATCATCATGGCCAGCACCACGCCCACCGAGGGCAAGATCCACCGCTTGCCCCGCAGAAAGCAGATGGCGCTCATGCCCGCGGCGGCGGCGGTGACGTGGCCGGAGGGGAAGGAGAAGCCGTCCTCGGCCGGCGAGCCGATGAACTGCCACCACTCCCGATAGACGGCAAGCGTCTCAAAGGGCCGGGGCCGCGCCACGGCGTCCTTGAGCAGGATGTTCGTGATCAGCGCGCCGCAGCACACCGCCCCGAAGATGCACACGCCCAGCGGGCGGGTTTTGGAGAAGCACATGAGGCAAAGGGCCAGCAGAAAGAACAGCACGCCCTTTTCTCCCAGAAGCGTGATCAGCTTGCACAGCGGCGTCAGCAGCCAGCCCAGGTGCACGGCCAGCGTGTGCATCAGGCTCAGTATTCCCAGATCGATTCCCGAAAAGGCCCTCATCAGAAACGAGGCTGCCGCGGTCATTTCCATATTCGTCTATCCTCCCTGCGGTTTTGTCCCATTGTACCACAGCGCGCGCCAAGATACAATCGCTCAAGCGCGGAAAAAGCGGCGGGGAAGAGCGCGGTTTTCAAGGTTGTATCGGGCCGGAGGGCATGGTATAATGATTAGCAAACCGCGACAGAAGACCGCAAAACGGTTATATTATAATATGGGAGAGAAACCGATATGATTTACGATGAGATCGCCGCGCTGGTGGCCTACGGCCTGGACAAGGGCCTGATCGAGCCGGAGGATGCCGTCTGGGCGCGCAACCGCCTGCTGGACATCCTGGGGCTGGACAGCTTTGAGCCCGCCGGGGATAAGGCCGGCCGGACGCTGGAGGAGATACTGAAGGCCATCCTGGACGACGCCGCGGCGCGCGGCGTCATCGACGGCGGGATCACGTCCCGCGACCTGCTGGACACCCGGCTCATGGGCGTGCTGACGCCCCGGCCGTCGGAGGTGATCGCGCGCTTCCGCGGCCTGTACGCCGACAGCCCCAGGGCCGCGACGGACTGGTACTATGGCCTGAGCTGCGACACCGACTACATCCGCCGCTACCGCATCGCGCGGGACCGCAAGTGGAAGGCCGAGACCGAATACGGCGAGCTGGACATCACCATCAACCTGTCCAAGCCCGAGAAGGACCCCCGCGCCATCGCCGCGGCGCGCAGCGCCAAGAGCGTCGGCTATCCCAAGTGCCAGCTCTGCCGCGAGGCCGAGGGCTACGCCGGCCGCGCGGACTATCCCGCCCGTGAAAACCACCGTCTGATCCCGATCAAGCTGGCGGGCGAGGACTGGTTTCTGCAGTATTCGCCCTATGTGTACTACAACGAGCACTGCATCGCCCTGTGCGCCGAGCACCGGCCCATGAAGATCGACCGCGCGGCCTTCCGCCGTCTGCTGGACTTCGTCACGGCCTTCCCCCACTACTTTATCGGCTCCAACGCCGACCTGCCCATCGTGGGCGGCTCGATCCTCAGCCACGACCACTTCCAGGGCGGCCATTACGAATTCGCCATGGCCCGCGCCGCGGTGGAGACGCCCCTGTCCTTCCCCGGCTTTGACGACGTTCAGGCGGGCATCGTCCGCTGGCCGATGAGCGTGATCCGGCTCAGATGTGCCGACCGCGACCGGCTCGAGGAGCTGGCCGACCGCATCCTGCGCGCCTGGCGGGGCTATACGGACGAGCGCGTCTCGGTCTATGCCGAGACCGACGGCGAGGCCCACAACACCATCACGCCCATCGCCCGCCGCCGGGGAGAGGACTACGAGCTGGATCTGGTGCTGCGCAACAATCTGACCACCGACGAGCACCCCCTGGGCCTGTTCCACCCCCACGCCGAGCTGCACCACATCAAGAAAGAGAACATCGGTCTCATCGAGGTGATGGGCCTTGCGGTGCTGCCCGCGCGGCTGCGCGACGAGCTGAGCGAGCTGGAGCGTCGCCTGGTGTCCGGCGAGGATCTGACGGCCTCGCCCCTGACCGAAAAGCACGCCCCCTGGGCGCAGGAACTCAAGGAGCGCTATACCTTCACCGCCGACAACGCCGGGGCCATCCTGCAAAAGGAGGTCGGCGAGGTGTTCAAAACCGTGCTGGAGCACGCCGGCGTCTTCAAGCGCGATGAAGAGGGCCGCGCCGCCTTCCTCCGCTTTGCCGAGAGCGTCAGATAAGAAAACGGAAGCTCCTTTAGGGAGCTTCCGTTTTCGTTTTTCGTTTCTGGTTTCTGGTTTTTAGAGGACGGGAGAGCGATTTTCGCGTAATGGTGACACCTACCTCACGATGCTCATATAGGCGTTGTACAGTTCGCCGATCACGTTCTGTATCCGGATATAGGTATCTCTGATTTCGCGGTTGTCCGACAGGAGAAGATAATCCTCAGATCGGACCAGATCCATCAGGACCTTCTTGTTTTCGTAGTCTTTTACCGGATCGGAAGATGTCTCTGTTTCCAGCTTTTGCAGATAAGAGCGTAAGAACGTGAGATATCGCCCCTCCAGTTCTCTTTCCCTGCAAAGTGTCTTGAGACGTTTATAATAAGAACAAAGGTCTCCGGCGATAAACCTGCTCCAGTACTGCGGTTGTTCTTTGGCATATCCGTGACCAAACGGCGTCGTTACATCACGGTCTGACACCAGGATCCTGCGCCTGTAACGATCCTCCAGCTTCCGGGATATTTTCCCGTTCCTTGCGGTAAAAGAGGAGAAGTCTGTATGAAGCAGGCTTTCCACGATGGCCGTGTTCGTCTCTATGTCGCCGATATCTGTCTCTGAGATCCAATACGGATAGGCGCCATCCATACTGCCGAGCAAAACGACCTTTTCGTCATCCGGCAGGTATGCAAACTCAAGGATCCTTTTGCTGCTCAAATCCTGTCTGTATCCCGGCTTGACCGGGCCGTAACGGGGAACCAGATTGAGATTGCGGATATCCTTTTCCTCTATATCGTTTTTTCCGAACAGCTTCATGTGTCTGCCTCCGGCTGATCCCAGTTCTTTTTGCTGAAAACGAAATATCGAAAACTAATGCGCCAGCAGGGGCACCGAGCCGTCGTCGCTGTCCTTGGTGATCGACATGATCACGGCCTCATAGCTGTAATTGTCGTTCACCTGGACCGTGAAGCGGTCGCCCACGTGCTTGCCCAGCACCTGGAGGCCGAAGGGCGACTCCTTGCTGATCAGACCCTTACGCGGGTCGCAGCGCACGGTGGTCACCACACGGATCACGTCGGTCTCGTCGTCTTCGGGCATATAGATCTCCACCCGGTCGAAGAGCCCCACCTCGTCGGCGCCGGAGCGGTCGGAGATGACGTGGGCGGACTTGATCATGCCCTCCAGATAGCGCATGCGGCTCATATTTTCGCGCTGGGCCTGCTTGGCGGCCTTGTATTCGTAATTCTCGCTCAGATCCCCGAAGGCGCGGGTGCGCTTGACCTCCTCCAGGATTTCCGGATGCAGCGTGAGCCGGCGGTAGTCCAGCTCCTCCTGCATTTTTTTGATGTCCTCGCGGGTCAGATCGTCGTGCATGGTGTTTTTCTCCTGTCAGATATCTACGCTGACGGCGCCCAGACCGTTCTTGTCGAACTCGTCCAGGTACTCGTCCATGCGGTTTTGCAGCTCGGTATAATCCTCCGGCTCGCTGTCCTCCAGCCCCAGATCGCGCCGGGCCAGCTCCTCGGCCAGAATGTCGAAGAACACGGCGTCCTCATAGTCGGCGATGGCCTCGTGGATGCCGCCCTCGGTGTAGGCGCGGGAGGGGAAGACGTGGCCCTGCCAGTTTTCGGCAAGGGCGCGCATGCCGTGGCGCGGGGCCAGGGCGAAGAGCTTTTCCTGCAGCAGGTCGTAATCCTCAAACCGGTCGCTGCCGCGGCCGGAGTTCAGGATCCAGTTGCCGATATACACCAGATCCAGCAGCCGCCGGTATTCCTTTTCGGTCAGTTCGATGTCCATGTCTCTGCCCCCTTTGCGTGTGAGATCGTGATGGAACGTGTGAGTTATTATATACTTATTATAGCAAAGTACAAGCTTTTTTTCCACACCCCCGGCGCTGACAAAAAAATCCCTTGTCATAAAGGCGGATATGCGCTATATTATACAAATGACTTTTTCAATTGCGTGGAGAGCATGGCATGGATAACAGAGCAATCGGCATCTTCGATTCCGGCCTTGGCGGTCTGACGGCCGTCCGGGAGCTGCGGACGCTGCTGCCGGAGGAAAATATCGTCTATTTCGCGGACACGGCCCGCATGCCCTACGGCGCCCGCCCGGCGGAGATGCTGCGGCGCATGGCCCGCCAGGATCTGGACTTCGTGGCCTCCAAGGGCGTCAAGTGCATCCTGGCCGCCTGCGGCACCGTGTCGTCCACGGCGCCGGACGTGCTGCGCGCCTATCCGGTGCGCACCTTTGACGTGCTCTCTTCCGCCGTGCGCGAGGCCGTACAGGGCGAGGAAGGCCCTATCGGCGTCATCGCCACTGCCGCATCCATCTCCAGCGGCGCCTTTCAAAGCGCCCTGCGCGCCGCCCGGCCCGACGCGGAGGTCGTCGCCGTACCCTGCCCGGCCTTTGTCCCGCTGATCGAAAGCGGCCGCTGCGACGAGGGCGACGAGGCCCTTGCCGAGGCGCTGGCGGCCTATCTGGGGCCGATCCGCGACAGCGGGGCCAAAACGCTGATCCTGGGCTGTACCCACTACGGTCTGATCGCCGACCCCATCCGCCGCTTTCTGGGCGATCATGTGCGCCTGGTGGAGGCATCGGCCTGCGCCGCGCGGGAGCTGGCGGCCTATCTGCGCCGCAGCGGCCTTTGCGGCGGCAGCGGCGAGGAGCAGTTTTACACCTCCGGCCGCGCGGAGGACTTTTCGGCGCTCAGCGCGCTTTTCCTGGGCTGTGACCGCCCGGAGCGCGTGGAGCATGTGGAGGAAATGGAGGCATGAGCATGAAGGACGTGGTCATATCCATCAACAGCATCCACCGTTTCGAGGACCGGGAGGAGGACCGGGTGGAGTTCACCACCGACGGTCAGTACCGCTTTGAGGACGGCACGGGCTATATCAGCTACCAGGAGACCGACGTCACCGGTCTGGAGGGCACCGAGACCTGCGTGGAGGTGCACCCGGACGAGGTGGTGGTGGACCGCCGCGGCAGCATCACCAGCCGCATGGTCTTCCGCCGGGGCGAGCAGAACCGCTTCCAGTACGAGACGCCCTTCGGCATGGCGACCCTGGGCATGGACACCAAGCGCATCCGCCACGAC
>ONSQ01000010.1 GCA_900320465.1 uncultured Eubacteriales bacterium
GCGTCGATGTAGGGGATGCAGACCAGCTGGTCGATCTCGGAAACCAGGAACATGGGCAGCAGCTGGTGCGGGATGCCGCACAGATCCGGGAAGCCGGCCATGATCTGACCCATGGTCATTTCGTCGAAGGTGACCATCATGCGGTTGAGCTCGTCGCTGTTGCCGTTCTTGCGGTCGGCCTTGCTCAGGAGGACCAGGTTCTCCGCGACATAGCGGAAGATCTGGTAGGTGACCTCGTGGCTCATGCGCAGGTTGGAGCCACGCAGGCCGAGGATGTTCTTATCCATGAAGCCGTGGCAGCAGAAGTAGGAGATCATCCAGCGGTACCACAGCGCGCCGTTCAGCGCGGGGATCAGATCCTTGGAGAAGGTGCCGAGCAGCATGCCCCACAGACGCGCCCACTCCCAAAAGTCATAGGCGGTGTCCTTGACGCCGCGCCACTCGCGGCGGACGGTGGCCATGGCGCCCTTGCGGTACAGACGGCCCAGGCTGTGCTCGCCGTTGAGGACGCGGTCCATCTTCTCAGCCTTGTCCAGGGCCATGAAGTCGGCGTACTCGCCCTTGACGCGCTCCCAGTCGGCCTTGCAGTCGTTCACGCGATCCTGGCCGAATTGCTTCCAGTCGGTCGCCTTGAGCAGATCCCAGGCGATGGTACCGAACTCGGCAAGGTTGGCGCCCTGCTTCTTCCAGTCCATATTGTCTTTGGCTTTCCAGAACTTAGGATTCGGGTAAACCAGTTTTTCCTTTTTAGCCATCCTTTTGCGCCTCCTTGTGAATGCGTTTGATCTCCAGCGATTCGACAAAGGCCTGGCAGCGCGTACGCAGCTGGCCGGAGTTGCCGTTGTTGTAGAGTCTGTCGATCGAGAGGACCGGCCAGCCGTATTCATCGTGCATGATGTGGCTGACGAGGGCGCGCTCGAAGCCCCAGTAGTCGCAGTACTTCATCTGCTCGTAGATGATGCCGTCGGCCTTGAACTCCTTGGCCAGACGGTCGGCCGTTTCGCGGCGCTGCAGCACCTTTTCGTCGGCGATGTAACGGGCGCACTCGCTGTGCTCCATCACATGCAGGCAGATCTGGCGCAGGGCGGGCTCGTCATCTTTGAGTTCGATGACCTCGCGTCCGGGCGTGGAGCCGAAGCAGTAACGGTCGGAGACGACCAGAGCGCCGGTGCCCTCGATGAGCTTGGTCAGGTTGGGATCGTCGATCTCGCTGCCGACGATGGCGACGCGGGCGCGGAAGGGGCTGACCTTGTCGGGTTTGCGCTTCTTGAGCTCTTCGAGCGTCTCGCGCAGGTAGGGCAGGATCAGGTGCTTCGGGCAGGTGTAGGAGACCAGGTTGATCACATGGAACTCATAGCCCGTGATGATGGGGTTGTCCAGCTTGCGCATCTCGCCGATCTCGGAGATGATGGAGCAAACCTCGTTGTGCTCCTTGACGGCCTCGCGGATCGCGGCGTCAGAGGTGTCGACGCCGAACTTTTCCGTCAGCTGGTCAAGCACATGGATGCGCATCTGCTTTTCATAGCTGTCAAGTTCATAGCTGTCAAGGGTATAGTCGGTGACCTTGAAGGGAATGTCGCAGTGGGTGACAAAGAAGTTGGGCTTGTCGTTGACATGAAGGATCTCAAAGTGCTCCATGGCGCGGTTCATCATGGAGCAGGCGTCCACACCGATCATTGCGTCGAGGAACTGATAGCCGCCCTCGATGCCTCTCTCCACCAGGGCTCTGGCAAATTCACAGGTGTAGTTGGACATGTAGTAGGTCGCAATATCGATCGACCCGGTGTTTGGTGCGCGCAGACGTACCGAGAAGCATTTGCCGACGTTGAGCAGGACCTCGGGCATGTGGTAGCAGGTGTAGCCCAGGCAGATGCCGCCATCGGCCTGAGCCTGCTGGACCAGCTCATTGTTGGCGCTCTCAAGCAGTTTTTCGAAATAGATCAGATGCTTAAGATCTTTCAAATGTTACACCTCTTTTAAAGAATTTCTATTTTTTGGAGTGCTTCCTTCACTCCCTTGAGCATAACGGAATCCGCGGGAAGCTCCATGACGCTTCTTCCCTTGATGTCGTTGGCGGCAAAGGTGTCGTCCGCGGGAATGACGGAGAGGATCTCCACCGGGCTGTCGGTGAGCTCTACCAGTTCGGGATTGGTGACGCGGTTGATGATGCAGCCGATTTTCTCATAGGAGATCAGCTCGTCTGCCACCTGCTTGATGGTGGTGATGACCTGGGCGCCCTTCTTGCTCTGGTCGGTGATCAGCAGCAGATGCGAAACCTTTTCCATGACGCGGCGCTGGATCTGTTCGATGCCGGCCTCGCCGTCGATCACCACATAGTCAAAGCTGTTGGCCAGGATGCCGATGACCTCTTTCAGATAGGAGTTGACCTTGCAGTAGCAGCCGGAGCTCTCCGGTCTGCCGATGGCAAGGAATGCAAACCCCGGCATTTCGACCAGCGCGTCGAACATGCGGAAGCGCGCCTCGCTCAGCAGTTCGAGCGCTTCCTTGGTGTCGCCGTTTTCCACGCTGTCGACAATGCTTTGTCTGATATCGTCGAGCGTAAGCTTCACGTCCACGCCAAGAGCAACGGACAGGCCGACGGCCGGATCGGCGTCGATCGCGAGGATCTTCTTGTCGGGATATTTCTCGGCGAGAAGCCGCACGATGCAGGCGCAGATCGAGGTCTTTCCTACGCCGCCTTTTCCTGCAACCGTAAGGATCTTGGCCTTATTCTCCATACATTTTTCCCCCCTTTTAGACTCTGATGGGCATACCATTTCAGATTAGGTTTATTTTATCACAGCCCCCACTTGAATGCAAGAAAAACGAACCCCCTCCCGGTTTGTGCAAAGTCCTCAAAGGGGGTGTAAAAAAGGGCGTTTTGCCGTATTTTGTTCTCAAAACTGTTTAGACAAATCCGCCCATTCGTCCAAAATGGAATTGCCGCGCGGCTCCGCAAAAAGAAAGTGCCGCCTCCTTTGTGGAAGCAGCACAATTTTGATTGTGAAATTTCGGTCAATTTAACAGATACACGCCCAGATTGAGATAGGCGGCAAAAAACAGCCAGATCAGATACGGCGTCATCAGCTTTCCCGAGCGCGCGTCGATATAGCCGAAGCGCAGCGTGCACAGCAGCGCCAGGGCGAAGAGCAGGATCAGCCACACAAAGGCCGCCAGAAAGGCCTCCAGCGCGAAGAAGATCAGCGGCCAGATGAAGTTTGCAGCCAGCTGCAGCGCGTAGGCGCTCATGGCCCGGCGGATACGCTCCGGCGAGGCCGTGGAGGTATAGACGCGATAGCTGGCATAGCCCATCACCAGATACAGGACGGACCAGACCGCCGGGAACACCCAGCCGGGCGGCGCGAGCAGCGGCTTGTAGATGTTTTTATAATCCTCCATGCCGCCGCGGCTGAGCAGCGCGGCCAGCCCGCCCACGGCCAGCGGGATCGCCAGACAGATCAGAAGCTGTTTCCATTTGATTTTTCCGCTATTCATTTCATCACCCGTACTAGGGTATGCGGCCATGGACGGGCTTATACATTCCCGGCCGAAGACGACAAAAAGCGCGGGCACCGTTCGTGCCCGCACCTTTTTTGCGTTCTCTTTTGTTCCGACGCGCTCAGCATCCGCAGCCGCAATTACAGCCGCCTTCGCCCGCGTCGCCCCCGCAGCCGGGGCATCCGCCGCAGCCGCCGCTGCAGCCGCCGCCCTCGGAGGTGGGCAGCTGGCCGGTGACCAGCAGCAGCGCTGCCGTGTCCGCGTCGCCGCAGTACCCGGCCACAGGGATGATGCCGTAGCCCAAAAGCGCCGAATGAGCCTCCTGGCCCATGCTGCCGCAGAGCACCGCATCCACGCCCTCGCGCTTCATGAGATCGGCCATCTGCTGATGTCCGTTCAGCGACGAGCTGTCCACCAGCCGTTTGCTGCTGTTGTTCAGATCTTCCTCGTCAAACTCATAGATCGCGAACATCGGGCAGTGGCCGAAATGCTCAAAGATCTCGCCGTCCTGATAGGCAACCGCAACTCGAATCATCTCAAAGCTCCTTTTCGATATAGTCCGCGATGGGAGCCAGATTCGAGGCGTCCACCGACTCCACCTCGCCCGCGTCCACCATGGCAGCGACGGCGGGGTCAATGGGCAGACGCGCCCAGGTCTTGATGCCGTAGGCCTTGGCCTCGGCCTCCGCCTTGGATGCGCCGAAGATCTCGTGCTCCTTGCCGCAGTCCGGGCACTTGAAATAGGACATGTTCTCCACCAGACCGATGACCGGCTTGTGCATCAGATCGGCCATCTTGACGGCCTTGGCCACGATCATGCCCACCAAATCCTGGGGCGTGGATACGACAACGACGCCGTCCACGGGCAGGGACTGGAACACGGTCAGCGGCACGTCGCCGGTTCCGGGAGGCATGTCGACGAACATATAGTCCACGTCCTCCCACATCACGTCGGTCCAGAACTGCTGCACCGCGCCCGCGATCACGGGGCCGCGCCAGACCACCGGCTCGGTCTCGTCCTCGAGGATCAGGTTGATGGACATCAGCTGCAGACCGGTGTGGGTGGTGACGGGGATCAGATACTCACTGGTACCCGTGGCGTGCTCCGTTACGCCGAAGGAGCGCGGGATGGACGGGCCGGTGATATCGGCGTCCAGCACGGCGGCGTTGTAGCCGCGGCGCTGCATTTCGCTGGCCAGCAACGAGGTGACCAGAGACTTGCCCACGCCGCCCTTGCCGCTGACGACGGCGATGACCTTTTTCACGCTGGCGCCCTCGTGCAGGGGCTTGCGGAAGTCGACCTCGCGTTCGGAGCAGTTCTGGCTGCAGGTGGAGCAATCGTGCGTGCATTCACTCATATCATTGATTACCTTTCTGAAGGAAGTATTCGAATTCCACAGGGTATTATAATGAGCAAAACAGCCTGGCTGTTTTGCTGCGCCGTAAAGCGGCGCGGCGAAAAGCTTTTTTGGCTTTTCGCCATTTTATAATCATTATACCCAAAGACGCAGAAAAGTCAAATGCGCCTGGTTTTTTGTCTGGCGGCCTTGTCGCGGCCGATATTGCAGCCGGGGTTGGAGAGCAGACAGTTGTGGGCGCAGCCGCCGCAGTGCTCATCCCGGCGGCTGAGCAGCAGCTGCTCGCCGGGCTTGATGCTGCCCAGGCCCGTGCGCTGGACGCAGTAGCCCCGCACGCGCAGCGCATCGCACAGTGCTGCGATCCGCCGCGGATGGGAGACGAGGATGCAGTCCTCCCCCGTCTTTTCCAGGGCGTCGATCAGCGCGTCGGCCTTTCGGCGGCTCTCCGTCCGGCTCTCGGCCGCGGCCAGACCGAACAGCCCCCGCACAAAGACCAGAAAGCGCCAGAGCCACAGGGCCAGCAGGCCTTTTCCGAAGGCACGCAGCGGTATCTCGTCCAGCAGCGCCGAAGACGTCGTCTCCGCACCGCCGATCAGCTTTTCCGCGGTCTGGCGGGCGGCCACGCTCTGGCTTATGTAAACCTTTCGGCCGTTTGCCGCCACCGCGTGACCCGCGACAGCCTCAACGGGGCCGTCCAGAGCGCGCCGGCAGAGCGCGGCGAATTCTTCCGCGGTCGCGCGCCGCGGAAGGCTCAACGGAGCCTCGCCGCTGCAGATGATCCAGATGCGCATCTCAGAACTTCAGCTTCTCCAGCTCGATCAGAGCCAGGATATATACCTTCAGTGCCTCCAGGAACCAGGCCTTGCAGGCGGCCTCGTCCACACCGTGGATGGGGCCGGCGAAGTCCGGCGCGGGACGCTCCGGGTGTTCGGGACCGAAGGACACGGCGTTGGGGAAATCCCGGGCGTAGGTGCCGCCGCCGATGGTGTAGGGCTCGGCGTTCTCGCCGGTCACGGCGTTGTAGGCGTTGATACAGACCTGCACCTCCGGCTTGTCCAGGGACATGTAGAAGGGCTCGGCGTCATGATCGACGCTGACTGTGGCGATGCCCTTTGCCCGCTCGTTCAAGATCGCAGCGATCTTTTCTCCGCTGGTATTGGTGGGATAGCGGCAGTCGATGGTCTGGAAGATATGGCCGTCCTCCACGCCGATGACGCCGCAGACCACCGTCAGCGGCCGGAACAGCCCGTCGTCGGCGGCGATACCGCAGGCGCTGCCATCAGAGGCGGCGTGGATCGTGGACAGGAAGCGCAGGAAGCTGCCCTCCTCTTCGCCGGGCACGCTGTTTTGGAGCAGATAGTCGATCAGCACGCCGATGGCGTTGACCGTTCCCTCGGGCATGGAGGCATGGCCGCCCTCACCCACGGCGGTCAGATGCCACAGGCCGTCGGGCATTTGCTCGGCGCTGACGCGCCCGGTGCTTTGAAGGTCCTTTGCCTTCACCCAGGCCTCGGCCTTGTCGGGGATGGCGTTGGCAGCAAAACCGCCGCGGATGTCCACGATGTTCTCCGGTCCGGACGTGGCGCGGATGCGGCCGTGGTAGATGCCCTTTTCCCCGTTGCACAGGGGGAAATTGGCGTCGGGGCTGAAGCAGAACAAGGGCGCGGGATAGTTGTCCAGATACCAGACGACGTCCTGCATGCCGATCTCCTCATTCACGCCCAGCAGGGCGCGCACGGGATAGCGCAGGGGGATCTGCCGCTCCTTGAGGTATTTCAGCGCGTAGAGACACAGGACGCTCGGTCCCTTGTCGTCCATGACGCCGCGGCCGATGATCCAGCCCTCCCGCTCGCGCATGGTGAAGGGGTCGGCGCTCCAGCCCTCGCCCACGGGCACCACGTCCAGGTGGGTGATGGTGGCCAGATAGTCGCGGCAGGCCTTGTCGCCCTCGCCCAGCTGGGCGTAGCCGATCCTGCCCTCGCAATTTTCGGCGGCCAGACCCATACGCTTTGCGATGGCCAGGCCCCGTTCCAGGGCCTCGGCGGGGCCGGCGCCAAAGGGCTTGCCGGGCTCCGCGGGGCTGTTTTCACTGTTCACGGCCACCAGCCAGGCAATGTCCTCGAAGATCGCCTTCTCATTTTCTTCCACAAAACGCTCGATGTCTCTGCACAGTTCTTCGTTCATTTCCAATCTCCTTCCTTGTAGCCTTCCCCGCTTGCGGGGAAGGTGTCGGACTTTGTCCGACGGATGAGGTTCTTTATTCACAATGAAATCATGATAGCATTCGTCCTAACGGATTGCAAGCAAGAAACCGGAGAGAAAAACGCGTTTCCTCTCCGGTTTGATACGGATTCCAAAAACTAGAATCTAAAACTAAAAACTACTTGCTGTCGGCCGCTTTGAAGTCCGGCTCGGTGCCGTCCGATAGGCGCTTGATGTTGGCCCGATGCTGGAAGATGGCCAGCACCGCCGCATAGATCGCCAGCAGCAGCTTCGGCAGCGGCACGGCGAAGATCAGCGCCAGCGCCACAATGGCCACGGCCGCGCAGAGGGAGCCGAAGGAGGCCTTCTTCGTCAGGAAAGCGCCGATGAGGAACACGGCGACGATGCCCACAAACACACGCCAGTCGATCATCAGCCCGATCGCCGCGCCGACGGAGATGCCCTTGCCGCCGCGGAAGTCATAGAAAAGCGGGTAGCAGTGCCCGGTGGTGCAGGCCATGCCGCCGGCCATCAGGCCCCAGTCGCCGCACAGGCGCCAGCCCACATACATGACGATCACGGCCTTGAGAAAGTCGCCCGCCAGCGTGGCAAAGCCGGCCAACAGTCCGAAAGAGCGGGCCATATTGGTCGCTCCGGCGTTGCCGCTTCCCTTTTTGCGGATGTCCACGCCGAAGGCCCGGGAGAGGATGATCGACACGCTGACCGAGCCCAGCAGATAGCCGCAGACCACTATGATCAGATATTTTAAAATCTCCATAAGCAGATCCTTATCCGACAGATCCATAAAGGAAATGGTTGAAGTATTTGTATTATACCCCCCGCCGGGGGGGCTTTTCAAGGCCGCCCGGCATTAGTTAATAATTTGTCTATTTCTTCTTGACAATTCCGTCATGAGAGCGCACGATGAGAAAAAACTCCCGGGAGGTGTCCCATGCCGAACAGTGCTGATATGAGCAGAGAACACATCGTCCACGGCTTTGCGCCGGTGTACGACGAGCACTCGCGCATTCTGATCCTGGGCTCGCTGCCCTCGGTGAAATCGCGCGAGGAGGGGTTTTATTACGGCCACAGCCGCAATCGCTTCTGGCCGCTGCTTTCACAGCTGCTGGACGAGCCGCTGCCCCGCTGCACGGCGGAGAAGCGCGCGCTGCTGCTGCGGCGGGGAATCGCGCTGTGGGACGTGGTGAAAGAGTGTGACATCCACGCCTCCTCCGACAGCTCGATCCGGAGCGTCGTGCCCAACGACCTGTCGCAGATCCTCGCCGCGGCAGACATCCGGCTCATCTGCACAAACGGCGGCAAGGCATCCGAGCTGTATGACCGGCTGCTCCTTCCCCGGCTGGGGCGGATCGCGATCAGGCTTCCCTCCACCTCTCCGGCCAACGCGGCGAAGTCATTGGAGCAGCTGGAGCGCGACTGGTCCGTTATCCTGCCCTATCTGGCCTGAACATCCACGGCTGCGGAGCCGGTGGAGTTGTGAATTTTTTACTAAATTCAAGCTTAGTGATGGTAATTGCTACGCCGCTGTGTTATACTGCAAGCATCAAAGCAAATCATATACTTTGAACATTTTGAAGAAAGAGGTATTGTATATGGCACTGGATCTGACCAAATACGGGATCACCGGCGCAAGCGAGATCGTCTATAATCCCTCCTACGAGCTTCTGTTCGAGGAAGAGATGAAGAGCGGTCTTGAGGGATACGAGGTCGGCAAGCTGACCGAGCTGGACGCTGTCAACGTCATGACCGGCATTTACACCGGCCGCTCCCCCAAGGACAAGTATATCGTCGTAGACGAAAATTCCCGCGACACCGTGTGGTGGACCACCCCGGAATACAAGAACGACAACCACCCCATGAGCGAGGAAGTCTGGGCGAATGTCAAGGATCTCGCCGTCAAGGAGCTCTCCGGCAAGCGTCTGTTCGTCGTCGACGCCTTCTGCGGTGCCAACGCCGACACCCGCATGGCCATCCGCTTCATCATGGAGGTTGCCTGGCAGGCTCACTTCGTGCGCAACATGTTCATCAAGCCCACCGAGGAAGAGCTGAAGAACTTCGAGCCCGACTTTATCGTCTACACCGCCTCGAAAGCGAAGGTCGAGAACTATAAGGAGCTGGGTCTCAACTCCGAGACCTGCGTGGCCTTCAACATCACCAGCCGCGAGCAGGTCATCATCAACACCTGGTACGGCGGCGAGATGAAGAAGGGTATGTTCTCGATGATGAACTACTACCTGCCTCTCAAGGGCATTGCCGCCATGCACTGCTCGGCCAACACCGACATGAACGGCGAGAACACCGCCATCTTCTTCGGCCTGTCCGGCACCGGCAAGACCACCCTGTCCACCGACCCCAAGCGTCTGCTGATCGGCGACGACGAGCACGGCTGGGACGACGAGGGCGTGTTCAACTTTGAGGGCGGCTGCTACGCCAAGGTCATCAACCTGGACAAGGATTCCGAGCCCGACATCTACAACGCCATCCACCGCGACGCTCTGCTGGAGAACGTGACCGTGGACGAGAACGGCAAGATCGACTTTGCCGACAAGAGCGTGACCGAGAACACCCGTGTCAGCTACCCCATCGAGCACATCGAGAAGATCGTCAAGAAGGTCCGTCCTGTTTCCTCCGGCCCCGCGGCCAAGAACGTGATTTTCCTCTCCGCCGACGCTTTTGGCGTGCTGCCTCCCGTCAGCATCCTGACGCCCGAGCAGACCCAGTACTACTTCCTCTCCGGCTTCACCGCCAAGCTGGCAGGCACCGAGCGCGGCATCACCGAGCCCACGCCCACCTTCTCCGCCTGCTTCGGCCAGGCCTTCCTGGAGCTGCACCCCACCAAGTACGCCCATGAGCTGGTCAAGCGCATGGAGATGAGCGGCGCCAAGGCCTATCTCGTCAACACCGGCTGGAACGGCACCGGCAAGCGCATTTCCATCAAGGACACCCGCGGCATCATCGACGCGATTCTGGACGGCTCCATCAACGCCGCCCCCACCAAGACCATCCCCTACTTCAACTTTGAAGTGCCCACCGAGCTGCCCGGCGTGGATCCCAAGATCCTCGACCCGCGCGACACCTACGCCGATCCCTCCGTCTGGGAAAAGAAGGCGAAGGATCTGTCCGGCCGCTTCATCAAGAACTTCGC
The DNA here is from genome assembly GCA_900320465.1 of uncultured Eubacteriales bacterium. Taxonomy (GTDB): domain Bacteria; phylum Bacillota; class Clostridia; order Oscillospirales; family Oscillospiraceae; genus Limivicinus. The sequence continues at coordinate 10,225 of ONSQ01000010.1, forward strand.
CAAGTACGAGACCAACGAAGCCGGCAAGGCCCTCGTCGCCGCCGGCCCCAAGCTCGACTGATTTTCCCCTTCGCCCCGAAACGGGCGCAGCACAAAAACGGAAGAGGACCTGCCTACTCAGGCAGGTCCTCTTCCGTTTTGTTTTATTCTCAGTCTTCTTCCAGCAGGTAGGCGCTGACGATCTGGCCGTAATAGGCGGTGTGGGCCTCAGTCTCCACGGAATAAAACCGTTTGCGGATCTCCTCGGGGAGCTTCGCCGTCTCCTCGGTCTCGCGGTAGATCACCCGGCACTCCAGCGTCAGCGGAAACTCGCGGATCGCGCAGGGCAGCACCTTTTCCGACTCCACAGCCGTCAGCGGCGCGGCGGCGAATTTGTCCAGATCCCGGCCGCTCCGGCCCCCGCAGACGGCAAAAGCCTGCTTCTCATAGCCGTTGACCGGGACGCAGACAGTGAACTCGCCGTTGCGCTCCAGCAGCTCGTGGGTATAGCGGTTTTGGCGCACGTAGGCGATGAAAACCGGCAGTTCCCACACCCGGCCCAGTTCGCCCCAGCCGATGACCATGCAGTTGCGCTTCTCTCCGGCGGCGGTGTTGAGAAAGACGCCGCGCCGCAGCGCCTGGGTGACGGTGTCGGCACAGGACAGCGCATCAATGTACGTTTTATGCATATGAACCCTCCGATCTGTCGTCAGTTCTGACTGTCGCGAAAGGGATGAACGGTATAATAGTCCTGCGCCCAGCGCAGCAGGATCTCCCCCGCCTGGCCGCGCAGATCCGGCGTCTCGGCGCCCAGGATGACCAGCACCAGGTTGTGGGTCTGTCCGTCGCGCGTCACCGGCAGCGACACCGTCACGCAGTAGCCGGCCCGGTTGGTGCTGCCGGTTTTCAGCCCGGTCACGCCCGGGACGTTATAGATCAGCGTGTTGGTGTTGTAGGCGGAGTATTTCAGCGTCGGCAGGGTGGCCAGCGGCTTGGAGGTGACGGCGGTGATCTGGGGGTCGTTTCGCAGAATGTAGGCGCACAGCTCGAACATGTCCATGGCGCTCATCTTGTTCTGCATCTTGGCGCTGACGGAATAGCTGCTGTACACCGGCAGCCCGTGAGGCGTATAGAACCGGGCCGAGAAGAGCGACAGCTCCCGCGCCCGCTCGTTCATATGCTCCACAAAGATCTCCGTCGAGCCGGTGGCGTAAGCGGCCAGAGAGGCGGCGGCCTCGTTGCTGGAGCACAGCAGCATTCCCTCCACCAGCTCCTGGAACGGGACGGTGGAATAGGCGTTCATGCTGATCATGCCGTCGGCGCTGCGGGAAATGCGGTCTGCCTCCTCGGTGATGGTCACCGTGTCGGTAAAGTGCAGCTCGCCGTTCCACTCACATTCCCGCAGCAGCAGATAGGTCATCAGCTTGCTGAGACTGGCGATCGGATAGGCCTTGAAGGGGTCGGTGGAAAACAGGATCTCGCCGGTGTCGGCGTCGCCCAGCACGATGGCGTTGATGGCGTCAAAATAGCCCTCCCGCCTGAGCTGCTCCACGTCCGGTGCAAAGGGTACGTCCGGCTGAAGCACGACCGCGTCCGGCCCGTCCGTCTGTGCCGTCAGATCCAGCAGCAGCTGTACGTCCGTCAGATTCATAAAAAGGTCCCTGTTGCCGTCGCGGTAGCAGTAATACCGCCGCTCGCTGCCGTTGAGGAAGATGCGCGGCCGGGTGATATCCAGATAGGCCGCGCCGTCCCGCGCGCGCGTCGGGGCGTCAGTGATGGCCGCGCCGGGGCTCGCCCCGGTCGTCACGGCAAAGTAGTCGCCGGAGCCCACATACTCAAAGCGAAACTGCTTTGTGCTGCCCCGCAGCAGTTGGGACAGATCGCTCAGCGACAGGTAGAGATTGCCCGGATAGCCCTCGTCATAGCAGCGCACCGTGCCGCTGCGGCCGCCCTCGACGCGGACAGACAGGGCAAAGGGCGTCGGCGCGGCGGCGTCGGCCGCGGCCGACAGCGGCAGCAGCAGCGCCAGAACCAGCACCATCGCCAGACATCTGTGAAAGCGTTTCATGCGATTCTCTCTCTTTCTTCACTGCCCGCGGCAGCTGTTTGTGGGGGGGCTTACAGTCCGGCCGTCCGCGTCCTTTTCCGTTCGGGAAGCTGCACCAGCAGGATCGCCGCAAACAGGATCACGCAGCCGGAGAGCTCCCGCGCGCTCATATGCTCGTGCAGCAGCAGTGCGCCGGACAGGGCGGCGAACACGGATTCCAGACTCATCAGCAGCGAGGCCACCGTGGGCTCGGTGTAGCGCTGGGCCACCATCTGCATCGTATAGCCCAGTCCGCCGGAGATCAGTCCGCAGTACAGGATCGGCACCGCGGCCGCCCGCAGCTGCCACAGCTGGGGCTGCTCCGTCAGCAGAGCCAGCACCAGAGACAGCAGCGCCGTCACCGCGAACTGCAGCGCGCTGAGGGCGATGGGGTCGCTTTGATGCGAAAAACGGTCACAGCACAGGATGTGCCCGGCGTACAGCACGGCGCAGACGCAGACCAGCGCGTCCCCTTTGGCGAGGGTCAGCCCCTCTCTGACGCAGAGCAGATACATCCCCGCCACGCCCAGGGCCACGGCGAACCAGGTGCGCCTCTTTTCCCAGCGTCCCAGGACCAGCGCCCCCAGCAGCGGCACCAGCAGGATGTACATGGCTGTGAGAAAGCCGGCCTTCCCGGCGGTGGTATACACCAGTCCCACCTGCTGGAACAGGCTGGCCGCGGCCAGAAAGCCGCCGCAGCAGAGCCCGCCGAGGAGCGTATCTTTCTTTTCCTTTGCCGTGGGCGGATGGGCTTTTGCCCGCAGCAGAGCCGGAACGCCCACCGCCAGCGCGGCCAGCGCCATACGTGCGGCGTTGAAGGTGAAAGGCTCGATGGCGTCCATGCCCACGCGCTGGGCCACGAAGGCCGTTCCCCAGATCATTGCGGTGAGGAGCAGAAGAAGGTTTCCCCATGCGCGTTTATTCATTTCTCCCACTCCTTTTTCCATTAAAACTTCAGCACAACGGAATAATCCATGGCGGCGTGCAGCAGCACCGACAGCCAGATCGTCCCGCTCTTTTCCTTCAGCAGCTGAAGCAGGCAGCCATGGACCGTCAGTCCCAGCAGCGAAGTTGCCATAAAACGCAGAACATAATCGGGTGTGATCGCGCCCCAGTCCGCGTAGGAAAAAAGGTGGATCAGCGCAAAGCAGACGTTTGGCACCAGAAACCGCAAGGGCCAGTCCTCCTCGCGCAGCAGATAGGCGCACAGGCCCCGCGTGATAAACTCCTCCGAAAAGGCGATGATCACCAGGTAGTAGCCCAGGGCGTAGAGCGCCGTATAGGGCTTAACGCCGCGCGCCAGCGCCGCCGCCAGCAGTCCGGCGAGCAGGGCAAGGAACACCAGCGCGGTTACGCGCTGCCACTTTCCGCGCAGTCTCAGGTACATTGCCTCCGGAAATTCTTTTTTCAAAAGAAGCAGCGTCAGAACAAACAGCAGCGCAGGGACAAGCGATTCCGCCAGATTCTGCCCCAGCAAGGTCAGCGGCTGTTCCGCGGCCCTTGAAACGCCGATGAGAGCGCCACGGTTCCTCAGCCGATACATATACCAGGCGGCCCAGGTGATATCCGCGGCATGGATGGCCACGACCGCGCCGATCCGCAGCCACAGGAAGCGGCTGACCTCTTTTCGCTCTTCCGTTCGCTCCGTCATTCAGTCTCCGTGAAGAAGTCCCGCTTGTTGAAGGCGGCGGTCATGAAGCGCCAGGCCGCCTTGCCGGCGGTCAGCCATTCGATATGGGCGTTGTTTTTCGTATTCTCCAGCATGCCCTTGACCAGGTGGGCCGCCACCACGTCGGGATAATCGCCCAGGATGTTGTAGACCTTTTTCGTCTTCTCCGGCAGGGCGATGCTCTCCTTGCCGCCCAGGGCCTTGACGGTAAAGTCCGTGATCATGATGCCCGGAGACAGGCGTCCGGCCTTGACCGTGCTGCCCCGCTCCTCAAGTTCCTTGGCCAGCGCCTGGGTGAAGTGGGTGACGGCGCGCTTGGAGGTGCCGTACAGGTTCAGCCCCAGCATCATGGCGTCGTTGCTGCCGTAGCCCTCGATGTTGTAGACAAAGCCGCCCGCGGCCTGCTTCTCCATCAGACGCACAGCCACGCGGCTTCCCAGGATCGCCCCGCGCAGGTCGATGTTCAGAACCGCGTCGATCTCGTCCTCGTTGAGCTCCCAGATGGCCTTCATCGGCTGGTTGACGCCGGCGTTGTTGATCCATATGTCCACGCTGCCGAAGCGCTCCGCGGCGAAAGCCGCCAGGGCGTCGAGGTCGGAGGCGTTGGCAACGCTGCCCGCGAAGGCGGCAATCTGACCGGCGCCGGGGATGCGTCCCAGCTCCTCCGCTGCCTTTTCCATGCGCGCGGCGCTGACGCCGTTGATGACCAGGTTCCAGCCGTTCTGCCGGAACAGTTTTGCCATTTCAAAGCCCAGGCCCCTGGTGGAGCCGGTTATCACGACCGTTTTCATCTCTTGTCCTCCGTTGTCCCGTCAGATTGGAAAAAGGCGTCGATCCTGCCCAGCAGCTCCTCGTCGGTCTGATAAGCAAAATCGTTGGCGTTGATTTCGATGGTTTCGCCGGGAATCGTCCCGACTCTGGCCGCCAGGATATAGCGGTCGAACTCCTCGCGCACATGCAGCGGCGCGCTCAGATGGACCGGGTGCCTGTTCTCGCAGGTGATCCGGTGGAGATAGCGCTCATAGAGCAGGTCCAGATCGGCCCGCAGCACCAGCGTCAGCACCTGCGTGCCCCGCTCGGAGGCCAGCTCGTGGAGGGCGGAGAGCTCGCTTTCGCTGAAGTTGGCCTCCAGGATCATGCCGACGCCGCGGCCGCCCAGCTGGGAGAAGATATGGGTCATGAGCGCCACGGTGGCGACAGACAGGGCCTTGTTCTCCTCGCGGTTATGAAAGACGATATGATCGCCCAGAATCTCCTTGATCGTGTCCTTCTGGAACACAACGGCGCCCTCTCGCGTACCCAGTCGGCGCGAGAGCGTGGTTTTTCCGGTGGCCAGATCCCCGGTGATCAGCAGCAGTTTGTCCATCCTGACACCTCGCTTCCTTTTTTCTTCTCTTTAGTGTATCACAGAGGCGCAAGGGGTGCAAGGAAAAAGCGACGCCGCGCCCCGGATCGGATAACGGGACGCGGCGGGAAAGCTTATTTCAGTTCGTCGATGATGTGGTTCAGGTTTTGGGTAAATTCGCCCAGGTGGACGCCGTCGATCAGCCGGTGGTTGACCTCCAGCGAGACCGTCAGCTTTTTGCGTCCGTTCTCCTCCTGATAGCGGCCCCAGGACACGCGGGGGATGCAGTCGTCCGCCGCTCCAGGGGCCGACAGGTCCCGCTCGTTGGTCAGCGCGGTCAGATCCAGCCAGGGCAGGCAGGAGAAGTAAATCAGCTCGTCCGTCTCGGCGCTCTCGTCCAGAAAGGCCGTCTGCTCACGGCTGCGGCGCGCGGCGAGAGCACAGAAGCGTCTGATATCGCCGTCGCAGGGCATGGTCACGATATGAAATTGCTCCGCTCCCTTTTTCAGATCGGTAAAGCTGGGGCTGCGGCCGTCCAGGCGATACAGCTCGCCACCGCGGACAGTCAGCCGGAAGGCCTCCGTTTCATTCATGGCCCGGGTGCAGGCCCAGATCATGGCGTAGTAGAAGGACAGGCCGTTGGCCTTGGCGAAGTCGTACACGCCGCTCACGTCCTGGCGGAAGCTCACCATGTAATAGGGGTTCGACAGACGCGAGAAGAAGGCGAAAGCCTCCCGTCTCGGCCAGGTGCTCAGATCCAGTTTCTCCATTTTCGCCGCCTCGCTCATCTCAGCCAGGGCAGCTTCTCGGTATGGCCGGTCTCCCTGTCTGTGAAGAGGCCCGCGTTCACTCTCCCCCGCTCGCTGTAATCCTCCTGGACCATGTACACCGGAGACAGGAAGCGGATCATCATGTGTATGGCCTGGCTCGACGACAGGCTGTACCATTCGTCCAGCGGCGCGACCTTGTCGGCATTGTCCGGCATGATCACGCTGCCGTCGGTGCAGAAGTGCAGGCGCATCAGCGCGCCCTCGTGCTCGATTGAAAACGCCGGCACATGGCAGCCCAGCGCCTCATCCGCCGTCTCGTCCCATTGGCTCAGATCGATGCGCGCCAGATAGTACATATCGGCGTCCTTCGCCATGGGGGTGGTGTAGAAAAGCGCGCTGCCGCAAAGGATGGGGCAGTAGCTCTGCTCGTCGTTGAGCTTGTAATCCAGCCCCTCCGGCACGTACAGCAGGTGCAGGCTTTCGTTGTCGGCGTCATCCTGGTACAGCAGCCAGTCCTCGCTGAGGAAATAGGGATAGAACACCTTTTTGTCCAGTCCGAATTCCTCCCTCAGCTCGCCGCCCTCCAGATCGCAGCTCAGAAGCCGGGCGTTTTCATCGGTAAAAAACAGCCGGTCCCCCACCAGGCTCAGATAGCTGCATGCTCCGCTGTAGAGCACGCGCGCCTCGCTGCCGTCGGTTTTGATGCAGCCCACGCCCTCCACAACGGAGTCGCCCTGGGTCTGGATGAGGTAATAGAGCGTGTCTCCCCGCTTTTGCAGGCAGGAGGGCCAGTGCTTGCCGTCCAGCTGCTTCCATTCGCCGGAGCGGATCACGCCGTCCTCGTTGACAAGCTCCATGGTGACAAGCTCGGCGTAGCTGCCCGCGCTGCGGAAGTAGCGGCCGTAGAACACGTCGTCCTCGATCAGACAAAAGCCGTTGTTCATCCAGTTGCTCATGGCGCAGCTCGCCTCCGCGTCAAAAACCGGAAGCGTGGCCAGGGCGTCCAGATAGGGTTCATAGGGCTCCGGCGCGGCAGCCGTTTCCCCGGCTTCTCCCGCGGCGTCCGCCTTCTGTTCCGCAGCCGGCGCGGCGGGCGCGGAGGCAGCGTCGCGCAGCAGCTTCAGATCGATGCCGCTGCCCAGCACGTCCTCAAGCAGCAGCACGCCGTCGCCGACGGTCCCGTTGAGCTCGGCCCCGCCGCCGGAGGCTCGGAAGCTGTCGCCGTCGTAGGACCACTTCATGCTGTAATCCTTGCCCTCATAGTGGAAGGTCGCCTTGCCGCCGGCCTTGAGTTCCAGCGAAAAGCCGTCGGGGAACACGCTCTCCACCGGGATGGTGACTCCCATGCCTGTGGCGGAGACGGCCTCATACAATCCCTCGTTGGGGTCGCCGGGCGCGCTCGTACCGCAGCCCGCCAGGGCCAGCAGCAGCGCCAGCGTCAGAAACAATGCCAGACAATTTTTCATATTCAGCCTCCGAATCCGTACGCTTTGTTTCCTGTTTTCTTGTTTTAAGTCTATCATGAAAGGCTTGCCCGCGCAACGAAAACCGCCCTGAAAAAAACGATCGCCCCGCCGATTTAGGCGGGGTGATCGGGTTATTCAGAAGATTTTCTTCAGCGTCAGCACGTTCTGGCCGTCCCGGTAGACGTAGCTCACGTCGTCCATGGTCTTTTTCGTCATAAAGATCCCCAGTCCGCCGATCTGCCGCTCCTCGGCAGAGAGCGTCACGTCCGGGTCCTCCCTGGCCAGGGGGTCAAAGGGTGTGCCGCTGTCCAGGAAGGTGACGATCGCCCGCCGCGGCTCCTCCTCGATGGCCACGCGCACCGTGGCTTTCCCCGTTCCCGGCGCGTAGGCGTAGCTGGCGATGTTCACGAAAATCTCCTCCGCCGCGACGCACAGCTGCATCTGCGCCTTCATGGGGCAGTCCGCGGCCGTAAGCTGCTCCTCCAGGAAGCCCAGCACCCGCTCCAGATTGTCCACCTCGGCGTCCAGCACCAGCTCCCGCGCATCACTCGTCTGCCCGCCGTTTCCGCAGTATTCCAGGCACAGCATCGTCAGATCGTCGAACTGCTCTGCCTCCCGGACGAAGTCGTCCACCGCCCGGCGCACGCCGCGCAGGATCTCCTCGGGTGTCTGATCGCTGACCCGGTTCAGAGCCGCGAGCATCCGCTCGATGCCGAACAGCTGCTCGGAGGCGTCGGTGGCCTCGGGCACGCCGTCGGTATAGAGGAACAGCTTTGCGCCCGGCTTGAGCGTCAGCTCATATTCCCGGTAGCAAACGCCCTCCATCGCGCCGATCACCAGTCCGTGCTTGTCCCGCACCAGCTCAAATGCTCCGTTCGGCTGTGCCAGCACCGGGTATTCATGCCCGGCGTTGGCGGCGGTAAGCTTGCCGGTCTCCGTATCCAGGATGCCCAGCCACACCGTGACGAACATTTCCTCCCGGTTGTTGGGGCTGATCACGTCGTTGACGGCCTTGAGCACCTGGGCGGGGCTGCGGCCGTTCATGGCGTAAATCTGCACCAGGATCTTCGAAACCATCATGAACAGCGCGGCGGGCACGCCCTTGCCGGACACGTCGGCCATCACGAGGCCCAGATGGGTGTCGTCGATCAGGAAGAAATCATAGAAGTCGCCGCCCACTTCCTTGGCCGGGTCCATGACGGCGTACACGTCAAAGTCCGCGCGATCCGGGAAGGCCGGGAAGGTGTTGGGCAGCATATCCTCCTGGATTCGCGTGGCCAGCGCCAGTTCGGTGCCGATGCGCTCCCGCTCGGAGGTGGCGGCCTTCAGGTTGGTCATATAGGACGCCACGCCGTTGGCCAGACTCTTCACGTTTTCCGCCAGCATCCCCAGCTCGCTGCAGGCTTCGATCCCGGCGTCCTCATATATCAGCTCCTCCGGGTCCGTGTTGCTCTGCATTTTCTTCACGAAGGCGTCGCTGCGCTGGGCGATCCGCAGGATGGGGCCCACCAGATAGCGCTGGGTGTTGAGGATATAGATCAGCACGATCAGGCCGGTGAAGGAGGCCGCTATGAAAAAGACCGTCCGCGCGTAGCCCTTCACGCCCTGGTTGATGCGGTTGATGTCGATCTCCACGCACAGCAGACCGACGGCGTTGTCCTCGCTGTCGAAGATCACGCGGTAGCCGTTGAGCATATGGCCGTACTCCTCCGAGTAGCCCTCCAGCGTGCCGTTCTCGCGCAGCGCGCTTTTCACGGCCTGCCGCAGCACCTCCAGTGTCTCGTCGGCGAAGGCGCCGTCCTCGACGGGCGCGCCCATATAGGTGTAGATTGTCGACAGCGGCGCGCCGGTGGACAGCTCCTGCCGGTTTTTCGCGTTGATGGCGTAGTGCAGGCTGTGGATGTCCTCGATATCCGCAAAATAGATCGCGTAGAGATATTCGATATGCGAGCTGTCCTTCACCTCGTTGAGAGCCTCGCGCAGCTTCTCATAGTCCTCGGGCATCTCCCGTCGGGCGATCATATCGCCGAAGGAATAGGGCAGCGTGGTGCGGTAGGCGTATTCCAGCACTGTATCCGCATAACTGGTATAGCTTTCCATGACGTTATCATGATAGAGCTTATAGCCGATGAGGGAGATGGCGACCGTCAGGATCCCCATGAAGAGGATAGCGGAAATCGCCACCTGGACCTTGATGCTCAATTTCTGTTTCATGGCTCGTCACCGTCCCTGTATATAAGAAGCTTTTTCTGTCGGTATTCTACCACAGCCGCGGCGGCGGCGCAATGCCGCAGCTTATAAAAGAGCGTCTCCCCGCCATGATCGGCAGATAGATGCATGCCCCGGTTATCCGTTTATCCGGGAGCTGGCGTTGAAATCTCTTCTCCCTTTTCATCGCCCTCGGCTGCGTTCTTCCCTCGCCTGTTCTGCTCGTAGGGGCGCCCTCCGCCTTGCTCCGCCCTTGCGGTCGCCCGCTTTTTGCGTTCCCGGATACGGGCGACCCCTACTGGCAAAATGAAAACACCCTATCGAATGACAGGGTGTTTTCATCGTTTATCCGTTTTTTTCCGGCTTCATCAGCAGCGCGCGCAATACCAGCCCCGCGCCGACGGCGGCGGGGATCAGGATCAGGAACAGATCGAGCAGCGAACCGGTGAAGTAGAGATGTGTGCCGAGAATGACGGACAGCACAAGCATGGCGATGAGGATCGGCAAAGCGATCTTCGCGGCCTTGTGTCTGGTGGCGACCAGAAGGATCAGGTCGACGATCGTCAGCGCAATAAGGATGCCTCCCGTCGAGACATTATATCCGATACGGTAAAAGCCCCAGGAGAGGATCCTTGTGCTTTTGAAAAAGATGAAGATGCCTACGGCGATCAGGATCGAGCCGATCAACAGCAGCTTATCTTTCTTTTGCATCACGCTCGCTCCTTTCTCGTATGGCGCCCGCGCGTCAGTTGTTTGTCTGCTTCAGCGTGGGGAACAGCAGCACGTCCCGAATCGAGGCCGAATCGGTCAACAGCATGACCAGACGGTCGATGCCGTAGCCGATGCCGCCCGTGGGGGGCATGCCGATCTCGAGGGCGTTGAGGAAGTCCTCGTCGGTGTGGTTGGCCTCGGCGTCGCCGGCGGCTGCCAGCGCGTCCTGCGCGGCAAAGCGCGCGCGCTGGTCGATGGGGTCGTTGAGCTCGCTGTAGGCGTTGCACATTTCCCGGCCGTAGATGAACAGCTCAAAGCGCTCCACCTTGGACGGATCGCCCGGCTTTTTCTTCGTCAGCGGGCTGATCTCGATGGGATGGTCCATGATGAACACGGGCTGGATCAGCTTGTCCTCGCAGTAGGTCTCGAAGAAGAGATTGAGAATGTCGCCCTTCTCGTGGCGCTGCTCATACTCGATGCCGTGCTCTTTGGCAAGGGCTCTGGCCTCCTCCAGCGTGCTGACGCTGTCAAAGTCCACGCCGCCCCAGCGCTTGACGGCCTCGGTCATGGTCAGCCGCTCAAAGGGCTTGCCCAGATCGATCTCGGTGCCCTGGTAGCTGATGGTGGTGGTACCGCACACCACCTGGGCCAGATGGCGGAACATGTCCTCCGTCAGATCCATCATGCCGTGGTAATCGGTGTAGGCCTGATAGAGCTCCATCAGCGTGAACTCCGGGTTGTGGCGGGTGTCGATGCCCTCGTTGCGGAACACGCGGCCGATCTCATAAACCTTTTCCAGACCGCCCACGATCAGACGCTTCAGATACAGCTCCAGCGAAATGCGCAGCCGCACGTCCTCGTCCAGCGCGTTGTAATGGGTCTCAAAGGGTCTGGCCGCGGCTCCTCCGGCGTTGGCCACCAGCATGGGCGTCTCGACCTCCATGAAGCCGCGCGCATCCAGGAAGCGCCGGATCTCGCTGATGATCTGCGAGCGCTTGATAAAGGTGTCGCGCACCTCGGGATTGACGATCAGATCCACATAGCGCTGGCGATAACGGGCGTCCACGTCGGTCAGCCCGTGGAACTTCTCGGGCAGCGGCTTGAGAGACTTGCTCAGAAGCGTAACGCTCGCCGCGTGCACGGTGACCTCGCCGGTCTTGGTCTGGAAGACAAAGCCCTTCACGCCGATGATATCGCCGATATCCATCTTCTTGAAGGCGGCGTAGTCCTCCTCGCCCAGATCGTCCCGGGACACATAGCACTGGATCACACCCTCGCGGTCCTGGATCTTGCAGAACGAGGCCTTGCCCATCACGCGTTTGACCATCATGCGGCCGGCAACGGCCACGTCCTTGCCCTCCAGCGCGGCGTAATCCGCCACCACCTGGGCGGAATGATGGGTCGTATCAAACCTGGTGATCCGGAAAGGGTCCTTCCCCGCCTCCTGCAGCGTCTTGAGCTTATCGCGGCGCACGCGGAGGATTTCGGAAAGCTCCTGCTCGGAGACAGTGCTCCTGACTTCTTCGTTCATGGCGTAACCTCGTACTCTTTAATGTATCAGTCGTTCTCTACCGAAACGATCTCGTATTTGAACACACCGGCGGGGGCGGCAACCTCCACCACATCGCCCGCGCGATGGCCCTTCAGGCCATGGAACAGCGGCGAATCGTCCGAGACCTTGCCGGCGCGGGGGTTGGCCTCCTGCGAGCCGACGATCTCATAGCTGTCCTCGAAGCCGTCCTCCAGGTCGCGCACGCGCACGACGCTGCCCAGCGTGACCGTATCCTTCGGGGCGTTCTCGTCGTCCTTGTCCACGATCTCGGCGTTCTCGATCAGGACCTTGAGCTCCGCGATCTTGGAGTAGAGTTTGCCCTGCTCGGTCTTGGCCTCGTCATACTCGCTGTTTTCGGACAGGTCGCCGAAGCTGCGCGCTTCCTTGATCAGCTCGGCCACTTCTTTTTCACGAACGGTCTCGAGATAGTTCAGCTCTTCCTTGAGCGCTTCGAGCCGTTCCTGGCTCATTTTGAATCTGTTGGAAATCGAATCCGGCATTTGAATTCCTCCCTTAAACATACGCTTTCCCCAGAAAGCGGGACTATTATACTGATTTGCCTCGGTGCTGTCAACACCAATCGCCGCCGATCAGGCGCCGGTTTTACTCAGGAACGTCAGCGCGGCCATCAGCTGCTCGTCGTTGGAGGTACTGGCCGTGCCCTGCTCGCCGCCGGTGGTGCCCAGCGTGGTGCCCGCGGTGTTGGGGTCGCTGTTATAGATGATCATATCGGGGATCACGCCCTTGAGACTGATGTCCACCCGGTTGGGCGTGAGATAGTTCTTGGTGGAAAGGCGGATGGCGCTGCCGTCGCTCAGCTCGATGGTCTCCTGGTCGCGGGTGCTGCCGGTGGTGGTCTCGCCGAAGAGCGTGGCCCACTGGTATTCCTGCATGGTGGCGGCAAAGACCTCGGCCTCGGCATAGGTCTCGCCGTTGATCAGCACCACCGTGGGCAGCGAGATGCACATGCCCTCGGAGGTTGCCTCCGTCTCCTTGCCGTTGCGGTCGGTGGTATAGAACAGCGTACCCGCGGGCAGCAGGTAATCCAGCAGCTTCTCGGTCTCTCCCGCCAGACCGCCGGGGTTGCCGCGCACATCGATGCACAGCGCCACGATATTCTGGTCCAGCAGGGCCTCGATGGCGTCGATGGCCTCGTCCGCGCTGCCGGCTTCAAAGTTGTAGATCTGCACGTAGCCGGCGTCGGTCTTCTCCTTACGGTACAGCACCGCGCTCTGGTGGGTGCGCTTGCAGTCCACGCTCAGCTCGCTGCCGTCGCTCAGACCCAGGGTGAAGTTGCTGTTGAGCTTCGAGCGGATCAGGGTTCTGGCCTCGTCCTCACTCAGCTCCCGCAGGCTCTGGCCGTCGATGCTGGACAGAAGCATGCCCGCGCTGACGCCGCCCTCGGCCGCGGCCGAACCGGCGTTGACGGAGATCACGCGGAAGTAGCCGCTGTCCTCCTTGGCGATGGACATGCCGATGCCCGCGTACTCGTTGGCCGAGGAGAGCTTATAGCTCCTGTATTCGTCGGCGGTCATGTAATAGCTCCACTTGTCGCCCAGGCCGGAAACCATGGCGGCCGCGGCGCTCTGGCCCATCTTGGTGCGGTCGGCATCGTCGATATAGTGCTCGGTGACAACGTCTTTGATCTCGATATAGCGCATGGCCTCGTCGAAATCGTCCTTGCCGCCGACCTTCTTCATCATCTTGGAATAGGTCAGCCCCACCGCGCCGCCGACCGCCAGGATCAGCAGGATCAGCACGACCTTCAGCGGGATGCCGATGTTGAACAGCCGCGCCAGCAGCCGTCCGAGCGCGGCCAGCAGCCGCCGGAAATACTTCTTCAAAAAAATCTCTCCTTTCGGGGAATGCTGCGGCGGCCCGGCGCAGAGCTTTGTGCCGTGTGAAGCCGTCGGGATGAAAACGCGCTTACCGGACAGCCGTTTTCGGCTGTCCGGCAGAATGATCGATCAAGTTCGGCCCTGTCCTGCTCAGCCGCCGGAATCCGGCGCGAAGGTCAGACCGCTGAAGCGCCAGGAAAAGTCGGTGGGGCCGGAGGAGTTGCGGATCTCGAAGTGCAGGTGCGGGCCGGTGGACACGCCGGTGGAGCCGACGGCGCCGATGTACTCGCCCTGGGACACGCTCTGGCCCACGCTGACACCGATGGACGACAGGTGGCCGTAGAGTGTGGAGTAGTTATCGCCGTTCACGTAGCCGTGATCGATGATGATGCAGTTGCCGTAGCCGCCGTTGACGCCGGCCAGGATCACGGTGCCGGAGTCGGAGGCCCAGACCGAGTCGCCGTACTGGCAGCCGATGTCCATACCGGAGTGGTATTTCCACACGCCGGAGATCGGGTGCAGACGGTTGCCCACCATGCTGGTGATATAGGTGCAGGCGCAGGGCCAGGCGAAGTTGCCGCTGCCCGTGACGGTGCCGTAGCTCGAGCCGCCACCGCCGCCACCGCCGGAAGCCGCTGCGGCAGCTGCCGCAGCCGCGGCCTCGGCGGCCTTTCTGGCCTCCTCTTCGCGCCGCTTCTGCTCTTCCAGCTCGGCGATCTTGGCCTCAAGCGTCTTGCCGGTCGCCTCTTCCTTTTCCTTCAGGGCGTCGAGCTCCTCGCTGCTCTCTTCGATCTCTTCCTCAAGCTTTTTCAGCTCTGCGGTAGCCTCGTTGATCTCGGCCTCCAGCGCAGTCTGCTCGTCAGCCAGCTGTTCCTTCTTTTCCTCCAGCGTGACCTTGTACTGCTCATAGTCCGCCTTGACCTGCTCGGTGTTCTTGCGGGCGGCGATGTAGGCGTCCTCCAGGAGCTTGTCGCTCTCCATGATCTCGCCGATATCGTCGATGGCGGTCAGAAACTCGCCCAGCGAATTGGACCGCAGCAGCATGGCGAGAAAGTCGCTGCTGCCGTTTTCTTCCATGGCGCGCACGCGGGCGCGGTAGCGGGCAAGCTGTTCGTCCTCCAGGCGCTTGGCCTCCACGACCTCCTGCTCCTTCTGGGCAATGAGCTCGTTGTAGATGGCGATCTGCTCGTCATTCAGGCGGATCTGGCGCACCAGGTACACGTTCCGCTCGTCCAGCGCTTCCTTGAGTTCTATGGCGTCGGCCTGCTTGGCCTCCAGCTCGTCCACGACCGCCTGGGCCTGTTCGACCTGCGCGGCAATGGCTTCCTTTTCCCGTTCAAGCCGATCGATCTCGTCCTGGGTGACGGCGTAGACCTGCGTGGGGAGGACCCCCAGCGTCAGCGTCAGCGCCAGCACCGCGGCGAGCAGCCCGGCCAGGCGGGAACGGTTCTTTCTGTTTCTCATATCTGGCCCCTCCTGCGTGTCTCGCGGCGCGGGGTGCACACGGGCACCGGGAAAAACGCGGCCGCAGGCAGCGCGGTTTGTATTGCCGCCGGGGAGGCGGCAAAGAGTATCCTGTTATCCGAGCAGGTAATCCGCCGGATCAACGTTCTGTCCGTCGATGAAGACCTCCACATGGCAGTGGGTGCCGGTGGCCATGCCCGTGGCGCCCAGGTAACCGATCGTCTGGCCCTGGCCGACGGTGGTACCCTGGCTGACGGCGGTGCCGGACATGTGGGCGTAGAGCGTCTGCATGCCGTTGCCGTGATCGACGATGATGTAGTTGCCGTAGCCGTTGTTATAGCCCACCTCGGACACAACGCCGCCATCGCAGGCGACGATGTCGCCGCCGTCATGGGCGTAGCCGTCGATGTCCATGCCGTAGTGCATGCGGCTCACCTCGCCGGTGATGGGGTGGGTACGCTCGCCGTAGTCGCTGCTGACGCTGTAGCAGCCTGGCACCGGCCAGGCCAGCGTGCCCGTGCCGCCGGTGAAGGTGACGCCGGTGGACGCGCCGTCAGCGCTCTGGGTCGCGCCGCCCTGGACGTACTGTCCGTTCTGCGTCTCCACGGCCTGCACCGGATGGGCGGCCAGGTAGGCGGCATAGAGCTGGGCGATCTTGGCGTCGATGGCCTTTCCGGCGGTGATCTGAGCGTCGAGGGCCGCCTCATACTCGCGGGCGCTCTGCTCAATCTCCTCCTCCAGCTTGGCCATCAGCTCCTCGGTCTGGCGGATCTCGGCCAGCAGGATGCGCTGCTCCTCGGCAAGCTCTTCCATGGTGGCCTCGTGTTTTTCCTTTTCGGCCTCATACTCGGCCTGTACGCGCTCGTGCTCCTCGCGGGCGGCGATATACTGGTCCTCCAGCCGCCGGTCGCTCTCCATGATGTCGCGGATATCGTCGATCCCGCTCAGGAAAGCGCTGAAGCTGCGGGCGTTGATGAGCAGCGACAGCACATTGTAGCCGCCGTTCTCCTCCATGGCGCGCACGCGGGCGCGATAACGCTCAAGCTGTTCTTCCTCCAGCGTTCTGGCCGCCTCCACCTCCGCCTGCTTTTCGCTGATCAGCGTACGGTAGAGCTCGATCTGCTCGTCGGTGATAACGATCTGCTCGCGGATGTAGGTGTCGCGCTGGTCATAGGCGGTTTTCTGCTCGATGAGCGTGGCGTGCTCGCTCTCCAGCTCGGCGATGCGCTGCTGGCTGTTCTCGGCCATGCGGCCCAACTCCTCCTTGCGCGCCTGCAGCTCGGCCAGCGAGGCGTAGGGGTTGACCGAATAGTCCCCCTCCAGCTCCGCGTAAACGCTGGCGGGCAGGGCGCCGATAAAGAGCGTCAGCAGCATCAGCACCGCAAGGATGATGGCGATAATGGAAATGATCTTCTTGTTGTTCAAAGCAGTTCCTCCGGTTCGGCCGCGCCGCGGCGGGGCCGATCAAACATCCAGATAGTTGCGGATCGCGTTGACGCCGCCGAAGGCGCCGATGACGATGCCCACGCCCATGTAGGCGATGAACATCGGCAGCGCGATCTGGGAGAAGGGCACCACGGTGAACAGGCCGCCGGCCACCGAGCCGACCAGGCGTCTGGTCAGCAGGGCGTACAGGCCCCACTCGGCCAGGAAGCCAAGGCCGCCGCCCAGGATGCCGAGGACCAGGCCCTCGACCACGAAGGGCAGCCGGATAAAGCCGTTGGACGCGCCCACCATCTTCATGATGGCGATCTCCTCGCGCCGGCCGAAGGTGGCCAGCTTGATGGTGTTGGACATGATAAAGAACGAGACGAACACCAGCATGGCGATCAGCGCCAGGGACACCACGCTCACGATGTTGCGGATCGTGACGAAGGTCTTGGCGTAGTCCAGGTGCGCCTTGACCTTGGCGATGCCCTCAATGTTTTCAAGCTCCGCCTTGGTCTGGCCCATCTGGGCGATGTCCGTCAGATGGATCACATAGCGATCACGCAGCACCTGGTCGTCCAGGCCCTCGGACAGATCGCTGGTGTAGTTTTCCATAAAGGTATCAAAGGCCTCGCTGCGGGTGACGAACTGGGCGGAGGCGATATTGTCCAGCGCGTCGATGGAGCTCTGCAGGGCGCGGGCGGAATCCTCGGTATAGGAGTCGTCCACAAAGGCGACGACCTCGTTCTGGTTTTCCAGACTCTTGATCACCCGGTCGATGTTCAGGCTCAGCAGCGTAACGCTGCCCATGATGATGAGGCACGCCATAATGATGGTGACCGTGGCGAAGGACATGAAGCCGTGCGTGCCGATGCTGCGGAAGCCTTCGCGGATCAGATAACCGCTTCTATTCAATCTCATAGCTGAAATACCCATCCATTCCGTCGCTGATCACATGGCCGTTGTCGATGGCGATGACGCGCTTGGAGAACGCGTTGACCAGCTCCTTCTCATGCGTGACCACCAGGATCGTGGTGCCCATCTCGTTGATCTTCTCAAAGAGCAGCATCAGCTCCAGGCTGCGCACCGGGTCCAGGTTGCCGGTGGGCTCGTCCGCGACGATCATGCGCGGGCTGTTGACCAGGGCGCGGGCGATGGCCACACGCTGCTGCTCGCCGCCGGACAGCTCGTTGGGCATGCGCTTTTCGCGGCCCTCCAGTCCGACCAGGTTCAGCACGTACGGCACCCGCTGGCGGATCTCGCGGCGGCGCGCGCCGACGACGCGCATGGCGAAGGCCACGTTGTCGTACACGTTCATGTTCTCGATCAGACGGTAATCCTGGAAGATGACGCCCAGCGTCCGTCTGACCTTCGGCAGCTTGCGCCGCTTGATCCGGCGCATGTCGAAGTCGTTGACGATGACCTTGCCAGTCTTGGCGCGGATCTCGCCTGTGATGAGCTTCATCAGCGTGGTCTTGCCGGAGCCGGACGGGCCGACCAGGAAAACGAACTCGCCCTCCTTGATGGAGAGGCTTACGTTGTCCAGCGCCTCGGTGCCGCTGCTCTCGTAGACCATGCTCACATTGTTCATTTCAACCATTGATGTACAATTCCTCCCTGTTGGGGTAGTGGTGGCCCTCCCTGGCGGGACGGCGCTCTATGTGATGCTCAGTACTTGCCGTTTCCCAGCGAGTCGAGATATTTTTTGACCATCATGGCCACCTTGAAGACGATGGCGTGGTCGAACTCCCGCAGATCCAGTCCCGTCAGCTTTTTGATCTTTTCCAGACGGTAGACCAGCGTGTTGCGGTGCACGTACAGCTTGCGCGAGGTCTCCGAGACGTTCAGGTTGTTCTCGAAGAACTTGTTGATGGTCTCCAGCGTGTCCTCGTCGAGCGTTTCGATGGGGTTCTTCTTGAAGACCTCGTTGAGGAACATCTCGCACAGCGTGGTGGGCAGCTGGTAGATGATGCGGCCCAGACCAAGGCTTTCATAGCAGATCACGGTCTTGCCTTCCTCAAAGACCTTGCCCACGTCGATGGCGACCTGGGCCTCCTTATAGCGGTCGGCCAGCTCGCGCAGATGGTGAGCGTTGGTGGAGATGCCGATCACGCAGCGGATGCCCAGCTCGTCGCGCAGGGCCTTTTCGATCATCTGGGCGGCCTTGCGGGCCTCCTCGCTGTCCTCGGCGTGGGGCGTGTCCTTGATGACGGCGATGTCCGTCTCGTTGATGTTGATGACAAAGTCGTTCTGCTTGTCAGGGAACAGGCGCTGCACCACCTCGACGGCGGCGCCGTCCGAGCTCTCGTTCTGGCGGACCAGGATCACGGTGCGTACCTCGTCGGTGACGAAGTGCAGCTCCTTGGCGCGCACGTACACGTCGCCGGGCAGGATATTGTCGGAAATGATATTCTTGACAAAGGCGGCCTTGTTGTGCTTCTCCTCATAGCTGTTCTTCGCCTCGTTGAAGGCGACGGAGGCCATGGTGCACAGCATTTTCGCCGTCTGGTCGGTACCCTCCACGAAGGTGACGAACTCGGTCCGGCTGCTGGTGGAGGAAAGGGGGAAATAGGTGCGGTTTGCGGTGCAGACTGTTCCGGAGGCGTTCTCGATTTCGAAAAGATGGAAGTCGTCCAGGCGCGAACCGATGATGGCAAGCTCGCTGCTGGCGACGACGAAGCCCTGGTCGTCAATGACGCCGAGGGGCCGGTCAAGGGCGTCTCTCATCTGAATGATGACATTCTGGAAAATCCTGCTGGACATTTCTACTCCTCCTGTATATATGGCAAAATCACCATAATCTCTCTTGATTCCTGAATGGCATCATACCTCATTTTTGTGATATTTTCAATAGAAAGTAACAGGTTTTTTTGTTAATATTTCATGCTTTGTGGGTCAAACGCTCAAAAAGGGGCAAAAAAGCCCGCGATTTTTTGACTATCTCACCATAAACACTCTGCACAAATCCTCTTCCGTCAGTTCCCGCACGCTCCCCTCCGGCAGGTCCTCCGGCAGCTTCAGCGCGCCGATGGACAGGCGTTTGAGGGCTGTGACGCTCTTGCCGCGGCTGGCGAGCATCCGTTTGACCTGGTGATATTTCCCCTCGGTCACGGTCACAAAGCAGCGGCTCTGCCCGGTGATCTCCAGCTTAGCCGGGCGGCATTTCGTCCCGTCCCGTAGCTCCAGTCCCCGGGCGAAGGCTTCCACATCGGCCTCGTCGGGCACGCCCTCAACGGAAGCATCATACATTTTTTCGACTGCGAATTTGGGCGAAATCACACGATGGGCAAATTCTCCGTCGTCGGTGAGCAGAAGTAGCCCGGTTGTGTCACAATCGAGTCTGCCCACACAAAACAGATCCAGGCCGCGCAGCTGCTCCGGCAGCAGATCCAGAACGGTTTTTTGCCGGGCGTCCTCCGTGGCGCTCAGCACGCCAGCGGGCTTGTTCATCATATAATAGTGGTTCTTTTTCCAGACCAGCGCTTCCCCGTCCAGGGTGACGCGCGCGGTCTGCACCTCCACGTGCTTGTCCGGCTCTTTGACGGTCACGCCGTCCACAGCCACCCGCCCGCGGCGGATCATTTCCCTGGCCTCCCGGCGCGTGGCGATCCCCAGGTCGCACAGGAACTTGTCGAGTCTGCTCGTCGCCGTGGTCAATCCCCCCTGTCCGGCAAAATTGTTGCTATTGTAGCATATTTCTTTGAAAAATTGAATACCTTTGCCCTGAGGTGAGGCAATTGTTTGAAAACTGTTCACATTCTCCCCTGCGCTCTTATGTGGTCAAAGTGCTGGCGGCAGCCGCCTTTTTTGCCTTGGCGGCGCTGCTGTTCTTCAGCAGTTCGACACACGCAGAGCTCTCCACCACCCGGGGCCGCTGTGCCTATCTCGCCGCGCGCGGCTACACCGCCGATCCCGCGAGCGAGACCGTCCGGGAGATCACGCTTCCCCGGGAATTTGACGACATTCTGGAGGACTACAACCGTCTCCAGCTCGCCGCGGGCTATGACCTGCGCGCCGGTGCGGGCAGGACCTGCCTGATCTGCCAGTATGAGCTCATCGACTACCCCGGCTGGGACGGCCGGGTGATCGCCACGCTCTATCTCTGCCGGGGCCGGGTGATCGCCGGGGACGTGCACACCGCCAGCATCGAGGGCTTTCTCCGCGCCCTGTAAGTCAATATTGGAGTGTTACACAAAAATAGCGGGGATGCTTATACAGATTTGACGAAAATGACACGCAAGATTGACAGTAATTAGGCGGATTGTTAAAATATATAAAGGAATCAAGCATCTAATTTCAACTGCGACCAATTCACAAAACGAAGAAACGAGGGATCATGGAGTGAGAGATCTGAAGTATCTGCAGTATTTCGAAGATCTGCTGCAGCAGGCGAACAACGCGCTGATCACCCAGGCCAAGGCCGACGGGAAGGTCATCGCCGCGTACACCTGTGAAAACGTGCCGGAACCGCTGCTGAACCTTGACCGGGCCGTCTCGATCCGTTTGTCGGCCCCAAACACCGGTTCGATCGACATCGCCACCTATTACATGACCAACCTGCTGTGCGAGCCCAGCCGCGCCCTGCTGGAGCGCGCCATCGAAGGCGGCTTCAACTTTGCCGACTGCGTCATCACCCCCGACGGCTGCACAATGATGAACCGCTGCGTCGAGAACATGGAACTGCTCAAGACCATGGGCAAGGACAATCCGAACTTCTTCCATGAGTACATGGAGATCGCCTTCAAGAACACCGAGGACGACGTGGATCTGGCCGTGCTGCAGTGCGCGAACCATGTCCTCACCCCGCTCAGGGAAAAATACGGCATCGACATCTCCGACGCCGCCATCCGCAAGGCGGTGGACGAGCATAACCGCGTCTGCCGTGTGATCCGCGCCATCAGCGAATTCCGCAAGGAGGAGCACCCACGTCTTACGGGCTATGAGTTCCACGTGCTGTGCCTGGCCACCTACGTCTGCCCGAAGTATCTCATCATCGACAAGCTGGAGGAGACGCTTGAGGAGATCCGCACCCGCGAGCCGGACGACAAGCCCTGGCGCGCCCGCGTGCTGGTGGTCGGGTCCGAGACCGACGACTCCGGCTTCATCAAGCTCATCGAGGAACAGGGCGCCTTCGTCTGCTGCGACCGCTTCTGCTTCGGCTCCTACCCCGGCCGCGTCCCCATTGAGCTAAACGACACCGAGGACGCGCTGCGCCAGGTGTGCCGTCACTACATCACCCACTGTCACTGCCCGCGCATGATGAGCATGGACAAGGTCTACGGCCGCAAGAAATATGTAGCAGACCTGGCCAAGGAATACCGTGCCGACGGTGTCATCTATCAGCAGGTCAAGTTCTGCGACCCCTGGGCTTATGAGCGGATGCTGGGCTCGTCGATGCTGCACCAGGACTACGGCTTCCCGGTGCTGAGCGTTGACCGCCCGTACAACGTCTCGTCCTCCGTCGGCCAGCTGCGCACCCGCGTCCAGGCCTTTGTGGAGAGCATCGAGATCAAGAAGATTCAGAGAGGTGAGAATGCATGAAGACGGTTGAAAAGGTCGTCAACCCGGTCCGGCGCGCCGGTGAGCAGTCGCCCGGCAAGATTTACGACGAGAAGCTGAAGGTCCGCGCGCGGCGTGAATGGCGCGGCGTAAAGGACACCTTTTATGATTACACCCGCTGGCTGTATCTCATGAGCGTGCTGGGGCGCTTCATCATCGTGCCCCGCAACGTGAAGGGCTTTTTCCGCTATCGCTGGATGATGAGCTATCTCTTCGTCCCCCACGGCATGGACAAGTTCACGGTGGGCCTTCGTGACGAGGCGCTGCGCATTGCCCACACCTCTTTCAACTTTGTCATTGCGGACGTGACCCAGGCCATTGCGAACTGCTTCCGGGGCGACCGCCGGGTGGGCAACGACAAGGCCTATTCCGACAAGTGCGTCATCACGGACGAGAACTCGATGGTGACCTTCATGATGGGCTTTGACAAGGAGAAGGTGCACACGATCCTGCGCGAGGTTCCGACGATGTTCGCCTCGAACATTTTCCACCAGTTCAACGTCATGCACTATCTGGACGTGGCCCAGCAGAACGGCATTCCCGGCGACGTCTGCCCGATGCCGGAGGCCGAGGCCGGCATTTCCATTGACGACGACTTCTGTGTTCTGGGCTGCTGCGCGGTGCAGAACAACACCACCTGTGACGGCTCGCTGATGGGCAACGGCATCATCGCCAAGCGGCTGGAGCGTGAGTATGGCATTCCCACCTTCCAACTGGCCACGCCGCTCCGCCACAAGGAGCCGGACGTCATGGACTACGCGGCCAACGAGATCAAGAAGGCCATCTCCTTTGTTGAAGAACACACCGGCGAGAAGTGGGACTGGGACATGTACTTTGCGGCGGCCAAGCGTGTGAACTACGCCACGAAGTGCCGCATTGCACAGATGGAGATCAACTCCACCCCCTACCCCCAGTTTTTCGGTGCGGCGTTCAGTCTTTACAACGACACGAACTACATGGGCAACTCGGGCCGCGACCCGCAGTTCCTGAAGATCGACCGCAAGCTGCTTGATCTGGCCGAGCGGGGCTACAAGGCCAAGCGCATGTACGCCAAAGAATACCGCCACCGTGCGATCGTCTGGGGCGTGCAGCCGCAGTATGTCATTGACATGCTCTACTGGCTGGTCCAGTGCTGGGGCGTGATGCCGCTGACGGACATGCTGAGCGTGATCAACACGGACATGATCGCCGAGGAGGACACGCCGGAGAATCGCGAGCAGGCCTACCGCGACATGGCGATGCTGAACATGGAGATGATCATGCGCAACCACACCCACGGCGGCTTCAAGGTGCTGGTGGACGATCTGTGGGAGCTGTGCGAGCAGATGAACGCGGACATTGTCATGATGTGGGAGCACATGTCCTGCAAGGCGCTGACCGGCATGCACGGCCAGTTTGAGGAGCAGGCGCGCGAGCGCGGCATACACATCATGTGGGTCAGCCACGATCTGTGCGATCCGCGTGTCTTCACGCGCCAGGCGATCCGTGACCAGGTGAACTCCTACATGCGCACGGTCATGCGCGAGGAGCCGCTGGATCCCTCACTCGAGATTATTCCCGACAACGAGGCATACTGAGGAGGAAAAGGGACAATGTGTAAGTGCAAGCTTTTCAACGTGCTTTTGAAGGTACTGCTCCGGCTGCTGGCCGTTGTGCTGGGCTTTTTTGTAGTGACCTTCACGGTATACTTTTTCAATCTTGATATGAAGGCGACGGCGCTGCTTGCGCCGTGGCTGGAGAAGTGGTACGACCATCTGGAGCACAACCAGTATCTGTAACCCCCCAGCAGACAGCAACCCAGGGCGCAGGTTTCCCGGCGCCCTGGGTTTTTTATATTATACGCTCGAGCGCCCGGTCCACATAGACCTGCTCAGTTCCCTCGGCGTGGCCGCAGCGCCAGGTGTGGGTATGGTAATTGGCGATCATCTTCTAAATATCTCCATCTGCATGTTTCCCCGATCATACCCCAAACTTCCGAAAACGGCAAATGTCCGGACCGAAAAGAGAAAACACGCAGGCACTTCGGCTGTGAACCGCGCCAGATTGTGCGGACAGCACAAAAAAGCCCCCCATGTAGGATAGGAACGAATCAATTCACGCAACGAACTGGCACCGCAATTCCAGCGG
>ONSQ01000065.1 GCA_900320465.1 uncultured Eubacteriales bacterium
TCCGGTACGTTGGCAATGCCCTCCATGGCTCGCTTGTGGTTGCCGCTCATAAAGCACACGTTCATGCCGCACTCCAGCGCGCGCAGGATGACCGGGTGAACATATTTGCCGGAGGCGCCGGACATGATAAGCGTTCTGCCTTCCAGTGTAAACATACTGTCTCCTCCTGTTCTTCAGCGGCGGATCCGGGCCGGATCATACGCCAGCACAGACTCCTCGCCGTCGGGAAGCTGCTCGGACAGGGCCAGCAGCATCCCGCCGCGGCCGCGGCGTTCCGTTCCCTGCTCCCCGGCCAGCAGCCGCTGGCAGAGGCGGATCTTGCTCTCCAGCCACTCCGTCCCCATACACATGGGGTTATGGCCGGAATAGATCTTCTCAATGGGCAGCTCTCTGAGCTTTTCCAGCTCCGGCAGCAGTTCTTCCACGGAGGAGGCCCATTGTTCCGTCAGATTGGTCATCTGCTGGATGTTGTCTCCGGCAAAGAGAGAGCCCGTCTGCCGGTCAAACAGGGCGATGCTGCCGCGGGTGTGACCCCTGAGCAAAATCACCTCAAGCGTCCGTCCGCCGAGGTCAAGCGTCGTTCCTTCCCGGAGCGGCACAGGCGCGGGAGGATCGGGCTGCAGGTTTTCCAGATACTCGGCAGAGTCCGGAATATGGCTGATCTCCTCATAGCGCGCGGCATAGCCTGTGTTGGCCGCATAGGCCTCAAAATCATCCGGGTGCAGGAGGGGCGCGTCAAATTCCGCGTTGCCGCCGCAGTGATCCGGGTGGGCGTGGGTGTTGACCACGATGATGGGAAGCTCCGTGATGCCGCGCACCTTCTCCTTCAGCGAATAGATGCCGAAGCCCGTGTCGATCAGCAGGGCCTTTTCCTTCCCCAGCACCAGATACTGGTGCCCGCGCATGGGCGGCGCGCTGAAGGCAAATACGCCGGCGCCGACCTGTTCAGTCAGGATCTCCTTCAGCGGCTTCATCCGCGCAAAGGGCGGCTTGCCGTCGGGCCCGTGCCCGCCGAAGGGGGGCTTTCCGCCTTTATCATGCTCGTTCAACATTGCTCTCTCCTTTTAACCTGTCGCTCCCAGATAGCCCGTGAGCGTCTCGTAGTATTGTTCTGTCTGTGCGGTTTTGTTGCCGCTGAACACAAGCGTCTTGCCGTCATAATGAAGCAGAATCCAGGACGCGGACCTGGTATTGACCGAGAGCGTATAGTCTCCCAACGACTCATTGCGCCAGGTCCCCTGCAGGTAGCGCTTCCCGGCGTGGCCGCTGAGCAGCTCCCCGACGTCAAAGCTCTCCGCGTCAATCAGCTCCGCGCTCTCCACGTCTTCATACCGGATGAACAGCGCATCCTTCTGGGTGGAAACGCCGAAGAATTCGTCATTGAAAACCGTCTCCACTACGCCCTTCTCCTGAAAGAACAGGCCGTAAATCAAGAGACCCAGCAGGATCAGCGCGAAAACCAGGGTGGTTCTGCCTGCGGGCGATGCGAGCCGCTCGCGCAGGGAAGTTCTGTTTTGCATCTTGTTGCCCCCTCAGGTGATCAGATGAGACTCGCTGTTTTGAATTTCGTCAAGCTCTCCCGTACGGTTCTCCACGGTACCGTACCTCACTCTTTTCTGGAGGACGCCGATCATGAACATGAGTCCGCCGGCCAGCAGCACCAGCAGCATCCCGGGCAGCTCCTGGAGGAAAAACTGTCCCTTCAGATAGACGATCAGCGCCGCAAGCTGCCCCAGCGCCGCAAGCCACATGGCTATGGCGGCCAGGCGCGTCCAGCGGATGAGGGGCTTGTCGGTGGCCTCCGCTGTTCCCAGGGTCATTTTCCGTTTGGATACCAGCAGCTCCGCCAGCACAGCAAAGCTCAAAAGGGAGAGGATCAGCGCCGCCCCGGCCGGAATGGCGGCAGGCAGGGTGTTTCCGGTGACTGTGCCGCGAAGTCCCAGTACGAAGCAGAGGACGGAGGCCGCAAACAGCGCGGTATACCCCAGCTTCATGGCGACCCAGCGGCGATCCGTCATCTCATGAACGTACCAGGGCGCGGTATAATAGCGCTTGATCCGATAGCCGCCGCCCGGTTTTTCCACGCGCACCTCCGTATAGCCGCGAAAATACGAATGATAGCTGGCGCTGTGCTGCAGCCTGGCCGAGCCGCTCTCGTCCGCCTTGCGGTTCAGCTTTCGCCAAAGCTCCTGCAGGAACTGGTTCTGTTCGCCGTCCTTCTTCATAGCGGCCTTCCTCCGATGTTACAGAAGTGTTCGGATCAACGCGAGGGCATGCTTCACATACTGCTCCGCAGCGCCGCGGCCGAAGCCGGAATTGCGGGCGCAGAAGGTGCCCTTGTCATAGTGCCAGGCGGGCATCATGTATTTTTCGCCGTCGGTTTTCCGCTTCGGCGCGCTGCCGCTGACGCCGGAGACGAGCATGAGCTTTTCATTCTTCAGCTCTTCCTTGATCGCAAGACCGCTCTCCGCGCCGATGCCCGCCACGCAGGCGAGGATCACGTCGCCGATCTTTACGGCTTCGACAGGGGCCGTCTTATCCTCATCCGGCGTGCTCTGCCAGTTCAGGATCGGCCCGTCCATGGGATTGGGGATCCCGGGACCGCGAAAACGCTGCCCGGGATAAAAGTCAGAGCGCGCGGCGATGCGAAGCTCACCGCCCGTCCGAACGGGTTCGGCGCACTCGGAGGCCAGCAAAACCTGCTCTCCCAGCTGCTCGCCCTGCAGGCGAAGCAGAAGCCAGCCTTCCTCGTGCAGGTCCTCCGTCCAGGTCTCACCGTTTCTGCCCTGCACCGTCCGCAGGGCGCGGAGGCGGGGCGTCTGATCTGTGGAGAGTCCCGGCAGGAACAGCGCGGTAAAGCCCTCGCCGAGCTGCTCTTCCACGAAGGCGGAGGCTGCGCCGGAGAGATCCGCCGTCACATGCCGGCCTCCATCGGACATGACAGAGCCGTCCATCACGGCAAGCTCCACGGAAAAGCTGTACAGCAGGGCAAGAGGCTCTCCATTTGCCCTGTCGATGCGCAGCACCGGCACATCGTGGTCGGACGGCAGCGTTTCCGCCACGCCCTTCCACCAGCCGTTTTTCGTCGGAATATTGCGATTGGCGTTGACGCCGCAGCTGCCCACGGCGAAGCCGAGCTTTGCCGGCTGCAGATCCGCCGCAGCCGCCCTGGCCGCGTTCACCGCAGCCTCATATATAGCCTCGCGCATGCGCGCTGAACGTTCGTTTTCATCTTTGGGATTGTGGTCGCGGATGATTAGGTGCGGCGCGGACACCGTGTGCGTGGCCGCGAGGAAGATCCGCTCCGGCGGAAGGCCAACGGCTTGGGATATCCGGCTCTTGATTTCCGCCGTCATTTCGCGATCCAGGATCACGGTCTCCACCGATTCGATCAGGAGGGAGTCGCCCGCCCGGAGCATCACCGCCCGGGCCTTCAGTACGTCATGGATGCCGGTCCAGTAATCGTTTCTCCCCTCTCGGAAGGGAAATTCCTCCGCCGCAAACAGGATATCACATTTGCCCGCACCTGCATAGATCGCTTTCTCCACAGCGCGCCAACCTTTCATATTTTATTCGGGCTGCGCCGGACGCAGCCCGAATCCTTTACTTCTCGTCGAATACTTTCCGGGAATCGTAGATGATCCTCGTCCCGGCATATTCCATGGCGACGCGGTACTTCGCGTCCTCCGGATTGCCGCCGTTGCCGCGATCCTCGGGGCGCGGCTTTTTGCGGTCGTAGATCTTTTCTCCGTTGGGGCCGATGGTCAGCTCGGAATCCTTGTGCATTCCGGGTCCGCCCGGTCCGCCCTTCGGCCCGCCGGGGCCGCCGCCCTTGCCGAGCGGTTCGGGGGTGTTGCCCGCGAGGATATGCTCGCAGTTGGCAATGTATTTTTCCACATAGTCCGCCGGGATCATGTAGTGAGAGCCGCCGCACATATAGTCAAATTCGCTGCGATAGGTCTCCAGGCGCTTGAGCTGGCGCCAGCGGTTTTCCACCGTACCCTGCAGCATCATGCCGTGGTTGCCGATCTCGTCGCCCACGAAGAGGATCCGGGTCTTGCGATCCAGATAGAGCAGGGAGCTGACCGCATGATCGGGCATGGCCATGATGACCTCCACGTCCCGCTCGCCCAGGTGGAACACATGACCCTCGCCGATGGCCTCCACCGGATAGTCGCGCGGGACCTCGGCGGCTTCAAAGCTGGGGAACGGAATGGACGCCAGGGGGATGCCGCTCTCGGCCATATAGACCTGATCGAAGTTGCAGTTGTTGGCGGTGTGGTCAAAGTGATGATGCGTGCTGGCGATCCGCCAGACGGGCTTGTCCGTCAGCGTCTGGCAGAACTCCCGGATGTTGCCCGCGCCGCAGCCGGAGTCGATCACCAGCGTGTCCTCGGTTCCCGCCAGCAGATAGGTATAGTCGCCGTCGGAAACGATGGCCCAGGTGTCCGGTGCGATCAGCGTGGGGGCGTAATACGGAACGTCCGCCGGCAGAAGCGTCCCGTCCTCATTGCGCAGGAGGACGTTGTGCATGGCGGAAAAATCAATCGTTTTCATGTGGGTTCTCCTAAAAAACTGTCTTATCGGACGTGCCGGGCGCCGGATTGGCGCCCGGCACAGGGTTCATCAATCGGGGTTGAACTCGCCCACGTACTCGACGATCCAGTCGTTGCCGTCCTTCTCGCCGGTGACATGCCACTGGGTCATGGTATTCGCTTCCATAAAGGGAGGCAGATTGCTCTCATCCTCAAAGGGGAAGATGATGAACTGATCGTCGCCCTCCGTGCGGAAGCCGCGGGGCACCCACTCGTCCTTGCGGTGACCTTCGTCATCCCAGGTCTGAATGACGCAGTTGCCGTTGCCCATGATCATGATCTTCCAGTTCTCGCCGGTCTCCTCGGAGTAGGACTTGAAGGACAGCGCGCCGTAGTAGGCGAAGTCCTGCTTCTTCTCGGTGGGCTCCACCTGGCCGTCGCCGACGACCTTCCAGTTGGTCACGCCGTTGGGAGAGGTGAACTTGTCGTGCGGGTGCGGATCGTCGCGCTCCTCGGGCTGCCATTCGCCGGTCTCAAAGCTGCCGTCGCCGTTGTCGACCCAGCTGTACTCCTCGTTCTCATAGGTGCGGCACTCGTGGGATTTCACCAGGCCGCTCTCGCCGTCGCCGTTGTAGGCGGCGGTCTCATACTGGTCGACACGGCAGCCGCCGTTGCCCATGATCAGCACTTCCCAAGTAAAGCCATTCTCTTCATCGACATAGAGATATTTGCCGGGATTGACCGAGGACTTGGCCTCGCCGCCCGCGCCCTTGGCCTCTTCCATGGAGGAAGGCTCGATCAGGCTGTTCTCAGCGTCGACGATGTGCCAGACGCAGGCTCCGTTGGGAGCGAAGAAGGGAGGCTCAAAGCCGGGCTGGCCCTCGACCAGAGCGCCGGTCTCAAAGTAACCGTTGCCGAGATCGGTGAAGCCATCGACCTCGTGGGAGACGGTCTCGTCGTGAGCGGTCACGTCGATGCGGCAGCCGCCGTTGCCCATGATCAGCACTTCGAACACGGTGGTGCCCATCGGGGTCTCGTCGTTAAAGGTGTATTTGCCGGGCTGGAGCGCGGCGGTCTCGGTGGCCTCGGCCTCATGCGCGGGAACCATCGTGCCGTCGGCGTTCACGATCCAGTCGCAGGCGCCGTTGGGGGCCATGAAGTCGGAGACGTTGTCTTTCGCGTCCCAGGGGCCGCACTGAACCAGGCTCTCGCCGTCGTCGGTGTACTCCGAGCCGGTGTGCAGGGTCTCGTTGCCGCTCATGCCGTGGTACTCCATCAGCGCATAGGTGAAGTCCTTGTTCAGGGTCAACGTCCATTTGACGATGAAGTCGCCCTTGTCCTCTTCATAGACATAGGTGCCGAGGAGCTTGGACAGGCCGCTGGTGTCGACCCAGGGAGTGGCGCTGCTGCCGTCAAGCTCCCAGATGATGGTGCCGTCGGCGGCGGCGAATTCGGGAACGGTGGCGTCGTCGCTCCAGGGGCCGGTGGTGATGCGGCCGTCGTCGCGCTTACTCCAGCTGTCGCCGGAATGGTTGGTGGTGATGTTCAGACGGCCGTTGAGTTCGTCGAGGGTGAAGCTGCCGTCGGACTTGAGCGTCAGCGTCCAGGTGACGGTGTAGGTGCCCATATCCTGCTCATAGGTGTACACCTCGCCATCCGCCGCGGCGCTTTCGGCGGCGGGAGCCGCCTGCTGGGTTCCGCAGGCCGCAAGAGCAAAGAGCATCACAGCGGCCAGGATCAGTGCGATAAGCTTTTTCATTTCGCTTTTCCTTTCGTTTTTGTTTTTTCTATCTTCACTGTCGCGTCAGATCTCGCCGGCACGGCAGCAGGAGATGTGGTGATTGGAACCCAGATCCCGCAGGGTCTGAGGCTGCGAGCAGGCCTCGGTCGCATAGGGGCAGCGGGGCGCAAAGCGGCAGCCCGGCTTGGGGTCGATGGCCGAGGTGATCTCGCCCTTGAGCTGGATGCGCTGCATGGGGTGCAGCACGTCGATGGACGGAATCGCGGAGAGGAGCGCCTTCGTATAGGGATGCGTGGGGTGAGAGAAGATCTCTTTGGTGGGCCCTGTCTCTACCAGCTGGCCCAGATACATGACGCTGATATCGTCCGCGATATGCCGCACAACGCTCAGGTCGTGGGTGACGAACATATAGGTCAGACCCTTTTCCTCCTGCAGATCCATCAGCAGGTTCAGCACCTGCGCCTGGATCGACACGTCAAGAGCGGACACTGGCTCGTCGCACATGATGAACTGGGGGTCCAGGGCGATGGCGCGGGCGATGCCCACGCGCTGGCGCCGGCCGCCGTCCATCTCGTGGGGATAGGCGTTCTGCAGGCGCTTTTCAATACCGACCAGGTCCATGAGGGCCTGGGTCTTTTCTTCGATCTCCGCCTTGGAGTAGCGGTGAGATTCCTTCAGCGGCTCCATGATCGTCTCCGCCACCGTAAAGCGCGGGTTCAGAGAGGAATAGGGATCCTGGAAGACAATACTCATTTTCTCCCGGATCTCCCGGAGCTTCCTGCCGGAGGCGTTGGTGATGTCCTCGCCGTTGAGGCGAACCGTACCGGCGGTCGCCTGGTTGAGGTGGATGATGGTGCGGCCCAGCGTGGATTTGCCGCAGCCGGATTCGCCCACCACGCCCATGGTATGGCCCTTCTCAATATTGAAGGTGACGTCGTCCACCGCGTGGTTGATGCCGGCGGCCACGTTGAAGTATTTTTTCAGATGTTCTACTTCGATCAGCGCCATTACGCATCCTCCTTTCCGGCAAAGAGGCATTTCACAAAATGTCCCGGCTCGACCTCCACCTCGGGGATGGACGCGTCCTGCGAGCAGGCCTCACAGGCCTTCGGGCAGCGGGGCGCAAAGGGGCAGCCCCTGGGAAGATCGGTGGGATCGGGCGGCAGGCCCTTGATGGGGCTTAAGCGCTTGGAGTCGTCGTCCATTTTGGGCAGCGACCCGAACAGGCCCTTGGTATAGGGGTGCTGGGGGTTGAGGAAAATGTCGTTTCTCGCGCCGCTCTCCATGGCCTGTCCGGCGTATACGATGACGACCTTGTCGCAGGTCTCGGCCACGACGCCGAGATCGTGGGTAATGAGCACCATCGAGGTGTTCAGCCTGTCGCGCAGGTCCCGGATCATGTCCAGCACCTGGGCCTGGATCGTGACGTCCAGAGCGGTTGTGGGCTCGTCGGCCAGCAACAGCTCCGGGTTGCAGGCCAGCGCCATGGCGATGACCACGCGCTGCTTCATGCCGCCGGAGAACTGGTGGGGGTACTCCACGCTTCGGCTCCGGGGGATGCCCACCATCTCCAGCATCTTGCAGGTATGCTCGAGGGCTTCTTCTCTGGTGTAATGGTTGTGGATCTGCACGACCTCCATGATCTGGTCGCCCACGCTCATCAGGGGATTGAGGGCGGTCATGGGGTCCTGGAAGATCATGGCGATCTCCGCGCCGCGGATCTTGAGCATTTTGTGTTCGGGCATCTGCATCAGGTCGCGGCCGCCTACAAAGACTGCGCCGTCCTTCACCTTGGCGGGAGGATCGGGCAGAATGCGCATGATCGCTTTGGCAATCGTGGTTTTTCCCGCGCCGGTCTCGCCCACAAGGCCCAGGGTCTCGCCCTTTTTCAGGCTGAAGGAGATGCCGTTGACGGCCTGGACGATCTTCTTGTCCGAGCTGTACTCCACCACCAGGTTCTGGACCTCCAGGAAGTTCTTGGGGTCCTTCAGCTGGTACTTGCCGGTCACCTCGCCGGGATGGCGGCGTCCGAAGCCGCGCCCCCAGCCGTGCTCCCGGCTTTTGTCGCGGCCGTGTTCGCGGTTCTTTTCCCGGTCATGCCCATGGTCACGGTTTTTCCCGTGCTCACGTTTTTCTTCGCCTTCCAGCTCCGGGGAGCGGCTCGTCTTTTTTTCGTCTTTCATTTGCCTGCCCTCCCTCGTCATCTCTTCAGCTTCGGGTCAAGCGCGTCGCGCAGACCGTCGCCGATCATATTGATGGCAAGAACCGTAATAAACAGAACCAGCCCGGGGAAAAGGATCTCGTGCGGGTACTGGGAAAAGAAGCTGCGGGAATTGGAAAGGATCGCGCCCCATTCCGGCGTGGTCAGGCCCACGCCCAGGCCCACGAAGGTCAGTCCCGCGGCGCCCATGATGGAGTTGCCGATCATCATCGTGGTGCCCACGATGCTGGGAGAGACGATGTTGGGGACCATGTGCTTGTAAACGATCTTCCACTTGGGCACGTTCATGGCCTCCGCGGCCTCAAGATACTCCATCTCACGCTCCTTGAGCGCCATGGCGCGGGTGCCGCGGATCGAGTTCGGGATGCCGCCGATCGTCATGGCGAGGATCGTGTAGAAATAGCCGGTGCCGAGGGCCGAGGAGATCAGGATCGCCAGCAGCTGTCCGGGGATCGCGCTGAAGATATCGCACAGACGCATGACGACCATGTCCGTGGTGCCGCCCGCGTAGCCCACGGGGGAGCCGAAGATAACACCGGCGGCAAAGCCGATGATCGCGCAGATGAAGCCGAGGGCCAGCGAATAGCGGCCGCCGTAAAGGATGCGGGAGAAGAGATCGCGCCCGAACTGATCGCAGCCCAGGATATGTCTGGCCGAGGGCGTGCCGTGGATGGCGGTGACGTCCATATAGTTCGGATCATAGGGGGCGAGATCGCGCCCGAACTGATCGCAGCCCAGGATATGTCTGGCCGAGGGCGTGCCGTGGATGGCGGTGACGTCCATATAGTTCGGATCATAGGGGGCAATGACGTTCGCAAAGATGATCATCAGCAGCAGGGCGCCGAGAATGATCAAGCCGATGAGGGAGACCTTGTTTTCCACGGTCCGCTGCAAGGTCATGACAAACTGATTTTTCTTCTTGTCGGGATTCTTTTTCATGACTTTGCCAGACCCCCTCTCGATTTCTTCCGCGCGCCGTAGGCGATATACTGCGCCTTGATGCGCGGGTCAAGATGCGCGTAGATCAAATCGACGATCAGGTTCACGACGGCGGCAAAGGTCGCCAGCAGCAGAACGCAGGCCCGGATGGCGGGATAGTCGCGGCTGCCCATGGAATTGAGCACATACTGACCGATGCCGGGGAATGCGAACAGGTTTTCGATGACCACCGTGCCGGAGATCATGTTGGCAAAGGAGTTGCCGACCGCGTTGATGACGGGGATCAGAGCGTTGGGCATCATGTGCTTCCAGATGACCTTCTGCTCGGCCACGCCCTTGGCGCGGGCGGTGGTCACAAAGTCGGCGCGCACGGTTTCCAGCACCGCGGCGCGGGACTGACGGGCATTCATGGCGATGCCGCCGATGGAGTTGCAGATGACCGGCATGATCCAGGCCAGAGCCGTGGCGCAGCCGGAGGTGGGCAGCCAGTGGAGCTTCACCGAGAAGAGAAGCATCAGCTCAAGACCCAGCCAGAACTGCGGGATGGAGATGAAGATCATCGCGAAGATCAAAAGCCCCTGATCCTGGAAGCCGTTGCGATGCAGGCCGGCGCTCACGCCCAACGGGATGCCGATACCGGCGCTGATAAGGATCGAAAACAGGCCGAGGAGGAAGGTTCTCGGCAGACGCTCCATGATCGCCTGCATCACGGGCACCTTGCTGGTATAGGAGGTACCGAAATCAAATTTGATAAAGGTCTGGTACAGGTAATCGCCGAGCTGGGCAAAATATCCCTTGTCCAAGCCCAGGGAATGCTTTACTTCCAGGTAATACTCCTGCGTATAGGACTCGCCGGACAAGAGGATCTGTACCGGGTCGCCCGGAACGAAGTACATGATGGAAAAGATCAGCACGCCCACGCAGAGAATGATCACCAGAAGCCAGAACAGTCGTTTTAATATGTATCGCCACATAGGAAAACCCTTTCTGCCTTCGGCACTTGCATCAGCTTCCGGAGACTTCGTGGTACTCGCAGGCGCCCGGAATGATGATGAGCTTGTTGTTTCGGTAGAGGAAGTGCAGGTTGTCGCGGTAAACGATGCTCTTGGTGGAGTTGAAGAGGTTCATGCCGTAGGCGTTGTCATACATCATCTGCAGCCACTTGAGCATGTTCTCGGTGGTGTGGCCTTCCTTGCTCTGAACCAGCATCAGCAGATCCTGCCACTCCTGGTCGTAGATATAGTTGACGGTGTGATCACCGGCGGTGGTGTTGGCCCAGTCATAGGCGTGGGCCCACTTCTGCACCAGGTAGCTGCCGCCCCACTGGCCGTACTCGATATCCCACTGGGTGGGATCCTCCAGGATCGAGGCGGCGCCTGCGTGGTCGGTCCCGCGGCTGTCGCAGGTGATGCCGTACATGCCGAGGATGTTGATGATCGCGGTGACCACGTCCTGCATGTCGCTCTGATAAAGGAACATCAGCGGCTCGCCGTTATAGCCGGCGGCCTTCAGGTACTGATCCACCAGCGCCTTGCGCTCCTCCTGGGGGCCGTGGAAGCTGTTGTAGCTCTCGATCTCGTCAAAGCTGGGGTCATAATCCACGTTGGAGTTGTTGGAATAGGAGTTGACCGGAAGATTGGTGCCGCCGGTCAGTGCGATGAGCATGTCGGTGTCCATGGCGTAATACACGGCTTTGCGCATGTTCACGTCGCCGCAGAGGCTCTTCTCGGAGCAGTTGAGCCACATGCTGTAGATGAGGCCTGCAGGATAGGTCCAGACATTGAACTTGTCGCCGTATTCGCCGGTCTCGAGGAAATCGTAGGTATTGATGGTGTCGATATCGTCGGAGATGTCGATCTCGTCGTTTTTGAAGGCCATCACGCGGGTCGCGACCTCGTTGATGAACTTATAGACGATCTTGCCCGCGTTCTGCTGGGAGACCTGGGGACGGAGCTCTTCCTTCTGCCAGTAGCCGGGATAGGCCACCAACGTCAGAGAGGCGCCGGAGGTGTAGGCCAGCTGGGCATAGGGGCCGGTGCCGATCATCTCGTTGAGCAGGTGGGAGGGGCTGGCGTTCCAGGAATCCTCGTCCACGATAAAGCAGTAGATAAAAAGCTGCTCCCATTCGCCCACGCCGTCGAGCTCGTGGGTGAAGGTGAATCTGACCGTCGTGTCGTCGAGCGCCTCGACCTTTTGGAGGACATCCCAGCCGGAGGTCACAGCGTTGTCATGCTGATAGTTGTAGCTGAAGACCACGTCGTCCGCCGTTACGTGGTTGCCCGCGTGGTCGTAGATGTAATCGTAGATATAAACCGTGTACTCCAGGCTGCCCGCCTCGTGATCGTAGCCGGGAACGCCGTCGGGGTTGTTGCCGCCGCGGCTCTTGTCCGCCAGGATGGGGATGACGGCGCCGGTGATGTCCTCCTCGTACAGGCACTCGTACACCTCATAGTTGCCGGGGGTGTTGTTGGAGGTGCCCCAGGGGGACAGGGACGTGGCGGAGGTGAAGGCAACGGTCACGGTGTCCGCCACATAGCCGGACTTGGTGATGTTCCCGGTGTTGGTCACGTCGGCGTTCTGGCCTACCAGATCGTCGTTGGTCACCGCGCTCTGTGTCTCTCCGCCGCCGCAGGCCGCCAGACCGAGGACCATCACGGCCGCCAGAAGCATGGCGCATACTCTCTTGAAGCTTTTCATTTTGCTCTCCCTTTCTATCTGATTGTTAAAAATGAAAGACAGTTTTTTCTCCCGCCGCGTCAGGCGGTGGTGATGATGCCGCCGTTGACATCGATCACGGCACCGGTAATAAAGGCCGCTTCATCGCTCATCAGAAAGTTCACGGCGCCCGCGATGTCTTCGGGCTTACCCAGCCGGTTGAGCGGGGTCGCGGCAAGCATTTCCAGCCGATGTTCATTGCTCAGCGTGTCCTGGGCGGGCACGTCGCCCTCGATGTGGCCGATGGCCACGCAGTTGACGGTGATGCCCTTGGGGCCGAGCTCCCTGGCCATCTCCTGCGTCAGCGCGACGACGCCGCCCCGGGCGGCGGCAAAGCTCGGGTCGAAGAAGCCCACATAGCCGCCGGCGCGTCCGTCAAAGGTAGTCAGATTGATGACCCTTGCGGCCGGGCTCTTCAGCAGATAGGGATAGGCAAGCTTCGTGTTGAAAAACGCGCCCTCCACAACCTCCATGGAGTGGTGCCAGCTCTGCTTGTCCGTCTCGAAAAAGTTCTTGCGCTCATGTCCGCCGGAGCCGTTGATCACCACATCGATGCCGCCGAAGCGGAGCGCGATCATGCGAAGCACGTCCTCCTGCGTTGTGTCTTCCTGGTAGATGTCTGGCGCCTCGCGCATATTCTGTTCGATGCGCGCCTGCGGATTCTGCGCAAAGCCGACCATCTGGCTGCGCCAGGCCGGATTTTCCGCCGCCAGCTTTTCCACCGCCTCCTGCGCCTTGGAATGGCAGCTGCTCATGAAGGCCACATTCATGCCGCGGCTGAGCGCCACGCGCATGCAGGCCAGACCGTTGTTGCCGGCGCCGCCGGTGATCACAACGGTTCTTCCCTTTACGCTTCCCATAAGGCCCCCCTTTTCTGGTCAGACACGCCATGTTTCGGCGCGCCGTCACCCCTGTTTTTTTGTGCAATTTCTCCATGTACAGGATAGCAAGAGCGGCGGGCAATGAGCAAATCGAATTAGACCGTCTTTTTTTCCAAAACGGAAAAACAAGCCTTGACAATGCGTTCGATCCCGGTTACAGTAAAAAGCAGACGGGGGGTGCGGAGATGGAAAACGATTACTTTGCGGAATTTCTGGATCTGACAAAGACCCTGAACTATATGGAAACCGCCGAAAACATGAACATTTCCACTTCGGCGCTGTCCAAGCATATCATGAAGCTCGAGCAGGAGGTGGGCGTCTCCTTCTTTGACCGCACCACCCGCACGGTCAAGCTGAACCGGTACGGAAGGCTCTTCGCGGAATATGCGGCCAAGGCGCTGGAGCTGGAGCAGACCTATCTGGAAAAAATCCACGCGGCCAGCGAGCGGGATGAATCCAGTCTGCTCATCGGGTATATGCCCATCATGGATCACTACGGCATCCCGGATATGATCACGGAATTCATGACGCTGTTTGACACGATCCCTGTCACGATCATAGAGGCCAATTCTGTGGAGGCGATGCTCAAGGCCGGGTGCAACTTCCTGGTTACCGAGCATATTCCCGCGAGTCTGCCAAAGGCGGACGTGCTCAAGCTGGGAGAGGATCAGATGTCCGCCATCCTGCCCAACGACCATCCTCTGGCCGGGCAGCAGACGATCACGGCGGCTCAGCTCAGGGACGAAACCTTTATTCTCCACGGCCGTTCCAGGGACGAGCTCTACCGCAGCGGGATCATTTTCCAGCAGTTCATGCGCAATGCCGGCTTTGAGCCGAAGATCGAGATGTGCTCCAGCCATGTGACCACCATCATCAAGCTGGTACGCAAGGGGCTGGGCGTCTCGGTGCTGTATCACCACTCCGGGCCGGAGCAGTTTGTACACAGTGTCTCGTACGTGGATTTGGAACCGGCGGTAATGTTCAACATCTACCTGGTTCGTCCGGCCCCCGTGCCTATGACAAAAAACGAGAGGATCTTTTATCAATTTGCCCAGGAGCGCATCAAGCTAACGCCCTGACGGCGGCAAAAAAGTCTCCGGACCGTGCATCGGTCCGGAGGCCTTTTCATTTCCGTTCGGGAAATAATTGATTATATTGTAGCGAGCCAGGCGGCGGCGTAATCGTGAAGGGTCTTTACCGTGTCGCCAAATTCGCCGGGGGTCTTTTCCAGATGTCTGGCCGGGCGGAATTTGTGGTCCGCACCCTCGATAAAGGCGATGGCTTTCCGCTCGGAGGCAGCCTCGTTGAAGATCGTTTCCGAGGCCAGATACTCCCAGCCCGCCGTCATCCCGATCACCAGCAGCGGCACGCGGATGTGCCGGACGTTGCCCACCGGGGAACTGCAGGTGCTCTCCCAGCGGATGCCCCACACCCGGCTCTCGTCATAGCCGAAGTCCTCCTCCGTCTCCACCGCGTAGGAAGAGAGGTAGTTCTTCACGGTCATGATCCTGGCGCCGTCCATCATATTGTCGGTCAGCGACACCGGGTTTTCCGGCGCGCGCAGCGAGCGGACGATCTCCACCGTGACGGAGCCGTCCGGGTGGACGAGCGGATGCGGCTGATCCGTATGGGCCATGAGACGGATATCCTGGGCATAGAGCTTGTTGTTGAAGAACACCTGGTTGGCCCCGGGGATCACCAGAGGCTCGTCGTCGATATAGTTCCCCTGTCCAGCGCGAATGAGCCGCAGCCGCTCTTTGGCCGCGGCGAGGATGCGCATGTTTCTCGCGCTCTGCGAGCGCTGAAAGGCCCGGATAAAATCATCCGAAAAGCGGGAGCCCGCGGGGTCAAAGCCGTTTTCGGGGTTGAAAAGATTCAGCGATTCGTCCAGCTTTCTCCCGCTTGTTTCATCCGTCACGGCGGGATCCAGCGAGAACAGCTGCATCACGGAATTGCCCCAGTTGGCGTCGAAGAGCATGACGGCGTCCGCCGGGATCAGCTCGGTGCTGTCCTCATAGGGATAGATCATCTCCTCCCCTTGAAAGACGCCGGGCCCGTTTTCCGCGACGGCCTGATAAGCCGTCATCAAGGTTGCGCCGCCGCTGTGTCCCATGAGCACAATTTTGCCCACGTCCTCACGGTCTTTGAGATATTCCATGGCGGCAAGCACGGCGTGCATTTTCCTGTCCTGGTTGAAGAACAGTCCCTCCTTGATCGGGGGATTGGCCTGCAGCACGCGATAACCCCGCTCCGCAAGATACGGACCGGTGGGACAGCTGAGATAATCCTCATCCGAGTGCATGACCAGCACGGCGGTGAGCTTTTCCTTCTCTAATCCCACGGGCTCATACAGCACGCCGGGAACACGCTGCCCCAGACGCAGAAAGCTTGTTTTGACCGGAAACATCCCTCAGGCCTCCTTTGCGGTCAGTTCGGCCTCCCGCTGTGAAATCAGCCGGAAGGCATAGAGTCCCAGCGGCACGGAGATGAAAATGCACAGGAAATCCGCGATCGCCTGGGCCCAGACCACGCCCTCGGACCACTTGAGCAGGGAGATCACGATGATCACGGGGATGAACACATAGCCCTGACGGGCGGTGCTCATAAGAAGAGCCTGTTTGGCCTTGCCGATTCCTGCAAAGAACATGTTGATCGTGGAATTGACGCCGTGGCTGAAGAGGACGATGCTC
Source organism: uncultured Eubacteriales bacterium (assembly GCA_900320465.1). GTDB lineage: Bacteria > Bacillota > Clostridia > Oscillospirales > Oscillospiraceae > Limivicinus. The sequence goes on from ONSQ01000065.1 coordinate 15,723, forward strand.
TGCAGGATGATGCAAAGCGTGCCGAGAGACAGCACGTCCGGGTCAGCCTGCCGGTTGAACACATGCACCAGCGTCGAGGCCGAGGGGATCAGGATCGCGCTCATCACAAGCGAGCCGATCAGCGTGACGATCAGCGCAAAGCGATAGCTGGCGCGCACGCGATCCATCCGGTCGGCGCCCCAGTTGAAGCCGACGATGGGCTGATAGCCCTGGCCAAAGCCGAGAATGATCGCAAAGGGGAACTCCATGATGCGGTTGGCGACGGAGATCGCCGCCAGCGCCGCCGTGGAGAAGGCTCCAGCCACGTTGTTGAGCACCACGTTGGCCACCACGGTCATGGCCGAGCGGAAGAAAGAGGTGGAGCCGATGGACAGCACCGCTTTGACATCCTCCGCGCGGTACAGGAACTTTTTGAGGCTGATCTCCACAGAGCTCTTTTTGCGGATATAGGGCCAAAGCAGGATGCAGAAGCTGACGAATTTGGAGATCGCCGTGGCCATGGAAGCGCCCATGACGCCAAGATCCAGTCCATAGATGAACAGCGGATCGAGAAAGCAGTTGAGGATGCCGCCGACGCCGATGCCGATCATGGCAAAGGTGGCCGAGCCCTCCGAGCGCAGGCACATGTTCAGGATGAAGGAGCCGATCATAAAGGGGGCGGCGTAGAGCACATAGGAGGCATACTGCATGGAATAGACCTTGCACTCCGCCGTGGCGCCCAGCAGATCCACCAGGGGGCTGATGAGCAGCTGACCCAGGATCATCAGTACGATGCCGATGCCGAAGCCGGTGAGAAAGCTGGTGGAGAGCACCTGATCGGCCAGCGTTTTCTTTTTCGAGCCGAGCAGCCGCGCGATATAGCTGCAGGCGCCAGCTCCGATGAGGGAGCCCACCAGGGTGATGGTGCGCTCCAGCGAGCTGTTCACGCCCACCGCCGCTGTGGCATTCGTGCCGATGGTGCTGACAAAGTAGGTATCAACGATGTTATATATGGTCGTGATCAGCTGCGCCACGATGGTGGGAACCGCCATACGGGGGAGCAGCGTTCTCACGTCCTCATTGAGAAACATCTGCTGTTTCTCTGCGCTGATTTGTCTAGCCATAGTTTTTTACTCCCAAAGTCAGAATCAGTCTGCGTCCGGAGGAAGCTCGTGATACGCCTCATAGAGATCCGGCAGGACCTCCAGCAGATGCTGCCGCTCGATGGTGTTATGCGCCAGGACGTTGCGGAGATAGCGCTCGTCCACCTTCGTCTCCGGGTCGCGGACGATCTTGCCGTCCTTCGGCCAATAGCCCATCCACTCGCAGTTCATGCTCTCCCGTCCGCCCAGGGGGCAGGGGCGGGAGAAACGCAGCACCAGGTGGTGGCCCGGCTCGTCAAATTCCTCGTAAACGGCTTCCACGCGGCAGTCCGCCGCCAGAAGCTCTTTTTCTTTTTCCTCGCTCAGGCCGTATTCCCGCAGGTTGATCTTGTGAGACACGGCCGGCATGCCCTTGGAGGGATCGCCGGAGGCACCGAGGTCTAACGTTTCGATCGACCAGACGCCGTCGCGGTCATTCTCGCCGTTGACAAATTTGTGATCCCAGTGGTCGCAGGGGTTCCAGATCTTATAGCGCAGGTTGCCGCGCCCCTCCGGCATGTTTTTGGAATAGTGATTGTACCAGTTGCCATACCAGCGGCGCCATTTGCCGTTCCAGGTCGGGGGAGTGACGGAATATTCGATGTAAAAGCCCGAGCCGTCCGGCATCATGGTGTAGCCGTATACCACGTCCGGGTAGCCGGTGGGCGAGAGCCAGTCGAGCCAATGCTCGATGGGGATCGCCTTCTCCGCCGGGATCGGGCCGTTTTCCAGCAGCATGGTCTGCAGCGGTCCGGGAGGCTTAAGAGGGTAGTCCGTATAAAAGCGGGATGAGGGCAGCGCCAGCTCCTCCGGAGAGAGCTCCGGGACTTTGATCTCGATCATGGTTCCGCTCCTCCTCAGTCCGCATCAGCGGGCAGGTCTTTGTATTCCGCGTAAAGCTCCGGGAGGAAGGTGTACAGATGCTCCCACTCCACCAGCGTGTGGATCACGACCTTGCGCAGATACGCCTCGTCACACTTGGTGGCCGGGTCGCGCACCAGCTTGCCGTTGACCGGCTTCCAGCCGATCCATTCGCGGCTCCGGGTCTCGATGCCGCCCTGGGGGCAGGGGCGGGAATAGGACAGGCAGAGATGCGTGCCGGGCTCGTCAAAGGTCTCATAGGAGCCGTGGTCGGTGAGCTGGCAGCCCGCGTCCTTCAGCTCCTTCATCCACTCGTCGGTCATGCCGAAGTCCTTTAAGGGGAACTCGTGGCGGATGGTGTCATACATGCGCTCGCCCGCGCCGAGATCCAGGCTTTCGGTGGTGTGGATGCCCTCGGAGCCGTTTTTCCAGTTCACATAGTAGTGATCGAAATGGTCGGCGTAGTTCCAGATCTTATAGCGCAGATTGCCATGGCCGGGCACCATGCCCTTGGATTTGAGGTTGCGCCAGTTGCGGTACCAGCGCTCCATTTCGGCGCTGATATAAGGCGGGCGGACGCGATAGGTGGCCACATAGCCCGAGCCGTCCGGGAACATGCAGTAGCCAAGCTCATACTTGTCATAGCCGTAGGGCTTCAGCAGGCTCATAAAATTTTCCGGCGCGATGGCCTCCTCCACCGGCATGGGATTCATGGTGTTGATGATCTGCATCTCGATGGGAGAGGGGTAGTGCAGCGGGTAGTTGTAGAAATACTTGGCAAGGTTCATTTTCTCTTCTTCGGGGAAAAGCTTCTGGCGGATCTTGATCACGCTGTCGTCCTGAATGTCGAGGATTTCTTTTTCAACGGTTCCTACCATGGTTGTGCTCCTTTCCTGTACCCGTTTCGTTTGGTCATACTTTTTCTGGTATCATTATAATGATTATATGATGGCGAAAAGCCAAAAAGCTTTTCGCCGCGCCGCTTTACGCCGCAGCAAAACAGCCTTGCTGTTTTGCCATATATTCCTTGCAATGAACATCGGGCGAATGATTCTATGAATCATTCGCTGCCAAACCTGTCGTTTGGCAGCGAAATCAATCGAATCTCCGATTGATTTCGCCATCCCATGGTCATTATAAAAAGTCGCGGCTATAGGGAGCAAATCGAATTCACACGCTTTTATTTCCAAAAACGAAAAGAAAGAACCGGCCGCAGAAGCGGGCGGTTCTTCACCTGGGGGCATACGCAAAGTCCTTCCCGTATCATTTCCCGCGGCGCGGGAAATACTAACTCCACCCTTGAACAAAGGAGTGGTGTTTTGGATGCAGGGAAAAGTGGAGATCTGCGGGGTGAATACCGCCCAGCTGCCGGTTTTGAAGAGCGCAGAGACCCGCGCGCTGCTGGAGAAGGCCCGGGCCGGAGACAGGAGTGCCCGGGAAACGCTTATTTCCGGCAACCTCCGCCTGGTGCTGTCGGTGGTGCAGAAGTTTGCCGGGCGGGGCGAGAGCATGGACGATCTCTTCCAGGTGGGCTGCATCGGCCTCATCAAGGCCATAGACTGCTTCGACCTGAACCAGAACGTGCAATTTTCCACCTACGGCGTTCCAGCGATTATGGGATGGCGAAAAGCCACAGGAGGCTTTATCCCGTGACAAGAAAACAAGCGCTGGAACTGGCCGCCCAAGCGCTGGCCGACAACGAAGAGGCCGTTCAAGTCCTACATACCATGATCGACGAGCTGCCCCTCAACCGCTGGACGGAGGCGGCGATCCAGGACTCCGTGGAGCAGTTCATTCTGGACAACGGCCGCCCGCCCCTGCGGACGGACTTCAAGAAGAAGTGCCTCCCGCCCCATTCCGTCATCAAGCGCCGCTTCGGCGTGACGCTGCAGGAGTGGCTGGATCAGAACTACCCGACCGAGAAGACACCCCTCGACGAGCTTCACGCCCAGGCGACGCAGGAGTTTATCCGGGAGTATCTGCGCATCCAGCCGGTCAGCGCCGAGGACTACAACG
>ONSQ01000066.1 GCA_900320465.1 uncultured Eubacteriales bacterium
CTTGCAAATATATCTCCATTATTCGCTGCGGGCTCCGCCTTGTCTGGCACAATTCTGACTTGCAAATCTTTGTCTACTTTCTATCGGGTATCAGTATAAAAAGGCTGGAAAACACACGGTTTTCCAGCCTTTTTTCAATTTTTGCTCAAAAGCGTCTCGTCGCTTTCGATGGCGTAGCCGGCGGTCTGGGCAAAGCGGTCGATCAGCTCGCGCTTGGTCAGCTTCTTCTTGGCCTCGCCGGAGATGTCCAGGATGATGCGTCCCTGGTCCATCATGATCAGCCGGTTGCCGTGGCGGATGGCGTCGGACATGTTATGGGTGATCATCAGCGCGGTCAGGTCGTTCTCGGACACGATGCGGTCCGAGAGCTCCAGCACCTTGGCGGCGGTGGCCGGGTCCAGGGCGGCGGTATGCTCGTCGAGCAACAGCAGCTTGGGCCGCCGCAGCACTGCCATCAGCAGCGTCAGCGCCTGACGCTGGCCGCCGGAGAGAAGGCCCACCTTCGCGGTCATGCGATCCTCCAGCCCCAGGCCCAGATCAGAGAGCAGCTCGCGGTAATCGTCCCGCTCCAGCTTGGTCACGCCCCATTTCAGTCCGCGCTTCTGGCCGCGGCGCATGGCCAGGGCCAGGTTTTCCTCCAGCTGCATGTTGGGCGCGGTGCCCATCATGGGGTCCTGGAACACGCGGCCGATGTGCACGGCGCGCCTGTGCTCGGGCAGGGCGGTGATATCCTCGCCTCCCAGCAGGATGCGTCCGCTGTCGATGGGCCAGACGCCCGCCACGGCGTTGAGCAGCGTGGACTTGCCCGCGCCGTTGCCGCCGATGACGGTGACGAAATCGCCGTCGGCCAGATGCAGGCTCAGATCCTGCAGGGCCTTTTTCTCGTTGATGGTGCCGGGGTTAAAGGTTTTGGAGACATGTTCCAGATCAAGCATGGCTTCCGTCCCCCTTCCGTTTGAGTCGGGCAAAGGAGCTCCTGCGCTGCTGCCGCAGATAGGGCACCGCCAGGAACAGCCCCACCACCACGGCGGTGAAGAGCTTGAGATCGTTGGTGTTCAGCTTCAGCCACAGCACCACCACGATCACCAGGTAGTACAGCACGCCGCCGACAACCACAAAGCTCAGCGTTCCGTAAAAGTTCATGCGCTTGCCCAGAAGCGCGCTGCCGATGACTTCGCCGATGATGACCGAGGCCAGACCGATCACGATGGCGCCGCGGCCCATGTTCACGTCGGCAAAGCCCTGGAACTGGGCCATGAGCCCGCCGGAGAGGGCCACCATGCCGTTGGACAGGGACAGGCCGATGAGCTTCATGTTGTCGATGTTGATGCCCAGCGCCCGGCTCATGGCCGGGTTGTTGCCGGTGGCGCGGATGGCCGAGCCCTGCTCGGTGCCGAAGTACCAGTACAGGATGCTCACCAGCGCCAGGGCGATCAGCAGCCCCGTGACGATGGCGGCGGGCACATAGCGCAGCGACAGCACCAGACGGTACTTGTCCACGCTCACGGCCTTGTTGGCGGACATGCCCATGATGTGCAGGTTGACCGAGAACAGCGCCAGCTGGGTCAGAATGCCGGCCAGGATCGCGGGGATGCCCAGCTTGGTGTGCAGAAGCCCCGTCACCAGCCCCGCCAGCAGCCCGGCCAGGGTCGCCACGATCAGCGCGCACCAGGCGGGCCAGCCCGCGAGGATCAGCATGACCGTCACCGCGCCGCCGGTGGTGAACGAACCGTCCACCGTCAGGTCGGCCACGTCCAGCAGCCGGAAGGTGATGTAGATGCCCAGCGCCATGATGCCCCAGATCAGTCCCTGGGCAATGCCGCCGGGCATGTTGTTGAGAAGTCTGAGCAGACTCAGCGAAGAAAAATAAGCGGAAGCAGTCAAAATAACACCTCAGTCACAGACCCCGGCGGCACAGGACCGCCGGGGCGATTGTCTTGCCGGGAAAGGGATCAGCCGATGGCCACGAAGTCGTCACTCACGCTGATGCCGAGCTTGGAGCAGATGTCGGCGTTGAACATCTTGGTGAACACGGGGGCGTAGCGGATGTCCATGGTGGACACGTCCGCGCCGTTGACCAGAATGTCGTAGGCCATCTCGGCGGTGGTGGCGCCGATGTCGTAGTAGTCGATGGACAGGGTGGCCACGCCGCAGCCGGCGCACAGACCGGACTCACCGGCGATGATAGGCACGCCCGCGGGCAGCGCCACGTTGTTGATGGCCTCGGCGCAGGAGGCGGCGGTGTTGTCGGTGGGGATGTAGAGCACGTCGCACTCGCCCACGGCGCTGGTGGTGACGGCGGCCACGTCGTTGGAGTCGGAGAACTCAAAGAGCTTCACGGTGAAGCCGAAGTCCTCCAGCATGGGCTTGATGGTCTCCACCTGGAACTTGGAGTTGGCCTCGGCGCTGCAGAAGAGGATGCCCACGTTCTTGGCGTCGGGGAAGAAGTCGTGCAGGATGGCGGCCTGCTGGTCCAGCGGGGCCAGGTCGGAGGTGCCCGAGACGTTGAGGGCCACGCTGCGGCCTTCCCACTCGTCGATCTCAAAGGCGGCGGCGTAGGCGGTGATGGAGGTGCCCAGCACCGGGATGTCGCCGGTGGCGCCCGCCGCGGCGATCAGCGCGGGCGTGGCGTTGGCCATGATCAGATCCACGCCGTCGGAGACGAACTGGCTGGCGATGACGGCGCAGCTGGGCTGGTCGCCGGCGCCGTTCTGGACGGTGATGTTGACCTTGTCGCCCAGCAGCTCGGTGAGCTTGTCGCAGAAGCCCTGGGTGGCGGCGTCAAGGGCGGGGTGCTGCACCAGCTGGCACACGCCCACGTTGAAGACCTTGTCGGCGGCCGGAGCGGCGCCGGAGGCGGCGGGCGCTGCGCTCTGGCCGCAGGCGGCGAGAGCAAAGAGCATGCACAGCGCACAGAGAAGAGCAAGAACCTTTTTCATTTTTCAATTCCTCCTAATTCGATTCCGGGCAAAAAGAAAACCGCACAGTCATCCGTGCGGCCTTGTTTGTCCCATCTGACACCCGGTTTTGCAGCAGCACCGATAACCCCTATTTTGTCTCAAAATAGCGGTAATAGCGGTATGCGAAAGCAAAACGGGCGATCTTCATGCGGCTTTCTCCTTCCTGAAGATGGCTACACTTTAGCACCACATAGTGTTAAAGTCAAGCGCATCTTTCATTTTTGTGGAAAAGGGAAAAGTGCAAAGCACTTTTCCCTTTAGACTTGGCAGTATCGTCCAATATCACGCCGGCGGATCGGTGAGCGCGGCGCTCTCAGACGCGGCAGCGGCCTCCGCGGCGACGGCTTTGGCGCTCTTGCGGCGCGCGCCCACGGCGCGCAGCGCCAGGGCGAGGAGCAGCAGCGCGCCCCCGCCCAGCAGCAGGAGCGGATAGGGGCTGGCGGCGTGCGCGGCCTCCTCCACGGCGAACGAGCCGCCGTTGGGCAGCGTAAAGACCAGATAGCGGCCGTCCCGCTCGCCCTCCAGGCGCTGCCAGCCGTCGGCGGCGGAGAGCCAGACGGCGCCGGCGTCCTCGGTGTACAGGTGCACGCGCAAGGGCGCCTCATAGCCCGCAACCTCCAGCGTCCAGCCGCCCGTGCAGGCGACGTCCTCCGGCGAGAGGGCAAAGGCGTAGACCGACAGAACGGAGGTCTCGAAGAAATCGCCCTCCACCAGGAACAGCGGCGGCTCCTCCCCGGAGGAGAGCACGCTGATGCGCTTGAGATAGGCCCCGCCCACGTCGCCGTCGTCATAGCGGACGGCCTGCGCCGTCTCGTCCCAGACCCAGGCCGCGCCGTCCTGGCTTGCCAGCTCCGGCGGCGGCGGAGGCGCGGAGCCAAAGGGAACGGCGCGCGTTTCCACGACCGTATCCTCCGGACCCAGATAGCGGAGCGTGAGGGTTGAAAAGTCCGCCGGGGCGTCCTCCTCTGCCAGCAGCGCGCGCAGCGAAACGCTCTCTGCCTGGGCGATGCGGCTGACGCCGTCCACGCCCTCCGGCCCGGCGGGCACGTACAGGTTGCCGCTGACCGTGCCCTCGGCCCAGCCCGCCGTGTCCCCGGCGTACTCGGTATAGCGCGCCAGCTGCGTCAGCGCCCGGCAGTCCAGCAGATCCGTCCCCAGACCGGCCACGCCGCCCACGTACTTGCCGCCGCTCAGACAGGAGCGGGACCAGCAGCGGGCCACGGTGCCGCGGCTCTCGCCGACGATGCCGCCCACATAGTCCCCTGTCTGGGACTCGGCCGTGCCGCGGAACACGCAGTCCACCACCGCGCCCACGTCCACACGGCCGGCCACGCCGCCCGCCCGGTCGCCCCGGGCGCGGACGCTGCCGCGGCTGTCGCAGCGGCGGATCGCGGCGAAGAGCAGCTGCTCGGCCCGGGTGGGCAGCGCGCCGCTCGTCCCCAGACTGTCCTCCATGTCGAAGCTCAGCTCAAAGGCCAGGGTACCCACGATGCCGCCCGCGCAGGTCTCGGCCCGGACGGAGCCGGTGTTGACGCAGCTCTCCACGGCGCCCTCGTTGTGGTCATAGACCTCCTCATAGGACAGATCGCGACGGCTCAGCAGGTCGCCGGAGCCCACGTCGCTGATCAGCGAGAAAATCACGTTGAAAATGTAGCTGATCTGGCCGCTGATTTTCTTCACGTCCTCGGCCGCCTCGCCCACGGTGCCGTCCAGCGTCTCGGTCAAAAGCCGGGAGCGGGTGAAGAGCCCGGCCAGCGCCGCCGTCAGCGCCGAGGTGTCCGCCGCGGCGAAGTTGGGGTTGGGCAGCCGGATCTCGCCGGTATCCGGATCCACGCTGATGCCGGCCAGATAGTCCGAGGTCTGGTTCGCCCCGGCGCGCAGCAGCTCGCCGGCGGCGTTCATGGCCCGCTGGCTGTCCTGACTCATGCCCCGCAGCACCTCGGCGGTCTCGCCGGTGCGGTCGTCAAGCTTTTTCGTGGCGGCGCTGAGCAGGCCGTTGAGCCCGGCGATGGCACGGGACAGCTCCTGCAGCTTGCTGTCGGTCAGCTCCCAGACCGCGTAGGGCACGCCCTGGCCCACGATGCCGCCCACGTCCCGGCGGCCCTCCACCGCGGCGGCGTTGGAGCAGGCGCTGATATAGCCGCTGTTTTTGCCCGCGACGCCGCCCACGTTATAACCGGTGAGGGAAAAGCCCACCGCCCCGGCGGCGCTGCAGGCATGCAGCACGCCGGTGTTCTCGCCGGCAATGCCGCCCAGGTCGCTGAGATCCACCAGATCGTCCCCGGAGAGGGAGGACAGGTCAAAGCGCCGCTCGCTCTGGGGCGTGATTTCCTCGTTGTTGACGCGCGCGTCGGTCTCGCTTTGCTCCACCAGACCGGTGTTGCGGCCCACCAGACCGCCCACCCGATGCTCGCCGCAGACGGTGCCGACAAAGGCGCAGCCCCGGATGGTGCCGGTGTTCTCGCCCACCAGGCCGCCCACGTCGGCGGTGCCGCGCACCTCGCCGGAAAAGGCGCAGTCCTCCAGCGTGCCCTCGTTGCGGCCCACCAGACCGCCCACGGCCTGGCGCGTGCCGGTTGGCAGCACGCTGCCCTCCACGCGCAGGGCGCGGATGACGCCCGTGGGCCCCACCTGGCGGAACAGCCCCTGGCGCGAGCCGGCGGCGTCGAGACACAGCCCGCGCACCGTGTGGCCGCCCCCGTCCAGCTCTCCGGCGAAATAGGGCGCGGCGGAGACGGCAAGGCCCGTCAGATCCAGATCCCGCGTCAGCACGAAGTGGGTGGAGGCGCTGTAGCTCTCGCGGGCGCAGTTTTCCAGAAAGCGGACAAAGTCCCGCTCGGAGCCGAGGCGGCGCACCCGCGGCGCGTCCTCCTCCGCGGCCAGCGCCGGGGCGCCCAGAGACAGGAGCATCACCAGCACCAGCAGCGCGGACAGGATTTTCTTTTTCATGTTCTCATTCCTCCTCCGAGCTCAGACGAAAACGGGTCTTTTCCACGGCCCCGTCCAGCAGCACCAGCAGCTGGGGCAGCACGCTGAGCACCAGGATCACGCTGCACAGCGCCCCGCGGCCCACGCCCAGCCCGATGTGGCTGACGTAGACGTCGCTGACGCGCACGCCGATCAGCACGCCCGCAATGGTCATGATGGAGCCGGAGGTCAGCACGGTGGCAAAGCTCTCGTTCACGGCCCGGGCCATGGCCTGGCGGGGCGGCAGCGCGGCCTTGAGCACCTGGTAGCGGTTCATCAGCACGATGGCATAGTCGATGGTGGCGCCCATCTGGATGGCCGAGACGATCATATTGGTCACAAAGGAGGGCGACTGGCCCTGCAGATAGGGGAAGGAGAAGTTGATCCAGATGCTGCCCTGGATCACGAACACCAGGATCGCGGCCCCCACCGCCGTGCGGAAGGTGAAGAGCAGGATCGCAAACACAAAGCCGATGGTCAGCAGGCTGATGAGCAGCGAGTCGCCGGTGTAGGAGTCCCCCAGATCCCGGGCGCTGGTGATGTCGCCCACCACCAGCACCTCGCCCGCGGGGTAGTGGGGCGCGGCGATGGCGCGCACGCGCTCCACCAGAGCGCGGCTCTCGTCGCCCTCGGTGGGCAGATCCACGGTGATGAGCAGGCGGTTATAGTGCTCGCCCCGCAGCTGGGCCAGCGCGTAGGACAGCGTGGGGCGCAGCGCCTCCACCTGCTCGCTCTGCTCGCCGGACAGGGTGACGACCCCGTGGTCGATGAGCTCAAAGAGAAAGTCGAACAGATCCAGGAGCGGCACCCGGTAGCTGTCCGGCGCGCCGAAGAGGGCCTGGTATTCCTCGTGGCGCACACCGTAGGCCTGGAACAGCAGCTCGGCCTCCTCCCGGGGCAGCTCCAGCAGCTCGGCAAACTGGCGCGGGGAGTAGAGATCGGTCAGCACGTGCTCGTCGTCCACCTCGATGAGGGACAGGCCCGTGACGTCCTTGACCCCGTCCAGAGCCCTGATCTCGCGGGCGATGGTCTTTTCGGCCTCCAGATCCTCGTGGGGCAGCAGCAGGACCACGCTCGTGGAGCTCTCAAAGGTCTGCTCGATCCTGCGCATGGCCGCGCGGCTCTCGGAGTAGACCAGCTCGGACACGGCGCTGTCGGAAAAGGCGTAGTTCACATGCCGCGCGCCGTAAAAGGCAAAGGGCACGATCAGCAGAAACAGCCACACAAAGCAGCTCTTCGAGCGCATGAGGAACCTTCCCCAGGGCGTGATGTCGGGGATCAGACTGCGGTGGGCGCTGCGGCGGATGGCCCGGGGGAAGAGCAGAATCAGCCCCGGCATCAGCAGAAACACCGTCAGCAGGCTGCACAGAATGCTCTTGGACAGCACCACGCCCAGATCGTAGCCCAGGCGAAACTCCATCAGCATCAGCGCCACCAGTCCCGAGATCGTGGTCAGACTCGAGGAGCTGATCTCCACGATGGATTTGGCCAGCGCCTCGACCAGCGCCTCGCGGGCGCTGTCGAAGCGGGCGCACTCGTCCTGGTAGCGGTGGGAGAAGATGATGGCATAGTCGATGGCCAGGGCCAGCTGCATGATGATGGCGATGGAGTGGGTGATCATGGAGATCTCCCCCAGCCAGAAGTTGGTGCCCATGTTCAGAAGCGCCGCAAACACGAACACCAGGGCGAAGATCACCACCTCGAAATAGCTGCGGGAGGTGAAGAGCAGGATCACCGCGATCACCGCCGCGGCGATGGCCACCACGCCCACCATCTCGCCCGCCAGCTGTCTGGAGTAGTTTTTGATGTCCATGGAATAGGTGTAGCTGTCATAGGGGGCGAGCAGTGCGCGGATTCGCCCGCGCGCTTCCTCCACGCCCGGCTCGTCGTCGGTGCCGTCGAAGGCGATGGTCAGCAGCGCCGAGGCCCTGACATAGTGGGCGGGCGTGTCGTCAAAGCTCACCGAAAAGACCCGGTCATAGCCGCGGATGGTCTCGCACAGGCTCTCGGCCCGCTCGTAGGTGATGTTGGCGATCATCACGTCCTCGGAGGCGTAGGTGACGAAGTTGTCCTCCATGATCGTGATGCCGCGGCGGGTCTCGGTGTCCGGGGCCAGGAAAAAAGTCAGGTCGGAATTCACCCGCACCCGCGACAACCCCAGCGCGCAGTACACCGCCGCAAGCAAAAACAGCAGCATGAAAAGCCCCCGCCATCGCACGATGGCCGCGGCCAGCTTTCGCATCAGCATATCGGTCTGCAGGCGCTTTGTCTTCTCCGTCTCCGGCATGGGACCTCACCTTGACAAGTGTTGAAAATTCGTTTATAGTCCAAGTATAAAAAGCCGCCGGAGGGCTGTCAATGGCTGATTTCGGCGGATGTGACGAACAATCAACACTTTGGGCGATTTTGTTTAAAAGAGTGCGAGCATGAACAAGGCAGGAACGGACAACCGCAGCGTCCGCAATACCAAGCGCCGCCTGCGCGAAGGGCTTTTGCAGCTGCTGGAGGAAAAGCCCATCAACGAGATCTCGGTCAAGGAGCTGGCGGAGCGCGTGGACGTGAACCGCGGCACCTTTTATTTTCATTATCAGGACATCTATGACCTGCTGCGCGACATGGAGGCGGATTTCTTCCGCCAGTTCGACGCCAAGCTCAACGGCGAACCGATCCTGCGGGCGGAGGGCTCGCCCTATCTGCGGGCGGTGTTTTCCTTCCTCGACGAGAACCGGGACTTCTGCCGCATCATGCTCGGCGCCCACGGCGACATGCAGTTTGTGGATCTGGTCAAGGAGCGGGTGGACGTCCAGTGCCGCTTCTTCTGGCAGATCCTGGCCCCCGGCGCCGACGAGCGCAGCAGCGGCATGTACAACGCCTTTATCATCAACGGCTGCATCGGACTGATACAGGAGTGGGTCAACGACCGGCGCGATCTGAGCGTCGAGAGCATCAGCGCCCTGACCGCCACCCTGATCCTGGCCAGTGTCAAGCCCTGTCTGGAGGAGGAACAGAACAATGGCAAGATATTGTGAGTATTGCGGGAGCGAGCTGACTCCCGACAGCTTTTTCTGCGCCGCCTGCGGCGCCGCCGTGCCCCAGAGCGGCGCGGCCGTGCAGAGCGAGCCGGAGCAGGCCCCGCAGCGCCGAAAGGTGCAGACGCCCCGGACCATCGACGAGCTGACCGCCTTCTGCGAGCGGCACGAGCTGCCCCTGGCCAAGATGCGCTTTTTCATCGGACTGGACTATCCGGGGGCCAAAGCCTTCGGCATCTATCAGGCCGACGACGGGGATTTTGTGGTCTACAAGAACAAGGCCGACGGCAGCCGCGCGGTGCGCTATAAGGGACCCAACGAGGAAAAGGCCGTGCGTGAGATCTTTGAAAAGCTCAAGGAGGAGGCCACCGGCCAGCGCGCCAGAGTGGCCGCCGGGCGCTCGACGCGCTATACCCCGCCCCGGGCCGAGGCCTACAGCCCTCTGGACGACGTGCCGCAGCGCGCGCCCAAGTCCGGCAAAAAGCCGGTGCTGCTGTATCTGATCCTGGCGCTGGCAGCCTCCGTCACCATCATCCGCGCGGTTCACGGCCAGTTCGTCAGCCCGCTCCACAGGCCGGCCCAGGGCTATTACAGCTACAACGGCGACACCTATTACAGCCAGAACAACGACTGGTATCTCTATGACAACGACGGCTGGTACCCCATCAGCGTGGCCGACGAGCTGCTGGACAACGCCGAGGACTATTACACGTCCTATTCCTATTCCGACGACTACGGCGTCAGCGACTTTGCCGAGAGCGACTACTATTATTACAGCGACGACTACAGCTCCGGCGATTACAGCTACGATTCGTCCGACTCCGACTCCGACTGGGATTGGGACTGGGACGACGATGACGACTGGGACAGCGGCAGCGACTGGGATTGGGACAGCGACTGGGACAGCGGCTCCACCGACTGGGACAGCGACTGGTGATGGGCGCCTTTCACGCACAGGCGGTGCTTGACATTCCGCGACGCGCGGTGGTAGAGTAGTACAAGCATGCCGGTGTGGTGGAATGGTAGACACCAGGGACTTAAAATCCCTTGCTGTTTTGCAGCGTACCCGTTCGAGTCGGGCCACCGGCACCACGTCGGAGATCACTCCGCACGGCTCAGAAAAGACGATCGCGAAAGCGGTCGTCTTTTCTTCATCTGTGCTGCGTGTCTCCTCCTTTCAAAA
>ONSQ01000075.1 GCA_900320465.1 uncultured Eubacteriales bacterium
GCCCGCAGCGAATAATGGAGATATATTTGCAAGGGCTCCAACGATGTATGGCGCAATTCTGGCCGCAAAGATTGTCTTGTTTTTATTGGGTATCAGTATTAGTTTCCGGTTTCTGGTTGCGGGGCGTCAGGTCGCGGCGTTGACGGCCTCGGTGAGGAAGCGGCACAGCGGCAGCAGGCGCACAAAGTCCCGCGCCATCTTTTTGGGCAGCTTCTCGCTGTAGAGCAGCTCGTCGTGATCCCGGCGCAGGCCGTAGTCGAAATACTTTCGGTTGTACCAGGGGTTGATGATCTCCCCCAGGTCGGCCTTGGGACGGCGGAAGCTCTCGCCGTGCAGGGCAAAGCCCCGCATGCCCGACACCTCGCTCACCAGGCTCTCGAACCGGGCGGGGTTGGCGGCCACGGCGCGGTGAAAGGCCTCCATCGCGGCGGAGGTGGGGCCCCAGAAGCCCAGCCCGTAGGAATAATCCGACGCGCCGATCTCAAACCAGAAGGCGGGCCCCTCCGACGTGGCGGAGGCGGGCGTGAACGTCATCCACAGGTGGTCCTTGTAGGGCCCCCGGCCGTAGAGCCGCCGGGCGTCGCGGTAGATGCGCGAGACGTGCACGCGCCACTCCTCCTCCGGCGCCTGGCGCCGCAGCTCGTCATAGACCTCCCGGGCCAGGGCGCGGAAGGGCTCGTTGAGCGTGCGCTCAAACTGCTCCTTGTGCTCCAGAAACCAGGGCCGCTCGTTGTGAAAGGCGAGCTCCCAGAGAAACTCGCCGGTCTCCTTTGAAAATCCGGTAAACATAGGCGTCCTTTCGTTTTTTCTGTCGCCCCAGTCTATCACACTCACGCGCGCTTTTCAAACGCTTTTCCTGTACAACGGGCGACAGATGTGCTATACTGATTTGAAATAAAAGCGAGGTGAAAGCCCCATGAAAATCATCATTGCCGGCGCCGGGCGGATCGGTGCGCTGATCGCCCGCTCGCTGGACCGGGAGGGCCACGACATCACCCTCATCGACCGGGACGCCCAGACCATTGAGCGCTGCTCCGGCGAGCTGGACGTGATCTGCGTCCTGGGCAGCGCCACGAACCCCGACACCCTGCGCGAGAGCGGGGCCGAGGACGCGGACGTGCTGCTGGCGCTGACCGAGAGCGACGAGATGAACATGCTCTGCGCCCTGGCGGCAAAGCGGCTGGGCACCCGGACCATCATCGCCCGCATCCGCGACCCGGAGTATCTGTCCCAGCGCCAGTTCCTGTCGGAGGCGGTGGGGCTTTCGGTCATCGTGAACCCCGAATACGAGTGCGCCAAGGAGATCTCCCGCATCCTGCGCTTCCCCGGCGCGGTGCGGGTGGAGACCTTCTCCAAGGGCAGCGCCGAGATCATCGAATACCGGGTGCCGGAGGGCAGTCCCCTGTGCGGACTGAGTCTGCGCGAGGTCTTCGGCCGCTTCGGCGCCAAGGTGCTGGTGGCGGTGGCGGAGAGAGCCGGCGAGGCGCTGATCCCCCGCGGCGATTTTGTCCTTCAGGCCGGGGACCGGCTGGGTCTGACCGGCCAGGCGCGGGAGCTGCGGCGCTTCTTCGCCGCCGTGGGCCAGAAGGGCCGCCGGGTGCGCAGCGTGATGATCATGGGCGGCAGCCGCACCAGCGTTTACCTGGCCCGGCTGCTGGACGAGAGCGGCATTGCCGTCACGGTGTTCGAGCGCTCCCGCGAGCGCTGCGATCAGCTGTGTGATCTGATCCCCCGCGCCCGCGTCATCTGCGGCGACGCCACCCAGGACGAGGTGCTGCTGGAGGAGGGCATCCGCGACACGGACGCCTTTGTGGCGCTGACCGGCGACGACGGCGACAACATCGTCACCGCCATGTACGCCCGGCGCTGCGGCGTGGACAAGGCCGTGGTCAAGGTCAACACCCGGCATTTTTCCGGCATGCTTGCCGACAGCGGCGACAGCATGGTCACCCCCGGCGAGATCGTTTCGCAGCAGATCACCGGCTTTGTCCGGGCGCTGGAGAACTCCGCCGACAGCGGCAGCATCGAGACGCTGCACCGCCTGGCCGACGACCGGATCGAGGCGCTGGAGTTCCGGCTGGGGGACGGGGCGAAGTGTCTGGGCGTGCCGCTGAAGGATCTGCACCTGCGCAAGGGCGTGCTGCTGTGCGCCGTGATGCGCGGCAGTGAGACGCTGATCCCCGACGGCTCCACCGTGCTGGAAAAGGGCGACCACGCGGTGGTCATCGCCGCGGCGGGGCTGATCAAGAACATCAACGACATGACGGGGCCTGAGAAATGAACTATCGAATGATCGCCTTCATCCTCGGCCGGGTGCTGCTGATCCTCGCGGCGCTGCTGCTGCTGCCGCTGATCGCGGCCCTCGTCTTTGCCGAATCTGTGCTGCCCTTCGCCGTGACGATCCTGCTCACGGCGGCCGTCGGCGGCGCGCTGCTGCTTGTGAAGCCCCGCACGCGCGAGATCTACGCGCGCGAGGGCTTTGCCTGCGTGGGGCTGTCGTGGCTGTCGATGTCGCTGCTCGGCTGCGTGCCCTTCCTGATCAGCGGCGACATCCCCTGCTTTGTCGACGCCTTTTTCGAGACCGTCTCCGGCTTTACCACGACGGGCGCCTCGATCCTCAACGACATCGAAAGCCTGTCCCGCTCGGGCCTGTTCTGGCGCAGCTTCACGCACTGGATCGGCGGCATGGGCGTGCTGGTGTTCCTGATGGCCGTGCTGCCCATGAGCGGCGAGCGCTCGATGCACATCATGCGCGCCGAGGTCCCGGGCCCCACCGTGGGCAAGCTGGTGCCCCGGGCGCGGCAGACCGCCCGCATCCTCTATCTGATCTACACGGTCTTCACCGTCGTGGAGACGGTGCTGCTGATGCTGGGCGGCATGAGCTTTTACGAAGCGCTGCTGCACGCCTTCGCCACGGCGGGCACGGGCGGCTTTTCCACCCGCAACGCCTCCATCGCCGCCTTTGACAGCGTGTATGTGGAAACCGTCATCGGCGTTTTCCTGGTGCTCTTCGGCACCAACTTCAACCTGTTCTATCTGATCCTCATCGGTCGGGTACGCGAGGCCCTGTCCAGCGAGGAGCTGCATCGCTATCTGGAGATCATCGCCGTGTGCGTGGGGCTGATCGTGCTGGGCACGCACGGCATGTACGGCGCTGCCGGCGCGCTGCGCAACGGCTTTTTCGTCGTCATGTCCACCCTCAGCACAGCGGGCTTCTGCACGGTGGATTACACGCTGTGGCCCTCCTGGCTGCAAACGATGATCGTGCTTCTGATGTTCGTGGGCGGCTGCGCCGGCTCCACGGGCGGCGGTCTGAAGCTCTCGCGTGTGATGCTGCTCGTCCGCACGGCGTGGGCCGACGTGGGCCGCGTGATCTCCCCCCGCCGGGTCAGCCGGGTGCAGATGGACGGCCGCCGCGTCACGGCCGAGACCACCGGCGCGGTGTATTCCTATGTGGCGCTGGTGATGCTGATCCTGCTGGGCTGCACGGCGCTGATCTCCTTTGACGGCTTTGATTTCGCCACCAACTTCACCGCGGCCCTCTCGTGCATTTCCAACGTGGGGCCGGGCCTGGGGCTGATCGGGCCCAGCGGGAATTTCGCCATCTTCTCGCCCTTCTCCAAGCTTGTCATGGCCTTCACCATGCTCTTCGGGCGGCTGGAGGTCTACGCGATGCTGATCCTGTTCATCCCCTCCACCTGGCGCAGGCGCTGAGACACTTTTCACCCCGGAGACCGCGGTCTCCGGGGTTTTTGTTGCCCTTGTCCGCCGCGGAGGGGCGCAATGGCACCGTTTGCTAACTTATTGTTAAGAAAAAAGAGAAATGTTGAAAAGCTGGATAATTGTGCTATAATGTATCTTTAGTTAATTATGTCCAAACGGAGGCACACTAACAAATGTCCAAGAAACAGTTCAAGGCCGAGTCCAAGCGTCTGCTCGACCTGATGATCAACTCGATCTACACCAACAAGGAAATCTTCCTGCGTGAGATCATCTCCAACGCGTCGGACGCCATCGACAAGCTCTGCTATCTGTCCCTCACCGACGACCAGGTGGGCCTGAATCGCGACGATTTCCACATCGACGTGATCCCCGACAAGGACGCGCGCACGCTGACCGTGACTGACAACGGCATCGGCATGACCGAGCAGGAGGCCGAGAACAATCTGGGCGTCATCGCCAAGAGCGGCTCGCTGAGCTTCAAGAACGACATGGACGCCGAAAAGAGCGAGGATCTTTCCATCATCGGTCAGTTCGGCGTGGGCTTCTACTCCGCCTTTATGGTGGCCGACAAGGTCACCGTCATCACCCGCAAGTACGGCTCCGACACCGCCGTGAAGTGGGAGAGCACCGGCGCCGACGGCTACACCGTCACGCCCTGTGAGCGTGAGAGCGTCGGCACCGACGTGATCATGCACCTGAAGGCCGACAACGACGACGAGCTCTACGGCACCTATCTGGAGATCTGGAAGCTCAAGGCCCTGATCCGCAAGTATTCCGACTACGTCCGCTGGCCCATCCGCATGGACGTGCCCCGGCAGGAGCGCACCGAGACCGGCGAGAAGAACGACGACGGCAGTCCCAAGTACGAATACAAGACCGTGGTGGAGAACGAGACCGTCAACAGCATGGTCCCCATCTGGCAGCGCAGCCGCAAGGAAGTCACCGACGACGACTGCATCGCCTATTATAAAGAACACTACCACGAGGCCAAGGACCCCTGCGCCCTGATCCGCGTGGACGCGGAGGGCACCGTGTCCTACAAGGCCATGCTCTTCGTCCCCGGCGAGGAGAACGAGGCCGCCTTCTACGGCGAGGGAAAGGGCGGCATCACGCTCTATTCCAACGGCGTCATGATCATGGAGAAGTGCGACAAGCTCGTGCACGACTACTTTGAGTTCGTCAAGGGCGTGGTGGACTCGCCGGATCTGAGTCTGAACATCTCCCGCGAGATCCTGCAGCATGACCGCCAGCTGCGCGTCATCGGCCAGAATCTGGAGAAGAAGATCAAGGGTGAGCTGGAAAAGCTCCTGCGCGACGACCGGCCCAAGTACGAGGAGTTCTTCAAAAACTTCGGCTACCACCTGAAGGTGGGCGTCTGCGACGAGTACGGCCGCTACAAGGATTTCCTGAAGGATCTGCTGATCTTCCACACCGGCGAGGACAAGCAGGTCACGCTCAGGGAGTATGTGGACAACATGCCCGAGAGCCAGAAGAGCATCTACTTCGCCTCCTCCGACTCCCTGCGCCACGCCATGAGCCTGCCCCAGTGCGCGGAGGTCAAGAACCGCGGCTATGAGCTGATCTATCTGCTCTCCCCGCTTGACGAGATGGTGCTGGAGTCGCTGCACGACGTGGACGGCAAGGGCTTCTGCAACGTGGTGACCGACGATCTGGGCTTTGACACCGACGAGGAGAAAAAGGCCGCCGAGGAGCGGGACATCGAGAACAAGGAATTCCTGGACTTCGTCAAGGAGAGTCTGGGCGGGCGCATGAGCAAGGTGAAATTCTCCACCAAGCTCGCCGATCTGCCCTGCGCCATGTCCACCGAGGGCCCCGTGACCCTGGAGATGGAGAAGTATTTCCGCCGCGGCCCCAGCGAGGAGATGCGCAAGGTGCGCGCCAGCCGCGTGCTGGAGCTCAACGCCGACAGCGCCGCCGTCCGCGCTCTGCAGGCCGCCTGGGCCGAGGACAAGGACAAGGCCGGCCGCATTGCCGCCGTTCTGGCCTCTCTGGCCGAGCTGATGGCCGGCGCGGATCTGGAAGACCCCGCCGCCCTCGCCCGCGGTGTGGAGGAGCTGTTTTAAGCCAGCGCAAACAGGGGCTGTGCGAGCCTGCAACGCCCCTTCCGCCTCGCTGCGTTCGGCACTTCCCCCGGAGGGGGGAGACGAGAGAAGGCGTGTGCAGGATTGCTGAGCCCTCATCCACCGCTGACGCGGTCCCCCTTCCCCAGAGGGAAAGGCTATATAGTATCGTTATTTTATGGAGTTTTGACCGATGGCCAAAAAGCTGGGAATCTACATTCATATACCGTTCTGCGCGAGCAAGTGCTCCTACTGCGACTTCTATTCCCTCGCAGGCTGCGAGCATCTGATGCCCGACTATCAGAAGGCGCTGATCGCCCATCTGAAGGAGAGCGCGCCCTCCCTCAAGGCGTATGAGGTGGACAGCATCTACTTCGGCGGCGGCACGCCCAGCTTCTACGGCGCGGACAAGATCGCGGAGCTGTTCAACACCCTCAAGCTCAACGGCAACGTGCGGCTGGACAGCGAGGTGACGGTGGAGTGCAACCCGGACTCCACCAGCCCCAACGCCCTGAAGCTGCTGCGCGAGGAGGGCGTCAACCGCCTGTCCATCGGCGTGCAGGCCACGGACAACAATCTGCTCAAGCTCATCGGCCGGCGCCACAACTTCCAGCAGGCCAAGCAGGCTGTGCAGAACGCCCGCAAAGCCGGCTTTGAGAACATCAGCCTGGATCTGATGTACGGCCTGCCCAGCCAGACCAAGAGCGACTGGGCCGAGACGCTCTCAAAGATCGTGGAGCTGCACCCCGAGCATATCTCCTGCTATGGGCTGCGTCTGGAGGAGGGTACGCCCATGTACGAGGCCTACCACAACTCCCCCATCCTGCCGGACGACGACGAGCAGGCCGACATGTACTGCTACGCCGCCGAGATGCTGGAGCGCTACGGCTACCGCCAGTACGAGGTGTCCAATTTCTGCGCGCCGGGCTTCGAGTCGCGGCACAATCTGAAATACTGGAACCTGGACGACTATATGGGCTTCGGCCCCGGCGCCCACTCCTGCGTGGGCACGCTGCGCTACAGCTTTGTGCGCGATCTCAAGCGCTACATCGCCGGGGTGGACAAAAAGGTCAGCATCATCGATGAATACCAGCGCATCGACCCGCTGGAGCGGGCGGTGGAATATATCATGCTGGGCATGCGCACGGTCAACGGGATCTCCGAGCGGGACTACCGCATCCGGACCCAGTGCGACTGGCGCCCGGTGTACCAGGCCCTCCTGGCCTTCCGCCAGAAGGGCTGGGCCGTGGAGGAGGAGGGCCGCTGGCACTTTACGGTGCCGGGCTTCCTGATCTCCAACACGCTCATCGGCATCCTGCTGGAGGCCCAGGCAAACGGCCGCATCGAGGGCACGCCCTGGCTCAGCGAGGCCTTTGAGGCCGAAGAGAAAATCAGCATTCCCAAGAGCGAGGAGGAAATGTTCGCCGAGCTCTATCAACAACAAATCAGCACCAGTGAGGATCAGCTATGAGCGACGAAAAAAGAGACTATCCCGCATGGCTCGACGAGGAGCTGTTCGGCGCGCTGAACACGCCGGAGACTCCCGCCCCGGAGGAGGGGCCGTTGGAGGCCCGCAAGGCCTCCGAGCTCAGGGAGCCGGGCGAGACGCCGCAGACGGCCGCGGAGCCGCATGACGCCGACAGGCCGGTGAAAAAGAAAAAGAAGAGCACCGCCGACGACAGTCCCGACAAGCCGAAAAAGAAAAAGGGCTCGGAGGACGGCGACAAGCCCAAAAAGAAAAAAGCCGCCGCGGCGGAGCCGGAGGCCCCGAAAAAGAAAAAAGCCGCTGCGGCGGAGCCGGAGGCCCCGAAAAAGAAAAAAGCCGCCGCGGCGGACCCGGAGGCCCCGAAAAAGAAGAAAGCCCCCGCGGAGGCGGAGTCCCCGAAGAAGAAAAAGGCTTCCGCCGACGCCGTCGAGGGGGCCCAGGACGCCCCGGCGACCGAAAAGCCCAAGGCCAAAAAGAAGAAAAAGCGCGTGAAAACAGGCGCCCGCGGCGTCGTGATCGCACTGCTCGTGCTGGCCTTCCTGCTGATCGCCTTTACCGGCGCGGCGCTGGGCGCGGGCTATCTGATCACCAACGACGACAAGAACCTGCCCAACGTGTACCTGGGCGAGATCTACGTGGGCGGTATGACCCGCGACGAGGCCGTCCAGGCCCTGCACGACGGGGGTTGGGAGAAGCTGACCGGCGGCACGCTGAAGGTTTCGCTGCCCGAGGGCGTCAGCTTTGAGGCCGATTATCTCCAGGCGGGTATGGCCGTGCCCGCCGAGGTGGCCGCCGACGCGGCTTTCCTCTACGGCCACGACGGGGACTGGATCGACAATCTGGTCACCTATATCGGCGATCTGATGGTGGCCAAGGATCTGAGCCCGGACCGCGCCGCCATCAAGCGTGCCGTGGGCGAGGCTCTGGTGGGGCGCAAGACCGAGCTGGTCTGGGACGACATCACCGGCGAGGTGAAAATGCCCGACTTCCAGGCCATTGCCGCCACGCTGACCAGCGAGGTGAAGGACGCCTACTACGACGCAGAAAACGACGTGATCGTCCCCGAGGTCAAGGGCGTGGAGATCGACGTGGAGAGCGCCGAAAAGCTCTGGCAGAAGGCGGAGGTGCTGCAGAAGATCAGCATCCCCATCACCCTGGTGGACCCGGAGATCACCGCCGAGAGCCTGGAGGCCTACCTTTTCCGTGACCAGCTGGGCGTGTCCCGCACGCCGCTGGCGGGCAGCACCGCCAACCGTATTTCCAACATCCGGCTGGCCTGCTCCCGCTTTGACGGCATGATCCTGCTGCCCGGCGAGCACTTCTCGTACAACACCGTGGTGGGCGAGCGCACCGAGGAAGCCGGCTTCAAGCCCGCGCCGGTCTACAACGGCACGGCCCACGAGGTGGGTCTGGGCGGCGGCATCTGCCAGGTGTCCTCCACGCTGTACAACGCGGTGCTGGCCTCGGATCTGCAGGTGGACGCGCGTACCTGCCACAGCATGCTGGTGGGCTATCTGCCCGCGGGTCTGGACGCCACGGTGGACTGGCCCAGCACGGACTTCGCCTTCACCAACAGCAGCGAGTACCCCATCCGCATCCTGGCCAGCGTGGACGATTCCGGCCGCTGGCTGACCATCGAGATCTGGGGCACCAACCTGACGGGTCTGCGCATCGAGCCGCGGGGCGCCATGTGGGAGGTCTATGACGACACCTACGACGACGTCCAGATCGGCTGGGGCGCCGCGGGCTACAAGTATTACTTCGACGCCGATGGCAACCAGGTGGACAAGGTCAAGATCGACAACAGCTACTACCACATCCCCGAGGACGAGATCAACTGGCACGGCCATCTGGACGAGCCCCACTATGACGAGGACGACGAGGATTACGACGATTCCGGCAGCGGCTCGTCGGACAATAACACCCAGACCACCGAAGGCGGCGACATCGTCTTTGATATCAACGGCGACGGCTGATCGCGCGAACCAAATCAGACAGGAGAAAAGAGACCATGGAGAAAAAGACCTTTTATATCACGACCCCCATTTACTACCCCTCGGACAAGCTGCACATCGGCCACGCCTATTGCACCGTGGCCACCGACACCATCGCCCGCTACAAGCGTCTGCGGGGCTATGACGTGATGTTCCTCACCGGCACCGACGAGCACGGCCAGAAGATCGAGGCCAAGGCCAAGGCCGCCGGCGTCACGCCCCAGGAATTCGTCGACCGCATCGTCACCGGCGAAAAGGGCATCCTGGATCTGTGGAAGCTGATGAACATCTCCAACGACCGCTTCATCCGCACCACCGACGACTACCACGTGAAGGCCATCCAGCGCGTGTTCCGCAAGATGTACGACAAGGGCGACATCTACAAGGGCAAGTACGTGGGCAAATACTGCAAGGACTGCGAGAGCTTCTGGACCGAGACCCAGCTGGTGGACGGCAAGTGCCCCGACTGCGGCCGCGCGGTGCAGGACGCCGAGGAGGAGGCCTATTTCTTCCGTCTTTCCAAGTATGCCAAGCCCGTGCAGGAGCTGCTGGAGACCGGCACCTTCCTGGAGCCCGCCAGCCGCGTCAACGAGATGATCAACAACTTCATCAAGCCGGGTCTGGAGGATCTGTGCGTGTCCCGCACCAGCTTCACCTGGGGCATCCCGGTGGACTTCGATCCGGGCCACGTGGTCTACGTGTGGGTCGACGCGCTGTTCAACTACTGCACGGCGCTGGGCCTGTACAACGACCGCTACCACGACTTTGACAAATACTGGCCCGCGGACGTGCACGTGGTGGGCAAGGAGATCGTCCGTTTCCACTCCATCATCTGGCCCGCCATGCTCATGAGCGCCGAGCTGCCCCTGCCCAAGAAGGTCTACGGCCACGGCTGGCTGATCATCGACGGCGGCAAGGTGTCCAAGTCCAAGGCCAACAACTCCACCAACGTCATCGACCCCTATGTGCTCAGCGAGAAGTTCGGCGTGGACGCGCTGCGCTTCTTCCTGCTGCGCACCTTCCCCTTCGGCTCGGACGGCGCCTTCTCCAACGAGCTGCTGATCTCCACGATCAACACCGACCTGGCCAACGATCTGGGCAACCTGGTGTCCCGCACCACCGCCATGATCGAGAAGTACTTCGGCGGCGTCCTGCCCGCCGAGCGCAGGGCCGAGCCGATGGACGACGAGCTCAAGGCCGTCATCGCCGCCCTGCCGGAGCGCTACGCCAGACAGATGGACGTCTACCAGCCCTCCGTGGCGCTGGAAGAGGTGTTCCGCTGCATCCAGCGCGCCAACAAGTACATCGACGAGACCGCGCCCTGGGTCCTGGCCCGGGACGAGGCCAACAAGCCGCGTCTGGCCGAGGTCATGTACAATCTGGTGGAGGCGCTGCGCGTGAGTCTGATCTGCCTGACGCCCTTCATGCCCGAAAGCTGCGACAAGGCCCTTGAGCAGATCGGCGCGCAGAGCTGCCGCAGCTGGGACGACGCGGTGTACGGCGCGCTCGGCGGCGAGATCCGCGTCCACAAGGGCGAGACGCTCTTCCCGCGTCTGGACATGGACAAAACCATGGCCGAGCTCGAGGAGATCAGCCGCGCCTCCAAGGCCCCCGCGGCCAAGCCGGTGCTGCCGGACGTCACCATCGACGAGTTTGCCAGGTGCGACATGCGCGTTTGCAAGGCGTTTGCAAGGTGCTTGCCTGCGAGGCCGTGAAGAAGAGCGAGAAGCTGTTGAAGTTCACGCTGGACGACGGCAGCGGCAAGCCGCGCCAGATCCTCTCCGGCATCCACAAGTTCTACGAGCCGGAGCAGCTCGTGGGCAAGACGGTGGTCGCGATCCTCAACCTGCCGGCGCGCAAGATGATGGGCCAGGAGTCCAACGGCATGCTGCTCTCCGCCGTCAAGGAAGTCAACGGCAAGGAGGAGCTGCACCTGGCTGAGTTTAGTTTCTAGTTTCTAGTTTCTAGTTTCTAGTTTCTGGTTTTTAGAAAATGAATAGCGAAAGGGAGGGGACTGCCCCTCTCTTTTGCTTTGTTCACGGTTTATACTTGTTTGAAAGAAAAAAGCATGATATAATTTGCTTTTAGAAATAAAACGCACAGGAGGCATTTGTATATGACTACCATTGATATCTTCTCCGGCTTTCTCGGTGCAGGCAAGACCACACTGATCCGCAAGCTGATTGCGGAGGCCTACGCGGGCGAAAAGCTGGTGCTGATCGAGAACGAATTCGGCGAGATCGCCATCGACGGC
>ONSQ01000076.1 GCA_900320465.1 uncultured Eubacteriales bacterium
GCAGGCGCCGGGCTTCTTCAGATATTTCTCAGCCAGAGTCTCGCCGGAGAACTGGTCGGCGGTGGGGCAGTAGCTCTCCTGCCAGTTCCTGGTGGGCAGAGCACCGATGCCGTTGATGATGTTGACCAGAACGGCCGTGCCGAGAGCACGCAGGCCCTGGCCGGTGACGCCGTTGTCGGCGATGATCTTCAGCGCGCGCTTGTTGGCTTCCTTCAGCGCGTCCACGTCGGCAATGACATCCAGCTGCTTGCGGGTGGCCTTGACCACGATGGCCTTGAGCTTCTTGCTGCCCATGACGGCGCCGGTGCCGGAACGGCCGGCGGCGCGGTCCTTGTCGTTCATGACGGCGGCCAGCAGCACCTGCTTCTCGCCGGCGGGGCCGATGTTCAGAACGGAGCAGTCGGCGCCGTGCTTTTCCTTCAGCTTGTCGTCCAGCTCTTCGCTCAGAACGCCGCAATACTCTCTCGCGTCAAGGATCTCGATCTTGTCGTCCTCGATGTTCAGGTAGCACCAGTCGGGAGCCTGGCCTTCGACGATCAGCGCGTCCCAGCCGGCGAACTTCAGCTTGGCGCCCCAGATGCCGCCGGAGTTGGCGCAGGCGATCATGCCGGTCAGCGGGGACTTGGTCACGACCATGTAGCGGCCGGAGGACGGGGAGTTGGAGCCGGTCATGGGGCCGGTGATGTAGACGAGCTTGTTTTCGGGGGACAGGGGATCGACCGTGGCAACGCCCTCATCATAGAGGATCTTGGTGCCGAGGCCGCGGCCGCCGATGAACTTCTTAGCCACTTCCAGATCCAGCGGCTCGACCTTGATCTCGCCGGTGGTCAGGTTAATACGTGCGATTTTCTCATAGTAAGCGTCGCTCATAGAGATTCCTCCTGTAATAATTGTAAAATTGTGACAATTCACCATATTGCTTTTCTGACCACATTATAAGAGCTGGCTCTATCTGTGCCAAGCTTTTGGCCTGATTTCCGCGCGAATTGATACGAAAAAGGATTCGCCGTCTCTGGCAGGAGCCAATAAGTTGTGTGAAACCGTACGAAACCACACGAAACAATACATAAGAAGCGTTGGGGGCATACTTGTACAGTTTCAACAAAGAAGGTATAATACATTTCATCAACGGACTGTGGAGGGCTGCTGTATGGCGCAGAACAAATCACTTTCCACACAGGAGGTCGCCGAGATCCTCCATGTGAGCAAATCCACGATCTATGAACTGATCCGCCGCGGCGAGATCAACTCCTACAAAGTCGGACGCAAGGTCCGCTTCACCCAGGACGACGTGGACGCCTATATTGCCCGTTCCCGGCATGAGCAGAGCGTCCAGCCGGTCCGGCGCGTGGAGATCAGCAGCGAGCTGCTCTCCCCTTCCGTCGGCAGCGAAAGGCCCTTTGTGATCTCCGGCCAGGATGTGGTGCTGGATATTCTGAGCAATTACCTGCACCAGAGCGGTCTTGCTGCGGACCGCTGCTATCTCAGCAGCTTTGAAGGCCTGCTGGCCTTATATGAGAAGAAGGTGGACGCGGCTGCCTGCCACCTGTACGCGGTGGATGAGAAGAGCTTCAACGTCCCGTACGTCAAGAGGCTGATGCCCGGCGTAAAGGCGGTCCTGATCAACATTTCCTACCGAAAGCAGGGCTTTTACGTGGCCGCCGGCAATCCGAAGGAGATCCACGGCTGGCGGGATCTGGCCCGGCGCGACATTTCCATTTTAAACCGCCGTGCGGGCTCCAGCGCGCGCATCCTGCTTGACGGGCAGCTTATGCGCATGGATCTTGACCCCCGGCAGATCAAGGGCTATGAGCGGGAAATGAAATCCCATCTGACCATGGCCGCCGCCATTGCCGACGGCGAGGCGGATCTTGCCATCGGTACGGAGCGCATCTCCCGGCAGATCGAAGGGCTGGACTTTATCCCCCTGCTGGAGGAGCGCTATGATCTGGTGCTGCGCCGGGACTCTGTCGAAACCCCGGCGGGCGAGACGATTTTGGAGATCCTGCGCTCGGCGGCCTTTAAAAAAGAGATCTCCCACTTTACCGGAAACAGCTACCGGGATCTGGGAAAGATCATCGCGGAGGTGTAGAGATGCTTGAAGTGAAGACCCCGCAGGAAGTCCTGGCGCTGATCGAAAAGGAATTCAGGCCGCTTGGCCAAACGGAGGCCGTTCCCCTTTCCCGCGCGCTCGGCCGCGTACTGGCCGAGCCGATCACAGCGCAGGAATACGTCCCGGACTTTGACCGCTCTACCGTTGACGGCTATGCCTGCCGCGCCGCGGATACCTTTGGCTGTTCCGACGCGATCCCCGCGATCCTGAATCTTGCGGGAGAGGTGCTGATGGGACAGGGCGCCGACTTTGTCCTTTCGCGCGACAGCTGCGTCTATGTGCCCACCGGCGGCGCGATCCCCAAGGGCGCCGACAGTGTGGTAATGATCGAATATACCGAGGACTACGGAGACGGCACCGTCGGGATCATGAAGCCCGGTGCGCCGGGCATGAATCTGATCTTCCGGGGCGACGACGTGTTTCCCGGCAAGGAGATCCTCCCCGCCGGGCGTGTGCTGACGGCCCAGGATATCGGTGCGCTGGCAGCTGTCGGAAGGACGAGCGTGCCCGTGTCACGCCGGGTGAAGGTCGGCGTGATCTCCACCGGCGACGAGCTGGTGGCGCCCGACAGGACGCCGAGACCCGGCCAGGTAAGGGACGTCAACTCTTCCCTGCTTGCCGCCATGCTGGAGGCCTTCGGCACGGAAGTGGTGAGCTACGGCATCGTGGTTGACGACGAGGCGCTTCTGCGCCGAAAAATGCAGACAGCAGCGCAGGCGTGCGACGCCGTGATCCTCTCCGGCGGCAGCAGCGTGGGCGTCAAGGACGCGGCCTGCCGCATCATTGAAAGCATGGGCGAGCTGCTGCTGCACGGCATCGCCGTCAAGCCGGGAAAACCCACCATCATGGGAAAGGCGGGCAACAAGCCGCTGATCGGCCTGCCCGGCCATCCTGTGGCGGCCTGCTTTGTGGCGCAGCTCTTTGTCCTGCCGCTGCTGGGGCGGCTCATGGGCCGGAAGCAGAAAGACTTTACGGTCTCGGCTGAGCTGACCGAGAGCCTGGGTGCCAACCACGGCAGGGAGCAGATCAACGCCTGCCATCTGCGGCGGGAGGACGGAAAGCTTCTGGCCACGCCGGTCCGGTCCAAATCCGGGCTGATCACCCAGCTTTCCGGTGCGGACGGCTATTTCATCATTTCGCGTGACTGCGAGGGTCTCCCCAGGGGCGCGCAGGTACAGGTGTATTTATATTGAGGTGAACCTTATTTTTCCTTACCCAAAACAAAGCCTTGTGCTTTGTTTTGGAGAGGAAGAGGGAGGGAGTGAATGTGCAGCTTTCGGCTCACGCCGGAAGCGAAACGGAACGAGCTTCCTCTGACGAAGGGGAAGCCTATAAGGAAAGGATTGTATATGGGCTTTGAATATTTGACCAACGTGCCGCTGGAGCAGGCGAAGAAGGAATACCTCGTGAAGCTGCAGGCGAACGGCTTTGATACGCAGATGGAGACCGTTCCTGTGCAGGAGTCTTACGGGCGCGTCACCTCCCGGGCGGTCTATGCCAGGATCAACGCGCCGCACTACGCGGCCAGCGCCATGGACGGCGTCGCCCTGCGGGCAAAGGACAGCTTCGGCGCCACCGAGACGACGCCCGTCACTCTGCGGGAGGGCTCATTCACCGTGGTGGATACCGGCGATCCGATCCCGGAGGGCTGCGACGCGGTCATCATGGTGGAGGACATCGTCAGGAACGACGACGGCAGCATCACGCTCCACGCAGCCGCCGCGCCCTGGCAGCATATCCGGCAGATCGGCGAGGATATCTGCGCCGGGGAGATGATCCTTCCCAGCTTCATGGAGATCACCCCCGCCGCCATCGGCGCCATGATCGCAGGCGGCGTTCTGGCGCTCGAGGTCATCCGCCGCCCGGTCGTGGGCATCATCCCCACCGGCGACGAGATCATCCCGCCCTGTGCCGATCCCAAGCCGGGCGACATTCTGGAATTCAACTCCTCCATCTTCTCGGCCATGCTGAAGGGCTGGGGCGCAGAGCCCAGGACCTATCCCATCGTGCCGGATCGCTTCGAGGCTATTCGGGATATGGTTGCCAAAGCCACCGAGGAATGCGACATGGTGATCCTCAACGCCGGCTCCTCCGCCGGACGGGACGATTATTCCACCGCCGCCGTGCGGGAGATCGGCGAGGTGCTGTATCACGGGATCGCCATCAAGCCCGGCAAGCCCGCGATCCTGGGCTATTGCGGAGAAAAGCCCATCCTGGGCGTGCCCGGCTATCCGGTGTCCGGCATCATCGTGATCGAGGAATTTCTGCAGCCGCTGATCGACGCCTGGTACGGCAGAGAAAACGACAAGGGAAGCCGCACGCGCGCAAAGCTCACGCGGCAGGTGGTGTCGGGTCTCAAATATCAGGAATATGTGCGTCTGCGCATGGGCTATGTCGGAAATACGCTGATGGCCTCTCCCCTGCCCCGCGGCAGCGGCGTGGTGTCCTCCTTCATGAAAGCGGACGGCATGCTGGAGGTGCCCCAGGGCACGGAAGGCTATGCCGCCGGTGAAGAGGTCCGCGTCCGGCTCCTCAAGGACAAGGGGCAACTGAAAAATACGCTGGTCGTCATCGGCAGCCATGATCCGCTGCTGGATGAGCTGACCGATCTGATCCACCGCGAGGATCACCATATCTTTCTCTCCTCCGCCCACGTGGGCTCCATGGGCGGCATCATGGCGATCCGCCGGGGCGAGGCGCATGCGGCGGGCATTCATCTGCTGGATACGGAGACGGGAGAATACAATCGGAAATACATCAAAAAATATTTCCCCCACGGCGGCGTGTATCTGGTGCGCTGCGTGGGGCGCCAGCAGGGTCTGATGCTGCAGAAGGACAATCCGCTGGGGATCACATGCTTTGCGGATATTGCCAAAGACGGTGTGCGTTATGTAAACCGTCAAAAGGGCTCCGGAACCCGCATCCTGACGGACTATCTGTGCCAGAAGGAGGGCGTTGATCCCGATCGGGTCTATGGCTATGAGCGCGAGGAGGTGACCCATAACGCCGTGGCCGTGCAGATCGCCGGAGGCAGCGCGGACGCGGGCATGGGCATCTATTCCGCGGCCAGGCTCTACGATCTGGACTTTCTGCCCATCTGCGTGGAGGAATATGATCTGCTGATCCCGGAAAGCGTTTGGAATACGGGCCTTGTCAAGCAACTGATCCGCACGCTGAAGAGCGACGCGTTCCGGGAACGCATCGAGGCCATGGGCGGTTATACGCTGGACCGGCCGGGTGAGATCATCGATGTTTTCTGATGAAAAAGCTTGATGTAGTCGTCATCGGCGGCGGTCTGCTTGGCTGCTTTGCAGCCCGCAATCTCTGCCGAAAAAAACTGCATATTGCCCTGCTCGAGGCGCGGGAGGATGTCTGTACCGGCATCTCCCGCGCCAACACGGCTATCGTCTACCCAGGCTATGACCACAAGCCCGGCACGCTGAAGGCGGAGATGACCGTTCGGGCCAATGCCCGCTTCGACGCGCTTTGCCGGGAGCTGGACATCCCCTTTTCCCGCTGCGGCTCGCTGATGGTGAGCTTCGGGGAAAAGGCCGACGCGGTCTTGCAAAAAAAGGTCGAAAACGGTCTTTCCCTGGGCGTGCCGGGCTTGCGGCTGCTCTCCGGCAAGGAGGCCCGGCAGCTGGAGCCCTCTCTCGCCGAGGGCGTCTCTTCCGCCTTGTTTGCGCCGACAGCCGGGACGGTCAATCCCTGGGAGTTGGGCATCGCAGCCTGTGAAAACGCGGCGGCGAACGGCGCGGAGCTTTGCCTCAACACCCGCGTGCTGGGCATCTGCCGGACGGCGGAGGGCTACCGGGTCGAGACCGATCGGGAGGTTTTTTGCTGCCGCGCGGTCGTCAACTGTGCCGGCCTTTCTGCAGACAAGGTACAGCATCTCGTGTACCCCACGCCGGTGCGCATCGTCCCGGATGCGGCGGACTATCTGATTCTGGATAAGGCGGCAGCGAACAAGCCGACGCATATCGTCCAGTATGAGCCGGAGGATGGCGGCAAGGGTTTCAATGCCGTGCCCACCGTGGAGGGGAGCCTGCTGCTGGGCCCCTCGGAGCGGGAGAACGAGACGGATTTCGCTGTGAGCGCGGCGGGGCTTTCTTTCGTGCGGGAACTGGCCGAACACGTTCTGCCCGGTCTGGACCTGCGGGACACGATCCGATCCTTCGCCGCCGTGCGTCCGAACCCGCAGCGCACCGACGGCAGCAGCATCAGCAGCTTTGTGATCGAGCATCCCGCCCCCGCCTTCTGGAGTCTGATCGGCATCAAGACGCCGGGGCTGACCTGTGCCGACGAATTGGGGCGCTATGTGGCGGACAGGCTTGCCGCGGAGCTGGGCGCGGAAGAAAACCCGGCCTTTGACCCGCATCGCGCTGCCATCCGCAGAGCCCGCGATCTTTCGCTTTCCGCGCGCGCGGCGCTGGTGCGCGAAAACGCATCATACGGCGATATCCTCTGTCCCTGCGAAGACGTCACCAAGGCGGAGGTCCTGGAGGCCATCCGGCGGGGCGCTGTCAGCGTGGACGGCGTCAAACGCCGTGTCGGCATCGGCATGGGGCACTGTCAGGGCAGCCGCTGCGGGCGCGCCGTCATGGAACTGCTGGCGAAGGAGCTGGGCGTTCCTGTCGGCGCCGTCCGAAAGGACGGCCCAGGCTCGGAGATCCTGGAGGGCGGCTATGGAAAGAACTGAGCTGCTGATCATCGGTGCGGGAGCCGCGGGCATTTCCGCCGCCTGCGCCGCGTGGGACGCCGGATGTCGGGACGTGGTGCTGACAGACCGCCGCCGCACTTTGGGCGGCGTTCTCCCCCAATGCCTCCACGAGGGCTTCGGCCTCGGCGCTTTTGGGCGTGAGCTGACCGGCCCCGCCTATGCGGAAAAGCTGGCGGAATCTCTGACACAGACCGGCGTGCGCTTCCTGCCGGGGCGGGAAGTCCTGGCCGTGACAAAAGAAAAGGCCGCTGTCCTGTCCGGCAGCGGCGGCATAGAGGAGATCCGGTTTGAAAGGCTGATCCTGGCGACCGGCAGCCGGGAACGGAGCATCGGCTCTCTCGCTCTTGCGGGGACACGCCCGGCCGGGATCTTCACCGCCGGGCAGGCGCAGGAAATGATCAATCTCCATCATTGGCAGCTGGGCGATCGCATCGTGATTCTGGGCAGCGGCGATCTGGGGATGATCATGGCCAGGCGCTTCTCTCTGGAGGGGAAGCAGGTCGTGGCCGTGTTGGAGCAGGGCGAAAGCTGCGGCGGCATGGCCAGGAACTTCCGCCGCTGCATCGAGGCGTATCGCATCCCGATCTTCTATCGCCGGACGATCCGGGAGATCCACGGCATGCCCCGCATCACAGGCGTGACGGTTGAAAACCTTGACAGCGGCGAGGGCGAGCTTCTCCCCTGCGACACGCTCATCACCGCCGTCGGTCTCGTCCCGGAGCGGGAGCTGATCCGCGGTTTGGAGGGCGAAAACTGGCTCTCTCTTGCCGGTAACTGCAGCCGGGTGCATGAGCTTGCCGATTCCGCGGCCGCGGAAGGCGAAAAGATCGGTGAAGCCGTCGGAAGAGAGCTTATAAGATGATTTCATATCTGTTCGTCACTTTTTGTACAATCTTTTGCGCACCGCTTGCACTGCAGGAGGTCAAGAGATAGAATATGCGCGTTATTTCACGCAGAAAGGAGAAAAAGCATGAAGCTCAGTGCGAGAAATCAGCTCAAGGGAACCGTCGTGGAGATCCAGGACGGCGCCGTCAACGGCATCGTCAAGATCGATCTCGGCAACGGCAATATCATCAGCTCGGTCATCACCATGTCCTCGATCCGGGAGCTCGGGCTCAAGGTCGGCTGCACGGCCTATGCGGTCATTAAGGCCAGCAATGTCATGGTCGGCGTGGACGACTGATCTTGAATAAGATCGGAAAAATAAAACACTGCGGCGGCCCGCATCTGAACCGCGCCAGATTGTGCGGACAGCACAAAAAAGCCCCCCATGTAGGATAGGAACGAATCAATTCACGCAACGAACTGGCACCGCAATTCCAGCGGT
>ONSQ01000078.1 GCA_900320465.1 uncultured Eubacteriales bacterium
CTCGATCGAGCGGCGATAGGTCGTGATCAGACGCGTGTCGTGATACACCGGCACGGTGCGGGCGTTGTTGAACAGCAGCACCGAAAGCGGTGTGATCAGCCAGGACAGCAGCCGGAAAAACGGATGGAAGATCTTCGGCTTGAAGGACCAGAAGTCCGTAAAGGCGTAGGATGCAACCTCTTTCCAGTGCATCATCTGGCCGGCACACCAGATGTAATTCTCGCCGGGGAAGTAGAGCTCGGCAATGATGGGGCCGTTCATCTGGGTGTGGTTGCCCACAAAGACGCAGGGCTCGTCCGGGATGTTTTCGACGCCCTCAAAGACCGGTTTGCGGTAAAAAAGGCGGATGATCGCGCAGATCAGAAGATAGAGTATGTTTTTCTTTTTGCCAGGCTGAGACATGTTTTCACGACTTTCTGAATGACAAACGGTTTTATCCTTTCAAACAATGCAATACTATACCAGTTTCATATCTCAAATTCAATCGATAAAGCGGTCGGAATTGTCTAAAGTTTACAGCTTGGTCATAATTGAAGCCGCCGCGGAGCGTGCGCTCCGCGGCGGCCGGCTTGCTGCTGTGGCGCAGGCTGTCCTTACGCGATGGTGTTTTCCAGATCGCCGATGCCCTCGATCGAACAGACGACAACGTCGCCGGGCTGGAGGAAGGCCGCGCCCTCGATTCCCATCAGGACCCCCTTGGGGGTGCCGGTGGCGATGATCGAGCCGGCGCGCAGCACCATGCCGCGGGACAGGGTGGCGATGATCTCACCGATGGAGTGGATCAGATGGTCGGTGCAGCTGTCCTGCATCAGCTTGCCGTTGAGGGTCGTGGAGATGCGCAGGGCGGGGGGATAGGCGATCTCGTCCGCCGTTACCAGGCAGGGACCCATGGGGCAGAAGCCCTCCAGGCTCTTGCCGAAATGCCACTGCTTGTGGCGGGTCTGTACCTCGCGGGCCGAGACGTCGTTGAGGATTGTGTAGCCGAAGATGTAGTCCGCGGCATCCTCGGCAGAGACGTTGCAGGCGTCCTTGCCGATGACGACGGCCAGCTCGTTTTCATAGTCCAGCTGCTGCGTCAGGTCCCGGTGAGAGGGGATAGGCGCGCCGGTGCCCTGGGAGTAGTTGACGCGCTTGGAAAAGAAGATGGGCGCGGCCAGCTCCACGCCGAAGGCGCTGCTGGAAAAGCCGGCGGCCTCGCGGGCGTGGTCGGCGTAGTTCAGGCCCAGGCACAGCACGTCCTGCAGCGGACGGGGAATGGGGGAGAGCAGGCGGACATCATTGAGGGCAAGGCCCTCGCCCTCAGCCGCGGCCATGGCGGCACGCTCGGCGGGCGTGGAGGAGAGAATCAGATCGTTCATAGTCTCATAGGTCCAGCCCAGCTCGCGCAGCGGCAGAACACGATCGGCGCGGAGGATGCCGACCTCCTCAGCCGCGCAGTCCCTGCGGACAAAGGTTATCAGTTTCATGATTCGTCACTCCTTGCAGAATTAAAAACGTGAAAAGAACATTTTAAGACGTGAAAAGAAGGGATCCGCCGAACTGGAGCACAGCGCAGTCCGGGATACAGCAGATCAAAATCGGGATAGAACATAATAAGTGGAGACAGCCAGATTTCTGGCCACGCTTTCCCCTACAAATTGTAAACCACATTCTACCGATCTTGTCAAGAACCCGCTTCAAAATCTTTGTTAACCTTTATTGTATTCTTTGTGAGATAAATTGAGACAAACAGGCTTTTTTGAATATTCCGGCGGGATGGTGCAGACAGACCGCTGATGTTCTCCTATAATCCTCATAATCTCATAATGCAGTAATGCTTCAAAATGGTATGCATGTATTACGCTCGTGATTTGGTAGCGTTTATTTGATTCATCATTTGTTTTGAAATGCGATCGTTCCAATCAAAGCTGAAAATCCAATGCAAGAATGAAAGCGTTTCATCCTCATTATCGAAAAACACTACCGCTCCCGAGTTCGCTTCTCACCCATCCTTTATGACAAGCAAAAGCACCGCCTACAGGCGGTGCTTTTGTTTGTGGTGGAGATGGGGAGAATCGAACTCCCGTCCGAAAGCGCTTCCTCAGGAACTTCTCCGGGCGCAGACGGTTATTTGCATTCCCTCAACCGCGCGCAAGCCGTCATGCTCGCGGAATCAGTAGCTTCATGATGCATGGCGCGCTCAAAGCTTTGCGCGCTCACGGTCCCCACTAATCGACGCCTCAGACCGGGCCGTGGGACTCCCGGAAGAGACGCTCGCGCGATTACGCAGCGAGAAGAACAGGTTCGTTGTTGTTCTTTAATTTATAAGTTGCCCGTTTTATGGATGCCAGGCGCATCCGCCCGCTATTCCTGCCTCCGCACCCCCGTCGAAACCAGTACATCCCCTCGTCAAACCAAATTCATTAGGTTCAGTTGTCGCGCAAAGCGCGGCAACACGAACCGATGAATTTGGTTTTCCTCTCAAAAACGAAAGGCAAGCTTTCGTTTTTGTTAAGAACAACGGCGATGTTCTTCCTTCCAAAATCGAACCCGCTTCGCTGGGCTTCGATTTTGAACAAGAACAACGATAGAAGTGGGACTTCCGATAAGGTGCTAGAAACTAAAAACTAGAAACTAGAAACTAAATCAGCATTTTTCCGGCTCGGGATACTCAACGCCGAAGGTCTCGACCGTGACCTTCTTCATGACCTGGGGCACGCGCGGCTTGTCGTTGTAGTCCGTACGGGTGTTGGCGATCTTGTCCACCACGTCCAGACCTTCCGTGATCTTGCCGAAGGCCGCGTACTGGCCGTCCAGATGGGGGGAATCCTCGTGCATGATGAAGAACTGGCTTCCGGCGGAGTTGGGCGCCATGGTGCGGGCCATGGACAGAACGCCGCGGCTGTGCTTCAGATCGTTCTTAAAGCCGTTTGCGGTGAATTCACCGCGGATGCAGTAGCCGGGGCCGCCGATGCCGCGTCCCTCAGGGTCGCCGCCCTGGATCATAAAGCCGGAAATGACGCGATGGAAGATCACGCCGTCATAAAAGCCCTTCTTGCAGAGGGATACGAAATTGTTGACGGTGTTGGGCGCGATTTCGGGGTAGAGCTCGGCCTTCATGACATCGCCGTTTTCCATCTCGATGGTGACAATGGGATTGCTCATGTGATTTCGTTCCTTTCCCTGATCAATCATTTGCATTTTTCAGCGCGCGCTCAATGTCGCGCTTCGACTGCCGCTCGGCCTCGCTGTCGCGCTTGTCGTGAAGCTTCTTGCCCTTACACAGGCCCAGCTCCACCTTGACGCGGCTGTCCTTGAAATACATGCCCAGCGGGATGAGAGCCACGCCGTCCTGCATCACGCGGGCGTTGAGACGCATGATCTCACGCTTGTGCATCAGCAGCCGGCGGGGACGCACGGGGTCGCGATTGAAAATGTTGCCGTGCTCATAGGGGGAGATGTGCATGCCGCGGACAAACAGCTCGCCGTTCTTGATCGTGCAGTACGAATCCTTCAGATTCACACCGCCCGCGCGGATCGACTTGACCTCGGTCCCGCACAGCTCGATGCCGGCTTCGTAGCGTTCAAGCACAAAGTATTCATGAAAAGCTTTGCGATTGGAGGTGATCTCCTTTACGCCCTTCTGCTTGGCAGCCATTTTCTCACATCCTCGGGTGTTATCTTAGCACAGGAGCGAAAAAAATAAAAGCACATTTTGTGAACGCAGGGGAGAAATCAAACCGCATGTAACCGCAATGCAATCAAATGAAGCAAAAGAGAAAGAAATTAACCTCCATATTGTTTTAATTATCCTCTTTTTCTCACAAAAAGTCCGGCTTTCGCATAAAAAAGGTTGGCATTCACAAAACACATGTGATATACTTCAAAATGAAGTGTTATGTAAATTATTTTTATTATTCAGGAGGGGTGCACCTTGAAATGCATCGAGAAGCGTCTCGACGGCGAGACCAAATACGAGGGAATCATTGTTAATGTCAGACTGGACCGGGCGGAACTGGAAAACGGCCGCGTGGTCCGGCGTGAGGTGGTGGAGCACCCCGGCGGCGTGGGCATCCTGCCTGTCGACGAGGCGGGGATGTGCACGATGGTGCGTCAGTTCCGTTATCCCTTCTCCCGGCAGCTGCTGGAGATCCCGGCGGGGAAGCTGGAGAAGGGCGAGGAGGCGCTTAGCTGCGCGGTGCGCGAGCTGAGCGAGGAGACGGGATACGAGGCTGACGAGCTGGTTTTCCTGGGCAAGTGCCTGACCTCTCCGGGCTTTTCCAGCGAGGTACTGTATCTCTATATGGCCAGGGGACTGCACCAGGGCAAGGCACATCCGGACGAGGATGAGTTTCTGAACGTGGAGAAGCACAGTCTGAGCGAGCTGAAGGACATGGTCATGCGCAACGAGATCGAGGATGCCAAAACCGTTATCGCGGTGCTCAAGGCTGCGGAACTGATGGGCTGAGAACACTATATTTTGATTCTTTACGGAAAGTGCAACACAAAATAGTTGCCTTTTGACAGACCATATGCTAATATAAACAATCGGGTTTACACTCGATTCCGGGGAAGGTGCAATATCGTGGAAAAATACGTGATTCACGGCGGCTCTGCCCTGCACGGTGAAGTGGATATCAGCGGCGCGAAAAACGCTGCCGTTGCCATTATCCCCGCCGCGCTGCTGGTGGACGGAGTTTGCCGGATTGAGAATATTCCGCAGATCAGCGACGCTGATATGCTTCTGACGATCCTCAGCCATATGGGCTGCAAGGTCAATTTCGTCAATAAGACCACCATTGAGATCGACTCGTCTCACGTGCGCTGCGCGGAGGCTCCTTATGATCTGACGCGCAAGATCCGCGCTTCTTATTATCTCATCGGCGCCATGCTGGGCCGCTTCGGACGGGCCAAGACAACGATGCCCGGCGGCTGCAACTTCGGCGTGCGCCCCATCGAACAGCACATCAAGGGCATGACCGCCTTGGGCGCCGACGTGGACGTGCGCAACGGCTTTGTGTATGCCGAGGCGCCGGACGGCAAGCTGCACGGCGCACGGATCTATCTGGACAAGGTCTCTGTGGGCGCGACGATGAACATCATCCTGGCCGCCACGCTTGCCCATGGCCGGACGATCATCGAAAACGCGGCCAGAGAGCCGCACATCGTCGATCTGGCCAACTTCCTCAACTCCATGGGCGCTGATATCCGCGGCGCCGGTACCGATACGGTCAAGGTCAACGGCGTGGAAAAGCTGCACGGCGGCTCCTACACCATCATCCCCGATCAGATCGAGGCGGGCACCTATATGGTGGCGGCCGCTGCAACGGGCGGGGAAGTGCTGATTCGCAACGTGATCCCCAAGCATCTGGAGTGCATCAGCGCCAAGCTGCGCGAGACCGGCACCATCATTCAGGAAAATGAGGATTCCGTGCTGGTACGCGGTGCCAGACATCTGCGCAAGGCCAACCTCAAGACCCTGCCTTACCCGGGCTTCCCGACGGATATGCAGCCCCAGATGGGCGCGCTTTTGTGCCTGGCGGGCGGCACCTCCGTCATCACCGAGGGTATATACGACAACCGGTTCAAATACGTCAACGAGCTGCGCAAAATGGGCGCCGAGATCCAGGTGGACGGCCGCGTCGCCGTTATCGAGGGCGGCCATGAGCTCAGCGGCGCCGTGGTGCAGGCCTGCGACCTGCGCGCCGGCGCAGCCATGGTGATCGCGGGCCTGTGCGCCAGCGGCACCACGATCGTGGAGGACGTCCACTACATCGAGCGCGGCTATGAGAATTTTGTCGGTAAGCTGCGCGCGCTGGGCGCAGATATCGCGGTCGTTGATTTCCCCGAGGACGAGGGCACCGATAAGATCGTCTCCATCAGCTGATGACGCTTACGGTATTTGCCAGCGGATCGGGCGGAAATTGCCTTCTTCTCAGCGGGGGCGGCGCCAGCATTCTGATCGACGTCGGTATTTCCACGCGCAGGCTCACGGGGCTGCTCGCCTCGTGCGGCCTTTCTTTACAGGACATCGACGGAGTGCTTATTACCCATGAGCACTCCGATCATATTTCCGGGCTTAAAACGCTGCTGAAGCACACGCACTGCCCGGTTTACGCCCCGCGGACGGTGGGTGCACATGTGTGCGGTCTGGTACCGGACTGCTGTGAGAGACTCTCCGTCATCACGGTGGGGGAGACCTTTCCCATCGGAAGGATGCGCGTACT
Source organism: uncultured Eubacteriales bacterium (assembly GCA_900320465.1). Classification (GTDB taxonomy): domain Bacteria; phylum Bacillota; class Clostridia; order Oscillospirales; family Oscillospiraceae; genus Limivicinus. The sequence goes on from ONSQ01000078.1 coordinate 6,207, forward strand.
GGCCTTTCACACGCCCCATGATACGCCCGAGAGCGTGGGCTATCGCGTCGAAAGCGGCGCGGTGTTCGCCATCGCAACGGACATGGGCTGCGTGACGGAGGAGATCCGCCAGGGACTGCTGGGTGCGGACACGGTCCTGATCGAGTCAAACCACGACGAGAACATGCTGCGCTTCGGGCCTTATCCGGTGCCGCTCAAGCGGCGCATCCTGTCCGACCACGGACACCTGTCCAATGCCAACTGCGCTGCGCTTGCCGGAGAGCTGGCCCGGAGCGGGACGGGGACGATCATCCTCGGCCATCTGAGCCGGGAGAACAACCGGCCAGACATCGCCCGCGCTGCGGCGGAGGAGGCGCTGGCGGGATTGCCTGTCAGGCTGCTGTGTGCGCCGGAGCTGGGCTGTCTGGAAGTGAAGGTGGAGAGAGCATGCTTGCCGTCAGACTGATCTGCGTCGGGAAGATGCGGGAAAAATTCTATATCGACGCCTTTGAGGAGTACCGCAAGAGACTGGACGCCTATTGCAGATTCGAATGCACGGAGCTTGCCGAGCAGCGTCTGGGGGATAAGCCATCGGAGGCCGAGATCACCGCCGCTCTCGAAAAGGAAGGCGCGGAGATCGAAAAGCTGCTGCCGCCTGACGCCTTCGTGGTGGCGCTGTGCGTCGAAGGAAAACAGAAAAGCAGCGAGGAATTTGCCGAGCTGTTTCGGCAGCGGGAGTTGTCCGGAAAGCCAAAGCTGTGCTTCCTTATCGGCGGTTCCTACGGAATGAGCCAGCGCGTCAAAGACCGGGCCGAACTGAAACTGAGCATGTCGAAAATGACCTTTCCCCATCATCTGGCGCGGGTCATGCTCGCCGAGCAGATCTACCGCGCCTTCAAGATCGGCGAAGGCTCGCGATATCATAAATAGCGGGGTGAAACGATGAACTTCAAAAACTGGGGCCGCGGATCGGACTTCGTCTCGGACCGCTGGCCGACGGATGAGCAGGGAAGAGCGGAAGAGAGCGCCTTTCTCTGCACCTGCTCCGGCACGGATATGGAGGATACCCTCACGGTCAATCTGCTGGAGGCCTATGGCATTCCCTGTGTGCGCAATTTCCCCGGTGACGGTGCGTTTGCCCATGTCGTCATGGGCGCGAGCGGAACAGGGGTTGACATTTTTGTCCCAAAGAGTATGCTTGAAGAAGCAAAAATGCTGATCGAAGGAGAAGAGACCGATGAGGAACTATAAAGAAGAATACCAGCGCTGGTTGGACAGTCCCGCTCTGACGGAAGAAGAATGGAAAGAACTTGACGAGATCTCCGGCGACGAGAAGGAGATCGAAAGCCGCTTTTTCGCGCCCCTGGAGTTCGGCACTGCCGGCCTTCGCGGCACAATGAAGGTTGGCCTTCACCACATGAATATCCACGTCATCCGCCACGCGACCCAGGCCTTTGCCAATGTCATCGTCGCCGAAGGCGAGGAAGCCATGCGCAAGGGCGTTGCCATTGACCACGACTGCCGTCTCAACGGCCGCGATTTTGCGAAAGAGGCTGCCTGCGTCATGGCCGCCAACGGCATTCACGTGCGTATTTTCGACGCGCTGCGCCCCACGCCCGAGCTGAGCTTCGCCGTGATCCACTACGGCTGCACCGCCGGTATCAACGTCACGGCCAGCCACAACCCCAAGGAATACAACGGCTATAAGGTCTACTGGTCCGACGGCGCTCAGCTGCCGCCCCAGCACGCCGACGCCGTGGCCAGACAGATGGAGCAGATCGACATCTTCACCGGCTTCAAGACCTGCAATTTCGACGAGGCTGTCGCAGACGGCCGGATCGAGATCATGGGTGAGGAGACCGACGAGGCCTTCCTCGAAGAGGTCATGAAGATGTCCATCGACAAGAAGGCCGTCGAAGAGGTGGCCGACGATTTCCGCATCGTCTTTACCCCGTTCCACGGCTGCGGTTATAAGCTGGTTCCCGAGGCGCTGCGCAGACTGGGCATCAAGCACCTCTACCCGGTGCCCGAGCAGATGGTCATCGACGGCAACTTCCCCACCGTCGTCAGCCCCAACCCGGAGAATCCCGAGGGCTTCTATCTGGCTGTCGACCTGGCCAAGAAGGTGGGCAGCGACCTGATCATCGGTACGGACCCCGACTCGGACCGTATCGGCACGATGGTGCGCTGCGGCGACGAGTACGTGACCATCTCCGGCAACCAGATGGGCGTGCTGCTCCTCGACTACATCATCAACGCCCGCCGCGCTACCGGCAAGCTCAGCGAGAAGGCCGGCGCGCTGTCCAGCATCGTATCCACCGCCATGGCCCGCGCCGTGGCCGAGGCCAACGGCGTCCACTTTGAGGACACCTTCACCGGCTTCAAGTTCATGGCTGAGCGCGTGGCCAGCTGGGAAGCGGCCGGCAGCTATGAGTATATCTTCGCCTTTGAGGAAAGCTACGGCTACATGGTCGGCGACTTCGTGCGCGACAAGGACGCCGTCACGGCCTCTCTGCTGGTTGCGGAGATGGCGGCCCACTACTATAAGAAGGGCATGACCCTGCTCGACGCTATCAACGCCCTGTATGAAAAGTACGGCTACTTCCAGGAGAAGACGCTCAACCTGGTGATGCCCGGACTGGACGGCCTGCAGAAGATGAAGGCTCTGATGGATTCTCTGCGGCAGAATCCGCCCAAGGAAATCGCCGGGACCGAGGTCGTGCGTCAGCGCGATTACCAGGACGGCAGCATCTATGTTGCGGGCCTGGGCAAGGTCGGCAAGACTCCCTTCGAGGGCTCCAACGTGCTGTATTTCGAGCTGGCCGACGGCAGCAGCTTCATCGTCCGTCCCTCCGGCACCGAGCCGAAGATCAAGATCTACGTGCTCGTGCGAGGCGAGAGCCGTGAGCAGTGCGAGGAGCGCACCGCGCGCTACGTCGCCTTTGCCGAGACGCTCAGCAAATGATCCTTCTCCAGCTGTTCCTGTCCTTCGCCAAGGTGGGCGTGCTCACCTTCGGCGGAGGCTACGCGATGATCCCGCTGCTGGAGCGGGAGATCGTTGAAAAGCGCCGCTGGGCCAGCAGTGAGGAACTGATGGATTACTATGCGGTGGGCCAGTGTACCCCGGGGGTCATCGCCGTCAACACCGCCACCTTTATCGGCTATAAGACGGCGGGGAATCTGGGCGGCATCGTCGCCACGCTGGGCGTGGTGTTTCCCTCCTTTGTTATCATCACCGTCATCGCCGGCATCATCCGCAGCTTTGCCGATATCCCAGCCGTGAAGAGCGCATTCGCGGGGATCCGTGTGTGCGTGTGCGTGCTGATCTTCAACTCGGTGGTCAAGCTCTGGAAGGGCGCGATCAAGGACAAGGCCGCGTTGGCGCTGTGCCTGATCGTCTTTGTGCTGAGCCTGTTCTTCGATATTTCTCCCATCGTGTTCGTGGTGCTCTGCGCCGCGGCGGGCATCCTCTTTACCAAATTGGGGGTGCGTGGAAAATGAGCTTGCTCCTGACGCTGTTCTTTGAGTTTTTCAAGACCGGCCTTTTCGCCGTGGGCGGCGGCATGGCCACGCTCCCGTTCCTGTATGACATGGGCGCGCGGCATCCCGACTGGTTTTCCGCCGCACAGCTGGCGGATATGATCGCGGTGTCCGAGTCAACGCCCGGCCCCATCGGCGTGAACATGGCCACCTACGTGGGCTTTGAAACAGCCGGCGTGCTCGGCGCGGCCGTGGCCACGCTGGGACTGGTCACACCCTCCGTCATCGTGATCCTGATTGTGGCGCGGGTACTCAAACAGTTCCGTGAAAACCCCTATGTGGACGCCGCCTTTTACGGCCTG
>ONSQ01000079.1 GCA_900320465.1 uncultured Eubacteriales bacterium
CGCTTCCGCGCCCATGGTCGCCCAGAAAATGGCGCCCACGACAATACCGAGTACCAGGCCGATCAGGATCTTCACGCCAAGATTCATGCTTTTCTTTTGGCTCATTGACTTGTTTCTCCCTTCATAATTTTTACCGGACCCGAAAGTCTGCTTTTATTATATTCGATGCGCTCCGGATTGTTAAGTTGTTTTCACGGTTTGTTCATATTTTCAGCAAGTTTCACAATTTTGAAGCTTTTCTTTTTAGGAAAACGACGAAGAAAAAATGCGCGGATTTTCGAAATCCGTGCATTTTTTTGGTTTTTTATTCACCGGAGATATGGCTTTTATTCGTCGATCGTATCATAACCGCAGAAGCGGACCGCGGCCCGCGCCAGTTCCCGCGACGGGTCGATGAAGGGGCCCGGGACGGCGAGGATGCCCGAGAGGATCGGCAGCTCGGTGCAGCCCAGAATGAAGAAATCCGCGCCCTTTTGCCGCAGGCCGTCCAGCAGGCGGGTCCAGTTTTCCCGCTCCGGCTCGACGGGCTTCGAGGCCTTGACCACGTCGTAGATGAGGTGCATGAGCAGGTCCCGCTCGGCCTCGTCCGGCAGCAGGAAGGGTACGCTTTGCGCTGAGAGCGCCTCGTCGTACAGGCCGCTTGCCAGGGTGCCGCGGGTGGCCAGGACGCAGGCGCGCTGCCCGGGGTACTTTTCGGCGCAGCGCGCGGCCGTGATGGCGGGCATGTCCAGGATGGGCAGCGCCGTTTCAGCCTGCAGGCGGGGCAGGAAATAGTGGGCGGTGTTGCAGGGCATGACGACGCAGTCGGCCCCGCACTTCTCCAGGCTGCGCAGGGCGCTGAGCATCTCAGGCACCGGGTCGGGCCCGCCGGAGAGGATGGCCGCCGTCCGGTCCGGAATGGCGGGGTTGGAGTCGATATACACGCGGACATGGTCGGCATCGCGCTGCGCGCGTGTGGATTCGACGATCTTGCGGTAGAGGTCCGCCGTGGCCAGCGGCCCCATGCCGCCCAGGATACCGATGGTTTTTTTCATGGCTTTTCTCCTTATACGAGCTCCGAAATCACCTTGATCGCCAGCAGCGCCAGCACCAGCAGGATCACCGGCCGCACGATCTTTGAACCGTCGCGGATGGCAAGGCCCGAGCCCAGATAGTGCCCCGCCACGGAGGCCGCCGCCCCGATCAGGCCCAGGACGATGAAGACCTTGCCGGCCAGAAGCGACGTGGCCAGCGCGCCGACGTTGCTGGCCAGGTTCACCAGCTTGACGTTGCCCGAGGCGGTGCGCAGATCCATTTTGGCCAGGCTGCAGTAGATGAGGATCAGAAAGGTACCGGTGCCGGGGCCGTAGAAGCCGTCGTAGGCCCCCACCACAAGGGAGGCGGCAAGCACGATGAGCGCCTGGCGGCGGCGATCGATGTCCCCCGGCTCCTCGCTGAACTTTTTCTGGCGCAGCACCACCAGCGCCACGATGGGCAGCACGGCCAGCAGCAGCCATTTGAGAGCGCGCTCGTCCAGGGCCAGCTGCAGGCGCGTGCCCAGGTGGGCGCCGAAGAGCGCCAGCACGATCGAGGGGACGGCCAGAGGCCAGTCCACATAGCCGCCGCGGATGAAGCGCAGCGTGGACACCACCGTGCCGATGCCGGAGGAGAGCTTATTGGTGCCCAGAGCCAGGTGGGCCGGAAGGCCGGCCAGGAAATAGGTGGGCACGGAGATGATCCCGCCGCCGCCCGCCACGCCGTCCACAAAGGAGGCCAGGAACACGCCGACGAGCACGATGAGCAGCATGCGCGCCGTCAGGGGCATCGGAATCAGCATTGCGGACACAGGGCCACGCTCCTTTCCTTTTTTCTTGTCTTTATCTTATCACGCCCCGCGCCAAAGGAAAAGCCGCTTTTTTCCGGGGGCGGGCAAAACGCGGCGCGTTTTATAAAAATTGTCTGAATTCGGCTTGAACGCACCGGGTATATATGGTATGATTAACCAAGAAACAGCAAATACGTCGGCGCTGTGCGCCGGGGAATACGAAAGGACGGATTTCGACATGAAGCAGTATGCGGACATGACGCGCCAGGAGCTGCTGGCGGAGCGCGAGCTTGTCGCGGCGCAGTATGACGCACTCAAGGCCAGAGGGCTTTCCCTGAATATGGCGCGCGGCAAGCCCGGCAAGGCCCAGCTGGACATGACGAGCGAAATGATGGATATCCTCAAAGCCGACAGCGATTACCAGTGCGACGGCATCGACGTGCGCAACTACGGCAATCTGGACGGTCTGCCCTCCTGCAAGGCGCTGTTTGCCGAGCTGCTGAGCGTGAAGCCGGAGAACGTGTTCTGCGGCGGCAACGCCTCGCTTACGCTGATGTACGACACGATCTCCAAGGCCTACACCCACGGCCGCGTGATGAGCGACAAGCCCTGGGCGAAGCTGGACAAGGTCAAATGGCTGTGCCCCGCGCCGGGTTATGACCGCCACTTTGCCATCTCGGAGAGCTTCGGCATGGAGATGATCCCCGTGCCCATGACCGCCGAGGGGCCGGACATGGACGTGGTCGAAGAGCTGATCCGGGACGGCGACGTGCGCGGCATGTGGTGCGTGCCCAAGTACTCCAACCCCGACGGCATCGTGTACAGCGCCGAGACCATCCGCCGCATCGCCTCGATGAAGCCGGCGGCCAGGGACTTTCTGCTGATGTGGGACAACGCCTACTGCGTGCACGAGTTCTTCGGCGACTACCTGCCCTTCCCGGATATCCTGGGCGAGTGCGCCAAATACGGCAACGAGGACATGGTGTTCGAGTTTGCCTCCACCTCCAAGATCACCTTCCCGGGCGCGGGCGTTTCGGTGTTCGTGTGCAGCGACAACAACATGGCCTATATGAAAAAGCTGCTGAACATCCAGCTGATCTCCTTCGACAAGGTCAACCAGCTGCGGCATGTGCGCTATCTGAAGGACAAGGACGGGGTGCTGGCGCTGATGAAGCGGCACGCCGCGATCCTGGGGCCCAAGTTCCGCTGTGTGCTGGATTGGCTGGACCGGGAGATCAAGCCGCTGGGCATCGCCAGCTGGCAGAGCCCCAAGGGCGGCTACTTCGTCTCGGTCAACACCATGCCCGGCATCGCCAAAGCCACCTGGAAGCTGTGCAAGGAGGCCGGGCTGACCATGACCGGCGCCGGCGCCACCTTCCCCTACGGAAGGGACCCGCAGGACAGCAACATGCGCGTGGCCCCGTCGCTGCCGCCCATCGAGCAGCTGGAGCAGGCCATGGAGATCTACTGCGTCAGCCTGCGGCTGGCCGCCCTGGACAAGCTGCTGGGATAATTTGACCTTTCTGTGAATTTTCGGCCCGCGGCGCTTGTCTCGCCGCGGGCTTTTTACTATAATATAGGGTAATTACTTCCTCTCCCGCTGTATACGTCCGGCAGGGGAAAAACGACCCGGAGGGTACTATGCCAAAACTGATTTCCGACCTGGCGATCATGCTGCTGACGGCGGGCGTGGTCGCGGTGGCCTTCAAACGGCTGAAGCTGCCGCTGGTGCTGGGCTATATCCTGGCCGGCTTCCTGGTGGGGCCCTATATGCCCTGGTTCTTCACCGTGGCGGACAAGGCCTCCATCGAGACCTGGAGCGAGATCGGCATCATCGTGCTGATGTTCTCGCTGGGACTGGAGTTCAATCTGCACAAGCTGGCCTCGGTGGGCACCACGGCCATCATCACCGCTCTGACCGAGGTGCTGGGCATGCTGGCGGTGGGCTATCTGGCCGGACAGGCCCTGGGCTGGAGCATGATGGACTCGATCTTCCTGGGCGGCATGCTGTCCATGAGCTCCACCACCATCATCATCAAGGCCTTTGACGAGCTGGGCGTCCGGCAGGAGGGCTTTGCCCAGCTGGTGTTCGGCACGCTGGTCATCGAGGACATCGCCGGCATCTTTATGATGATCATTCTGTCCACGGTGTCCGTGTCCAAGAATATCTCCGGCGGCGCGCTGGCGCTGCAGCTGGGGATGCTGGTGCTGTATCTGGCGCTGTGGCTGATCCTGGGCATCTACATCCTGCCGACGCTGCTGCGCAAGGCCGAGCAGTACATGAACGACGAGACGCTGCTGCTGGCCTCGCTGGGCGTATGCTTCGGCATGGTGCTGCTGGCCGACGCGCTGGGCTTCTCCTCGGCGCTGGGCGCGTTCCTGGCGGGCTCGCTGCTGGCCGGAACGGTGCACGCCGAGAGGGTGGAGCATCTGACAGGCAGCGTGAAGGACCTGTTCGGCAGCATCTTCTTCCTGTCGGTGGGCATGCTGATCGACCCGTCCATGATCCTGAAATACATCGTGCCGATCCTGATCCTGACGGCGGTGACCATCGTGGGCAAGCTGATCATCTCGTCCACGGGCGTGCTGCTGTCGGGCCAGAGCCTGTCCAAGGCCATCCGCTGCGGCTGCTCGCTGGCCCAGATCGGCGAGTTTGCCTTCATCATCGCCTCGCTGGGCATGAGTCTGGGCGTGATCGCCGATTACATCTATCCCATCGTGGTGTCCGTGTCCGTCATCACCACGCTGACCACGCCTTTCTTTATCAAAAATTCCGAGGCCATCTACCGGCTGGTGCGCAACCTGCTGCCGGCAAAGCTGGCCAAACGGCTGGAGCGGCAGGACGATTCCGAGACCCGCGAGCCAGACAAGGACAGCGACTGGATGCGCTTTTTGCGCCGCTATGTGAAGGTCACGGCCCTGTACGGCGTGCTGATGGCGGGCGTGACGCTGCTGGCGCAGTTTGTGCTCGCTCCCCTGCTGGGGCATACGCCGCTGCAGGAGCAGATGGTGAACTACCTCTGCGCCGGGGTGTGCCTGGTGGGCGTGGCGCTGTTCATCCGGCCCATGCTGGATCTGCACTCCACCGAGTTCACGACCCTGTGGGTCAAAAGTATTGGCAACCGGGTTCCGCTCATCACGCTGACGGCGCTGCGGTACGTGCTGATCGTGTTCATCGTGTTCCTGCCGCTGCAGGCCCTGCTGGGCATCGGCGGCTGGTGGCTGCTGGGCGTGCTGGCGGTGCTGATCTTCGTGGTGGAGCGCAGCGGCTGGATGAGCTCGGCCTATATCTCGGCCGAGGCCCGCTTCATGGCCAACTTCAACGAGCGCAGCCTGCAGCGCGGCGAGGAGGGCACCGAGTGGCTGGACGAAAAGCTGTTCGTCCAGACGCTGACCGCCTCGGAGGCCCAGGCCGGGAAGAGCCTGAAGCAGCTGGACTGGGGCAACCGCTTCTCAGTGAACGTGGTTCAGATCCGCCGGGGCAAGAAACGGCTGTTCATGCCCTCGGCCAACGCGGAGGTGCACGCGCTCGACCGGCTGCTGCTGGTGGGCAGGAGCGAGGATCTGCGCTCGCTGCGGCTGAGTCTGGAGCTGGATGAGGACGAGGAGCTGCCCACGCTGCGCGCCTTTACCGAGACCCAGCAGGAGGGCGACGCCGGAGGCTTCTACGCCACGGTGATCCCGGTGGAACGGGACTCGGAGCTGAGCGGCAAGAGCATCCGCAGCTGCGGTCTGCGGGAAAAATACGACTGCATGGTGCTGGGCCTGCAGCGCGACAAGCTGCCGATCCTGCAGCCGGACGTGAACATGACGATCCAGAACGGCGACCTGGTCTGGATCCTGGGCACCCGGCGCATGGCCGAAAAGCTGCTGGCCGGAGGCTTCAGCGAGGAATAATACTGATACCCGATAGAAAGTAGACAAAGATTTGCGAGTCAGAATTGCGCCAGGCAAGGCGGGCTCCGCAGAGCATAATGGATATATATGGTCAAGGAAGGCAACGCAGTATGGTGCAAATCCAACCGAAAAGATTGTCTGATTTCTATTAGGTTTTAGTATAAGAGGGCCGGCAAAGCAGAAGCAGGCCAGAACAGCAAAAATCGTTCGGCGAATTCGCACAGGCTGCGAGTTCGCCGAACATTTCTTTTTGCATAGCTCTATACTGCCGGGAGGGGGCAAGCCCCTCCCCTGCGGTGGTGACCGGGTCAATGTTGAGCGGGCCACTTTTGCAACCTTTTTCATTTTTCCGCATCTATAGGGGTGAGGACAGTACCGTCCGATCACGAATGGGAGCCGCGGACGCTTCGTGAAGCGCCATGCGGTATCACCTGAGACAGACTTGTTTCGGTCAAACGAACCCCATTCCGGTATTTACGCATCACAGGGAGGTCGTTATGGAAGACAGCGAGATCGTGAAGTTGTTCCTGGCGCGCGACGAAACGGCCATCGCGGCGCTGCGGGATTCTTACGGCGCAAGAGCGCTGCGCGTCGGGCTGGACATCACGGGCAGCGAGCAGGACGCGGAGGAGTGCGTCGCGGACGCCTGTCTTGCCCTGTGGAACGCGATCCCGCCCGCGCGGCCGCAGTATCTCGGCGCCTATTTCGCGGCGGCCGTGAGGAATCACGCGCTGATGCGCGTGCGTGCCGGGAGCGCTCAGCGGCGCGGCGGGACGGGCTATGACGCCGCGCTGGACGAGCTGAGCGAGCTGCTCCCGGGTCCGGACACGCCGGAGCGGCAGCTCGAGGCCCGGGAGCTGGCCGCCGAGATCAACAGCTTTTTGTCCACACTGGGCCGCGACGAGCGCATCATCTTTCTGCGCCGTTACTGGCTCGCTTCCCCGCTCGCAGAGATCGCGCGGGATCTGGGCTGCAGCACGGCGCGGGTCAAAAGCTCGCTGCACCGCAGCCGGGAGAAGCTGAAACGTCACCTGAAGGAGGAGGGGCTGATATGAAAGAGGAAGCTTTGTTCGATGCCATGGACTGTGTACGGGACAGCTGGCAGCAGGAGGCGCTGATGAGCGTGGGCAAGAGGGACGCAAAGCCCGTACCCCTGCGCCGCGTCCTTCGCACGGCGCTGCTGGCAGCCGCGCTGGTCTGTCTGCTCATCGCCGGTGTGAGCGCGCACAACAGTCTGATCACAACGCCGGAGCAGGCCGAGGCCGCCGCGGTGCGTGAGCTGGAGGACTGGAAGACGCGGGGGCTGCTGGCGGAGGATTTTGACACGACGCTGGAGGTCTTCAACGTGAGCGAAAAGCGTACTGCGTACGCTCCCCCTTACTTCTTCCGCCGGATCTGGTATGCCCGCTATACGATTTCCGCGCAAAATGCACGCGGCGACTATGTCAATCTTGCCCTCGACACCAGGCGGGGCCGGATCATGTGGCTCGCGGTGGAGGCCGCAGCGGAGGAGGGCGACGCGGTCCTGTGGCGCAGGCCCATGTTGGACGGGTCCGGGGAATACCTGTTCTATGACAACTTTGAGGATATTTTCCCCCGCGAGCTGACCGTGGGCGACTATTGCGCGCGCCTGGCCGACTACTGGGGCTTTTCGGGCTACGCGCTTGCGCCGACTGTGGACGCGGTCTACGGTCTCGACGATGCGCCGCCGGAGGAGGGCACGCTGCTGTGCGACCTGCCGCCGAAGGACCGTCAGGACAACGCCTATCTCACGATCTATTTCGACGGCGATCAGGAGAACGTACCCATGTATATTCAGGTGACGCGCTTTCCGGATCGGGTCTGTCTGATGGTCGGAGATATCCATATGGTCGGGTAATATAATACTGATACCCAATAAAAACAAGACAATCTTTGCGGCCAGAATTGCGCCATACATCGTTGGAGCCCTTGCAAATATATCTCCATTATTCGCTGCGA
>ONSQ01000096.1 GCA_900320465.1 uncultured Eubacteriales bacterium
CAGGCGATCCTCAATGTCTCCAGCAACCCGATCATTGTCCTGATTCTTATCAATATCCTCCTGCTCATCGTCGGATGCTTCATGGACACCACACCGGCGATGATGGTGCTCTCCCCGATTCTGCTGCCGGTTGCCCTGTCTCTTGGCCTGAGTGCAATTCACTTCGGTATCATCATGGTCGTGAACCTGGCCATCGGCTTCATCACGCCGCCGCTCGGCATCAACCTCTTTGTCGCGGCCCGTGTCGGCAACACCTCACTGGAAACAGTCTGCAAAGGCATTGTCATCTTCATCATTGTCATGCTCTTCTGCCTGCTCTGCATCACCTATATTCCGGCGATCTCGGAGACGCTTCCGAAGCTGGCCGGTATGCGCGTGTGATTGCTTTCGGAGGCATAACATATGAAAATCTCCGATATCCGTACCTATCTGGTGCGTCCCCGCTGGGGCTTTGTAGAGATTGAAACCGACGACGGACTGATCGGTTGGGGCGAACCCGTTATTGAAGGGAAAGCCGCCACCGTGCGCGCCTGCGTCGAGGAAATGCAGCCCTACCTGATCGGCGCCGACCCCATGAAGATCGAGGACATCTGGAATGTCCTGTATCGCGCGGGCTTCTACCGCGGCGGCCCGGTCATCATGAGCGCCATCGCCGGCATCGACCAGGCGCTCTGGGATATCAAGGGTAAGTATTACAATGCACCGATCTACGACCTGCTTGGCGGCGCATGCCGGGACAGCATGCGCGTCTATTGCTGGATCGGCGGTGACCGGCCTGCCGACGTCGGTGCGGCTGCACTCGAGAAAAAGAACGAGGGCTTTACGGCGGAGGGCTTTACGGCGATCAAAATGAACGCCACAGAAGAGCTCCAGATGGTGGACTCCTACGAGAAGATCGACGCCGTTCTGGAACGGGTCGCCGCCATCCGCTCCAGCTGTGGAAAGTACTTCGGCATCGCGATCGACTTCCACGGCCGCGTCCACAAACCGATGGCCAAAGTCCTGGCGAAAAAGCTGGAGGAGTTCGACCCCATGTTCCTGGAAGAGCCCGTTCTGTGCGAACATATGGACGAGTTCAAAGAGATTTCACGCGCCTGCAATGTCCCCATCGCGACAGGCGAGCGGCTCTTCTCCAAGTATGACTTCAAGCGCTTGCTCGAAAAAGGCGGTGTGGACATCATCCAGCCGGATCTCTCCCATGCGGGCGGCATCACCGAGGTGCGGAAGATCGCGGCCATGGCCGAGGCCTACGACGTCGCGCTCGCGCCGCACTGCCCCCTGGGTCCCATCGCGCTGGCCGCCTGTCTGCAGGTGGACGCCTGCAGCTACAACGCCTTCATCCAGGAGCAGAGCATGGGCATCCATTACAACGAGTTCCACGGCCCGCTCGATTATATTCTTAACCCGGAGACCTATACCTTTACCGACGGCAGCGTGCAGATTCCGAAGCTGCCGGGGCTCGGTGTTGAGGTGAACAAAGAGCTGGTCCTGGAAGAGAACGAGACGCCCCATGCATGGAAAAACCCCGTCTGGCGCCACCGGGACGGCTCCGTCGCGGAGTGGTGAGCGGGATGGGAAAGGACTTGATCCGCATTCACCCGAGCGACGACGTGGCAGTCGCTCTTCGTGATATCGCAAAAAACACAGAAGTCGAGGTGGCAGGACAGTGCTTCGTCGCGCTCGACGACATCCCCATGGGCCACAAAATGGCCCTGCGGGATCTCCGCGCCGGGGAGAACATCCGGAAGTACGGCAGCCCCATCGGCCATGTCACACAGGACGTCTCCGCCGGGAGCTGGCTGCACAGCCATAACGTCCGGACAAATCTGGAAGGTCTTCTGGATTATCAGTATCGCCCGGTATCCCCGTCCGCCGCGCCGGAGCATGCGCTGCCGGATACCTTCCGGGGTTATCTGCGGCCGGACGGCCGGGCGGCGACGCGCAATGAGATCTGGGTTATCCCCACGGTCTCCTGCGTCAATCCCCTGGTGCGCGACATTGCCGAACAGGCTTCCGCGCTCGTCGCCGGTCAGTGCGACGGGGTCTTTGCCCTGCCGCACAACACTGGCTGCTCCCAGATGGGCGAGGACCAGGAACTGACGAAGCGGCTGCTCGCCGCCATCGTCCGCCACCCGAACGCGGGGGGTGTGCTGCTGGTCAGTCTGGGCTGTGAGAATGTCGACTTCGAGCATTTTCTCCCCGTGCTGGGAGATTATGATCACGCCCGGATCCGGACAATGGTTGCGCAGGACGTGCCCGGCGACGAGACGGCCGAGGGAGTGCGTCTGGTGCGGGAGATCGCCGCGCTGACCGCGCAGGACCGGCGTGAGGAGCTGCCCGTCTCCAAACTCGTGGTGGGGATGAAATGCGGCGGCTCAGACGGTTTTTCCGGGATCACGGCCAATCCCCTGTGCGGCACGATCGCCGAGAAGCTCACTGCGCTCGGCGGAACGGCGATCCTGACCGAGGTTCCCGAGATGTTTGGCGCCGAGACCTTTCTGATGGAGCGCGCCGACAGCGAGGAGACCTTCCAAAAGATCGTCTGCATGATCAACGGTTTCAAGCAGTACTACCTGGACCACGACCAGCCCGTCTATGACAATCCCTCTCCCGGCAACAAGCGGGGCGGCATCACGACGCTGGAGGAAAAGTCTTTGGGCTGCATCCAGAAGGGCGGTCACGCCGTCGTGACCGATACGCTGGAGATGGGAGAGGCCTGCCGCAAACCAGGCCTGAACCTGGTCACAGGGCCGGGGAACGACAGCGTCTCCATCACCAACCTTCTCGCCGCCGGCGCACAGCTCCTGCTCTTCACCACGGGAAGAGGCAATCCGCTCGGCACCGCGATCCCCACGCTGAAGCTGGCCTCCAATCCTGCGCTGTTTGAGCGGAAGCGGGACTGGCTTGATTTCAACGCCGGCATGATCCTGGAGGAGAGCTCCATGGAGGCAGCCTCCGAACTTCTGTGGAAGCAGATGATCCGCGTCGCCTCGGGCGAAACGCGCGCGCGCAATGAGGAGCGGGGCTACCGGGAGATCATGATCTTCAAGGACGGCGTCATATTATAAATAGCGATTACAGGAGGAAATCTATGGCACTGGAATTCAAGGGCGACGTGGTCTCTGCGCTCGCCTCGAGCGTCACGCTGCCCCGCATGGTCCGTGTGAAACAGTTGTTCGACCACAGCCATTTCGAGCCGGAGGAGATTCCGGCCATTGTCCACGCCCAACTGGATCGTCCGGAGATGCGCGAACGCATCCGCCCGGGCATGAGTGTCGCCGTCACCTGCGGCAGCCGCGGGGTGGCCAATATTGCGATTATCACCAGAGCGATTGTCGATTTTGTAAAGGACTGCGGCGGTGAGCCCTTCGTCTTCCCGGCGATGGGCAGCCACGGCGGCGCGACGGCCGAAGGGCAGATCGGGATCCTGGCCGGTTACGGCGTGACGGAGGAGTCCCTCGGCTGCCCCATCCGCTCCTCGATGGAGGTCGTCCAGGTGGGGAACCGCGAGGACAACGGCCGGCCGGTCTATATAGATAAATATGCGGCAGAGGCGGACGGGATCATCCTCTGCGGGCGTGTCAAGGCGCATACCGCTTTCCGGGGGCCTTATGAGAGCGGCATCCTGAAGATGGCCGTCATCGGCATGGGCAAACAGCGCGGAGCGGAGCAGTGCCATCAGGACGGCTTCCGCGACATGGGCTATGACCTGCCGCAGATCGCGAAGGTCATTTTTGACAACACGAACATTCTCGGCGCTGTCGCCCTGGGAGAGAATGCTTTTGACGAGACCTGCATCATCGAGGGGCTCCTGAAGGAGGAGGTCTTCGACCGTGAGCCGGATATTCTGAAGCGTACCAAGGAGCGCCTGGGCAAGATCTACTTTGACGACATCGACGTGCTCGTGGTCGACCGCATCGGCAAGGATATCAGCGGCGACGGCATGGACCCGAACATCACGGGGCGCTTCGCCGTGCCTCATGTTCCGAGCGACAAGAATGTGCAGCACATCGCGGTGCTGGACCTGACGGAGGAGACCCACGGCAACTGCAACGGCCTCGGTCTCTCGGACGTCACCACCGCCCGGCTGGTGAACAAGATCGACGTGGACGCGACGTTCCCGAATGTGGTCACCTCCACGGTGGTCTGCACGCCGCGCATCCCGCTCTTTACCCGCTCGGATGAGGACTGCATTAAGATCGCGCTGCGCACCTGCAACTTCATCGATCGCTTGAATCCACGCATCGTCCATATCCAGGACACTATGCGCCTGGAGGAGATCTTCATCTCCGAGGCGATGCTGGAAGAGGCGAGAAACAATCCGCATGTCGAGATCCTGTCCGAGCCGGAGGATTGGCCCTTTGACGAACAGGGAAATTTGTGGTAAAAGAAAGCGAGGCAGCAGAAGTATATGAGAGTCAACTATAAGGATCTGGAAAAATACGCCGAAGAGATCCTGCTGAAGGGCGGCTTTGACGCAGAGGAAGCTGCGTTTATGTCGAAGGAGCTCGTTATGGCGAATCTCGTCGGCTACGATTCCCACGGCGTCATCCGCATCCCCCAGTATCTGGACCAGATGAAGATGGGCAAGATCGTCCCCGGCGCAAAGATCGAGATCGTAAAGGAGACGCCGACCACGGCCATCGTGGACGGGCACCTCAAGTTCGGCCAGATGGTCGGCTACGCGATGGCGGACATCGTCATGAAAAAGGCGAAGGAATACGGCATGGGCTGCGCGGTCAGCCTCAACGCCGCCCATGCGGGGCGTGTCGGTTCCTACACCGAGTATATCGCGAAGCAGGGCTTCATCGCTTTCTGCACCGTCAGCCTCTGCTACGACAAGCCTCTCGCGCCCTGGGGCGCGAAGGAGTCGAGGATGGGCACCAATCCGATCTCCTGGGCAGTGCCGAGAAAGGACAGCTTCCCCGTCTTCATGGACGGCTCTATGACCGTGGTCGCCGAGGGCAAGGTCCGCACCTATGTGCAGAAGGGCCTGCAGTGCCCCCTGGGCTGGATCATGGACGGCGAAGGCCACGACACAACCGATCCGATGGCGCTGTACCGGGATCCTCCGGGAACGATCTATCCCGTCGGCGGCAAGAATTCCGGCGGTGTAAAGGGCTCGGCCCTGGCTGTCATGGCGAACATGTTCTCTCTCGCCCTCGCCAACGACGACTACTGGTCCCATGACAAGCAGCTTGCGGAGAACGGGATCTTCCTCATGGCGATCGATCCGGACGCCTTCTTCGGCCGGGAGGCCTACGAGGCCCAGGTCCTGAACCACAGTGATTATATCAAGTCCGCCAAGCCCGCCGACGGCTTTGACAAGGTCATGATGCCCGGCGAGTATGAACACCAGAACTATGAGCGCCTGACCAGAGAAGGCATCGACCTGCCCCCGGACACCTGGAACGGCTTGATCGCGATCGCGAAGGAGCTCGGCTGCGAGTGGTCGAAGGATCTGGAAGCTGCCGAGACTTCGGCCAGCTTTGTGCGGTACTAAGCAAGCAAAACATCTCTCACCGCAGTTGCCGGTGAGAAACATAAGTATATGATTGATGAAAGGTGTTGGAATATGAAAAAGGTTTTGATTGCCAAGCCCAATTACAAAAAGTTCAGCCCCACCGGCTATCAGATGCTGCTGGACAAGGGCTATGACGTCGTGTGCACGGATCTCGACCGGGACTACTTCCTCGATGAGCTGCTGCCCATGGTCGGGGATATCGACGGCTGCATCGCCAATTGCGAGCCCTGGGGCGAGGAGGCCATGAGCGCCGCGCCGAAGGTGAAGATCCTGGCCCGCTACGGCACCGGCATGAACTCGGTGGACACCGAGGCCGCCAAGCGGCACGGCATCATGGTGACCAACTGCCCGGGCGTCAACGCCAACTCCGTAGCCGAGCACATCATGATGCTGATGCTGGCGGGCATCCGCAATCTGCCCAAGATGAACGACATGACCAGAGAAGGCCAGTGGATCAACCTGAACTTCCACGAGGTCACCGGGAAGACCGTCGGCATCCTCGGCTTTGGCTACATCGGCAAGCTGGTCGCGAAGAAGCTCACCGGCTTCGACTGCCGCACCATCGCCTATGACGTCGTGCACGACGACGAGACCGCAGCAAAGTACAATGTAGAGTTCAGGAGCTTTGAGGAACTCATGGCGGAGAGCGACATCATCTGCATTCTGGTTCCTCTGCTGCCCTCCACTGAGAACATGATCAACCGCGAGAGTCTGAAGCTCTGCAAGAAGGGCGTGATCTTCGTCACCGACGCGCGCGGCGAGGTCGTGGATGAGGAGGCCATGTATGAGGCGCTCACGAACGGCCAGGTTGCTTTCTTCGCCTCGGACGTGTTCGTGCACGAGCCGGCGACGCCGGAGAACACCCCGCTGCTCACCCTGCCGAATGTCATCGCGACGTCGCATAACGGTGCGGAATCCTATGAAAACCTTGAAAACTGCGGCATCATGACGGCCCAACAGATCATCGACGCGCTGGAAGGCCGTGAGCCGGTCAACCGCCGGGTCTGACCGGGCGCGAAAAACAAATACGCTCATGCAGCCCCACAGAATTATCTGTGGGGCTGCGTGCGTCAAAGAAAGCGTCGGTTCTGCGGCACGGGCGGGACCGATCTCATAATTTCCGGTTGAAAATTCAGCGGAAACATACTATGATGTGCT
>ONSQ01000092.1 GCA_900320465.1 uncultured Eubacteriales bacterium
TTGATGGAGGCCTGCTGGGTGATATAGTTGCAGAAGTCGATGGTGCCCTCCTCGAGCGCGACCTCGGCGGTGGCGGATTCGGAGATGATCTCATAGGTGAGCATCTGGACGTTGGCCTTGTGCAGGTTCAGACGGCCGGAGACGTCCTCGGTGGTGTTGGCTGCCCAGTATTTGGGAGTGGCCCACAGCGTGAGATGGTTGCCGGTCACAAAGTCGGCGACCACATAGTTGCCGGTGCCGACGGGCTGGGTGGAGAAGTCGTTGCCGGTGTACTGCGAATCGAAGATATAGGTTCTCGCAAGCGGGAACTCATAGTCGTCCGGGGACTTGGGAGGCGTGTTCCAGTAAATGCGGAAGGTGTAGGTGTCAACGGCTTCCCAGCTCTTGACGTCCTCAAACTTCAGCGCCTCGCCCGCGCCGACCAGCCAGTCGAAGGAGGAAACGCAGTCCTCGGCGGTGATGGCGTTGCCGTTCGAGTCGGTGATCGTCTCAAAGAGGAAGATGTCCCAGTACGAGCCGTCGGCAGCGGGCTCATAGCCCTTGGCCAGGTCGGCGTAGAGGTTTTCATCCTCGTCGAGATCGAAGAGGCATTCATACAGGTTCCAATAGAACTGCTCCTTCGGTGCGGCGGTGCCCGCCGTGGGCTCCAGGTTCTGGATGTCCATACGGGAGGCTACGGTCAGATCCCGGTACAGACCGCCAACTTCGCCGAACTTTGCGGCATAAGCGTCATAGTTGTCGCCGGAGCTGCCTGCCGATCCGCCGCAGGCGCAGAGGCTGAGTGCCATGACAAGCGCGAGGATCAACGCTACTGTCTTTTTCATTTTGTGCTTCCTTTCTAATTATGTTTTGCATCAATTGTGGACTTTTCACAAAAATGGGTGAAAAAGAGACCTCTCACTGTTGACAGTTTAGCTTTTTGACGAATTTCAAGCAATCCGTTTTTCGCAATATTTATACAAAATCGGAAAATATGGAGAAAAACATGATCAAAAAACTGCTTTTATACAGGATCGGAAAATAAATGCAGAATTGGAAAACAAATTGCGTTCGGTTTTTTGACATGTTATTTTAAAAAGCAGAAAACCGATCAAAAACAGGGAGGAAACGATATGTTTACTTTATCCGGACGCACCGCCGCCGTGATCGGCGCAACGGGCTATCAGGGACTCGGCATCGTCCGCGCGCTGCTCGACGGCGGCATGAACGTCGCCATGCTGACCCATATGCCGGAGCGCGTCGCACCGATCATCGCCTCGCTGCCGGAGGAGCAGAGAAGCCGCTGCGCCGGCATTTCCAACGAGGGCGGGGACGGACCGTCGCTCTCGCGCGTGGTCGAAACCTTCGGTTCGCTTGACGTGCTGATCCCCAACCACGGCCCCGGCCCGCGCGCCGAGGGACTTGCGGAGCTGGATTTCGAGGACTTCTCCCGCCGCCTGAACATGATGGTGGCCGGCACGGCAAACATCATCCGCTATGCGCTGCCGTATCTGGAAAAAAGCAGCGCCGGCCGCATCATCCTGATCTCAAGCGCCGGGGCGCGTCTCGGCCTTGCCGAGGAGGGCTTTGCCGACTGCGTCGTCAAGGGCGCGGTGCAGTCGATGACAAGCTATCTGGCACGGGAGCTTGCGCCCAAGGGCATCACCGTCAACTGCATCGCCAAGTCCGGGCTGAAGGACACGCCGTTCTTAAAAAAGCCCGAGCCGGGCAAGCCGCCCGTCCTGGGCGAGCCGACCGACAGCCCGCTTCTCGGCAAGATCCCCCTCGGCTTTTCCGGCACGCCGGATTCCTTCGGCGCCGCCGCGGCGTGGCTGGCCAGCGAGGAGGCCGCCTTCGTCACCGGCGAGATCGTCAACCTCTCCGGCGGGCTGCTGCTCGGATAACAAAAACTGCTTCCGTCATGTGACGGAAGCAGTTTTTTGTATAAAAAGGAGATCACTCGATCTCGACGGCGTCGGGATCGGCGGCGCTGTCACTCTCCTCGTTGGCATAGGGAACGTTGGCGTCCAGCCGATGGGCGAGGGCGAGGAGCAGTGCAGCGCCGAGACAGAGCGCCGCACAGAGGAGATGCGTCCCGATGAGCGCCTCATACAGGAAGGCGCACAGCACATACAGCAGCACGCAGAGGAGCAGCGCGGCGATCATCACAACGCAGCCGCGGCGAAATCGCACGGGGCCGCCCTTGTATTCGCCCACGGTCATCTTCCCGCCGCAGGTCAGATAATTGAACAGTCCCGTCAGCGTATAAAGCGCCGCCGCGATCACGGCAAACTGTCCGAGGGCAAGGAACCACTGCGCATTCCCCGCGACAGGCCGCAGCGCGGCGTACACAAACAGGGCGAGAGCGGCGAGAACCAGCACGACGAGGGAAGCGCGCTCACGCAGACGCTGCGCGCGGGAGAGGGACTGGATGTACCAGGTGCCGCGGTAGACGCGCTCGATCCGCACGCGGCCCTGCTCATCCCGCCGCTCGATCTCGGCCCATCCCTCAAAATGCCGATGGTAGGCGGCGCTGTGCCAGCCATGGCCGGGCGCTTCGTTTTTCTGTTTTTCTCTCTCCGCCATAGCGGCGGTCAGGCTTTTCTTTTTCATGACTCTATTGTACACTCTTTTGCGCCTTTTTCAAGCGGGAAGGGCGTTGACAAGCCTTGCATATTCCGATATGATTTATACGAAAAGCGAAAATAAGCGAGGTGAGGAGAAACATGACGGTAGAAAACATGCGGGAATTCGTCGTTCTGGCCGAGGAGCGCAACTATCTCGTGGCGGCGGATATCCTGTATTCCACGCAGGCCACGCTCTCGCGTCATATCATCGCCATGGAGGAGGAGCTGGGCTTCACCCTCTTCAACCGGAGCACGAAGAAGATCGAGCTGACCCAGGAGGGCAGCCGCTTTCTGCTCTATGCCCGCAACGCGATCCGCATCCAGGAGGCTTACAAGGCCGCCATCGAGCAGGCCAAGCAGGAGCGCGCCGGCGTGCTGCGCATCGGCTATTCGCCGCTTGTGACCTTTTATCATTTTGCCGATACGATCACCGAATTCATGACCGAGCACGCCGAGATCGAGATCAAGATGTCCCAGGCCAGCAACGAGGAGCTGACGCGCGCGATCCACGATGAAACGCTGGAGCTGGCCTTTATGCAGGAAAACCCCTTTGAGAAGCCGAAGAACGTGGACTTTTCACGCTTCGCCACGGACACGCTTGTCGCCGTCATTCCGAAGGGGCACCGGCTGTGGGGGAAAAAGACGCTGGATCTGGCGCAGCTGAAGGGCGATCGCTTCGTCTTTACCCAGATGAACTCAGAGCCCGCCATCATTGAGCTGGAGGCCTGCCGACGCGCGGGCTTCAGCCCGAAGATCGAGCGCGAGGGCATGATCGGCCACGCCATGTACGACTGGGCCGCCTCCAGCGGCTGCGTCGCGCTGGACTGGAAGGTCCCGGCGCAAAACTTTCACGGAGGCGGGATCTGCCTTGTCGACGTCGTTCCTCCGCTTTACTCCAACTCCATGGTCATCTACAAAAAGCAAAACCTCTCCTCCTCCGGGCGAAAGCTCGTGCGCTTCTTTGAGGAGCATTCTACCGCAGAGGAGATGATCGAGCCGTGAAATTTGAGTATCTGCGCGAGTTCATCGTCGCCGCCCGCTCGCAGGAGCTGCAGCAGGCCGCCGCGGAGCTGGGGATCTCCCTGTCGTCACTTTCCAAGCATCTCAAGTCCCTGGAGCTGGAGATCGGTGCGCCGCTGTTCGTGCGTGCGCGCCGCACGGTGCTCAGCCATTACGGAAGGATCCTTCTGCCCTATGCCCAGGAGCTCGTCGCCCTTCAGGACGAATACCGAGCGGACTTTTCCGGCGGCGTCAGCTCCTCCGGCGAGCTGACCGTCGCGCTCTCCTCCATCCAGTTTCGTGAGCGCAGCGGGCAGGTCATCGAGGAATTCATGCTCACGAACCCCTCTGTCATGCTGCACACCGTGGAGTTCGGAAATTCCGAGCTTTGCGAACAGCTCCTGTCGGGACGCTGTGACGTCGCTTTTGTCCGTTCGCAGCCGACGCTCGAGCGGAACCCCGCCCTGGTCTATTACCCCTTCTGCAGCGACCGGCTGGTGGCCTTTCTGCCGCCGGAGCACCCGCTCGCCGCGGTTGAGAGCCTCGGCTTTGAGCAGCTGCGGCAGGAGAAGATCCTTCTGCGCTCGGAAAACTCCGCGATCGCCCGCGTCGTCAAGCGGGAGTGCGCCGCGCTGGGCTTCGAGCCGGAGATCCGCTACGTCAGCTCGTTTGCGATCTACGACATGGTGCGCCGGGGCGAGGGGATCTCTCTGTATCTTGCCCAGCCCGTCTCCCACGATTACGGCATGCCGCTCTCCATCGTGCCGGTGGAGCCGCCGGTCGTAAGCTGTATGGACGTCGTCGTCCGGCGCGAGATGCTTTCCCCACCCGCCGAGGCCTTTCTGCGCTTTGTTCTGGAGCGTGCGCTCACACAAAACGCGAAGACATAACTTTCCGATTTTGTATAAATGTCCGTCTGAAAAGAATTGCAGATGGACATTTTTCATTGCTATAATTTGATCAGAAAACAGAGAAAAGGGTGTTTTTGTTGAGTACTTTGCTTGTCAGCTGCTGGAAGGAGCATCTAGGCGCGACGGGAATGGCGCTGCTGGATTTTGACGAAGAGGGCGGCGCGCTGCGCCATCTCGACACGCAGTTCCCGGAGCTGTCCTGCAACTGCACGGTCTTTGACCGTGAGAGGCAGATCCTCTATATCACCAACGAGCTGCACGAAAACCCCGACTACCCCAAGGGCGGCGGCGGACTTGTATGGGCCTTCCGCTATGACGCGCAAAGCCGCTGCTTCACCCCGCTCTCCCGTGTGGAGAGCAGCTGTCCCTGCCCGGCCTATCTCTCGCTGGACAGGACGAAGCGGTACCTCGTCTGCGCCAACCACTCCTCCTTCAACGCCGTGACCCGCGCGGTGAAGGGGCCGGACGGCTTCTGGCATACCGAGGTGATCTATGACGACGCCTTTGTGGGGCTGTTCCGTCTGAAAGAGGACGGCGCGATCGGCGAGCTTGTGGACGTAAAGAAGCACAGCGCCTATCCCGCGCCGCCGCACACGCTCCACGCGCATCCGCACACCGCGCTCATGAGCCCGGACGGAAAGTTCTTTGCCTGCTGCGACAAAGGCGACAGCCATATCTATTTCTATACCCTCGACTATGAAAAGGAGGAGTTGCGCCTGTGCGGCGAGCCGTTCCACGACTGCGAGGGCGCCTCGCCGCGCTACTGCGCCTTCCACCCGACGAAAAAGCTCTTTTTCGTCAATCACGAGCGGGACATGCGCGTGACGGCTTTCCGTTATGATGAAAACGGGGCGCTTGAAAAGCTCGGCTCGGCCTTTGCCCTGCCCGAGGAGCTGCTCGGCCTCCCGACCCCGGCGGTGCGCGAGGCGCTGCACGGCGAGAGCGCCCTCCCGCCTGCGGACGGCCTTTGGCCGCTGGAGCAGCAGGGCTTCTGCCTGTCTGCCGACGGGCGTTTTCTGTACGACATGCTCAACGGCGCGGACGCCGTGGCGGTCTTCGCCGTTGAAAAAGAGACCGGCGCGCTCACACGCCTGCAGACGGTTCCTGTCGAGGGACGCTGGGTACGAGGCGGCGTCCTCTCGCCCGACGGACGCTTTCTTGTCGTCTCCGCGCTGCAGAGCGGCGGCGTGTCCGTATTCCCGATCTGCCCGAACGGGACGCTCGGAGCGTGCGTTTCGCGCGTCGAGCTTCGCGGCGGTTCGTATCTGACATTTTTACAGGGGAGGGACAAATCGTGAACAAAAACTATGACTATCCCGAAATCACGCTGTGGCGGCCGGAGACCTGGGCGCACAGTGACGCCGCGATCCATCCGCTGGTGGCGGAGGAACTGAAGATCCTCAGCGAGACCGTCCGCCCCGTCTATAAAGCCGGGAAATACGATGGCCGCAGGGACGGCGTCTATAATCCCAAAAGCAATATGCGTATCCTTCCTGACGTGACGCAGATTTGGGAGAGCCGCGGCGCAAGCGTGCATCTCGCTTCGATGGGCTTTGTGGCCTGGATCGCCGTGATCCCCCGGGATCATACCTCGGACACGCCGGTCCTGCTGCGCTTCCATGTGGCGGATCTGAAGGACGAGCTCTGGGCGATGGACACGCTGGACTATTACAGTGCCGACACCGACCGCGCGCTTGCGGACGG
>ONSQ01000071.1 GCA_900320465.1 uncultured Eubacteriales bacterium
CGACACCCGGGGCTGCCTGCAGGATGTGCACTGGTCCGGCATCTCCTTCGGCTACTTCCCGTCCTACGCCCTGGGCAACGCCTACGGCGCCCAGATCCTTCATACGATGAAGAAGGACTTCGACGTGGACGCGGCCGTGGCGGCGGGCGAGCTTTTCAAGGTCCGCGACTGGCTGATCGGGCATGTGTTCTCGATCGCCTCTCTCACCACGCCGGACGAGTGGATCCGCGCCATCACCGGTGAGGGACTGAACGTGAACTATTATCTCGATTATCTCGAGGACAAATTTACCAAGCTCTACGAGCTGAAATAAACAAAAGAACAGGGGCTGCCATGCAGCCCCTGTTTTTCATCATTCTTCATGCGGCGTAGCGCGGCAGCGCAGGAGAACGGTCGCGCTCCTTTGTAGGGGGCGGCCCCCGGACGCCCCGCGCAGAACCGCGCCTCTCAAGAAAACAGCCTCCGGCGAAAACGTACAGCAGGTGCGAATTCGCCGGAGGTTTTACCTGTTCGTCGCTTTTCCCGGCCGGGACGTCGAGGGCGCCGTCCCCTACAGCTGTATCTCAAAAGCGAAAAACTAAACCCCCGCGTGCTCGATCCAGATGCGCAGAGCGCGGATGGCGCTCTCCAGCCGTGTCAGCTTATCGCGGATCTGCGAGAAGTCGGCGCGCTCGTCCTCGGTCACGGCGGCGTCCGCCGCGATGGCGATCAGCCTGTCCTTCTCGCCCTCCAGCGCGCCCAGGGCCGCCAGCAGCTCCATGGCCGCGTGGGGCAGCTCCTTCAGACTGGCCTCCGGCTCGTACTTCATGCCGATGGGGCACTCGTGCACGCAGTAATAGTTGCTCAGCTCCGGGTTGCGGTACACCCGCTCCATCAGCAGCAGCTCGTCCGGGTGCGGGGCGCTTTTGCCGGCCTCGATCTTCTCGATCCGGTCCGGCGAGACGTAAATCATCTCCGCGCTGGCGGCCTCGCGGCTGAGAGAGCGGGCCTCGCGGCTGGTCTGGTAGATGTTTTTATTGGTTTTGACGGAACGCTTTCCCATGTCGGAACACCTCACACAAGTCATACAGACAGTATACAGGATTATTTGCCGTTTTTAAAGGGAATAACGCCCTGTATTTCGCTTTTTTGTCCATAGAAAAAGGCCCGGGAACGCGGTATACTGAATCCCGTAAAGAGGAAAGCCGTTCCATCCGGGAGCGGCAGAGACAGAAAGGACGGACAACATGTTTCTCTTTGTGATGGCAATTTTCGTGATCCTGGCGGGCGTGATCGCCGTGCTTGCCACACGGCGGGGCGTGATCGGCGCCATCGCGGCCGTCATCGCCGCGGCGCTGCTGGTAATGTCCTGCGTGACCACGGTGCCCACTGGCCACACCGGCGTGGTAACCACCTTCGGTCATGTGGAGAACTTCACGCTCGACGCCGGCGTCCACATGGTCAAGCCCTGGCAGCAGGTGGTGAAGATGGACAACCGCGTCCAGAAGCAGACGGTGAAGCTGGCCTGCTTCTCCTCGGATATCCAGGAGGTCAATATGTCCTACACCATCAACTACCAGATCCGCAAGGCCGACGCCATGACGCTCTACAGCACCGTGGGCGTGTCGTACTATGACACCGTGGTGGCCCCCAACATCGCCGAGGCGGTTAAGGTTGCCACGGCCCGCTACACCGCCGAGGAGCTTGTCGGCATGCGCGACGAGCTGGCCAACGCCATCGAGCTGATCCTCAGCGAGAAGCTGGAGCAGTACAACATCGAGGTCGTGTCCACCTCCATCGAGGACATGGACTTCACCGACGCCTTCACCGATGCCGTCGAGGCCAAGCAGGTGGCCCAGCAGAACAAGCTCAAGGCCCAGACCGAGGCCGAGCAGCGGGTCATCGAGGCCAACGCCGCGGCGGAGGTCCGAAAGGTCCAGGCGGACGCCGAGGCCTATGAGGTCCTGGCCCGCGCCGAGGCGGAGGCCGAGGCCAACCGCAAGATTTCCGAGTCGCTGACCCGGGATCTGATCGACTACAACTACGCCCAGAGCTGGGACGGCAAGCTGCCGATGATGATGACCGGCTCGGAGGGCGCGGTGATCGTCAACGCCGGCGATCTGATCAACGGCGAGGACTGATCAACCGGCACACAAACGCACAAACAAGGCGGGAGCATCGCTCCCGCCTTGTCTTGTTATTTCAGCACCACGTTTTCTTGTCCCAGCGTCTCTTTCAGCTCGTCGAGCAGAGCCTGGTGGAGGAGGCACTTGGCGCCGATGCGCTTTTTCTCCTTTTCACACCACAGGATCATCTGGGCGTTGCCGGGGAACATCTTCAGCACCAGCTCGATATGCCGCATGGCCGGGTCCTCGCGGGAGGGCAGACGGACATACAGCTTCTGCTCCGCCCCGGTCTGCGTGGCGGCGGGAGCGTTTCCGGACGGCGAGGCCTCCGGCGTCTTGCCCAGCTCGGAAATCGGCCGGATCGAGTCGGCCATCAGCTGGGGCTCCTTCTCGTCCCGCACGCTGATGCGGCCCCGGGCCAGCACGGTGGCGTTCTCCTGGATAAAGGGCCCGCAGGCGTCCAGCGTCTTCTGGAACACGATCAGCTCCATGGAGCCCGAGTCGTCCTCCAGCACCACATAGCTCATGAGACTGTTGTTCTTGGTGGTGCGCGTGCGCACCGAGGAGATGACGCCCGCGATGGTCACGATCTGCCCGTCGGCAAAGCGGTGGGGCTCCTCGTTCTGGGCAAAGTCCGCCATCAGCGCCCCGATGGGCACGGCGCCGACGCGGCGCACCTGCTCGCGGTACTCGTCCATGGGGTGGCCCGACAGGTACAGTCCCGTGGCCTCCTTTTCCATGGCCATCTTCTCGCGGGCGCTGTATTCCTCGATCTGCGGCACGGGGATGGAGACGATGCCGGCGTCCTCGTCCTCGCCGCCGCCGAAGAGATCAAACTGGCCGCTGATATTTTCCTTCTGGGCGCGGCTGACGCTGTCTACCACGGCCCCGGCGATCTGCATCAGCGCCCGGCGGCGGTAGCCCATGCTGTCAAAGGCCCCGGCGCGGATCAGACTTTCCACGACCCGGCGGTTGAGCTCCTTGCCGGTCATGCGGCGGCAGAAATCCTCAAAGCTGCGGAACAGCCCGCCCTGGGCGCGCTCGGCCACCAGAGCGTGGATCACGCCCCAGCCGATGCCCTTGATGGCCACCAGCCCGAAGCGCAGGTTCTCGCCCGCCACGGTGAAGTTGGCGTCGGACTCGTTCACGTCCGGCGGCAGCAGGCGGATGCCCATTTCGCGGCACTCGGCGATATATTCGGCGATCTTGGCGCTGTTTTCCAGCACGCTTGTCAAAAGCGCGGCCATGTACTCCCGCGGGTGGTGCCGCTTCATATAGGCCGTGCGGTAGGCCACGATGGCGTAGCTGACGGCGTGGGCCTTGTTGAAGGCGTAGCTGGCGAAGTCGATGATCTCGTCATAGATCGAGTTGGCCACCGCCTCGCTGACGCCGTGGGCCAGCGCGCCGGTGATGCCGCGCGACTCGT
The DNA here is from genome assembly GCA_900320465.1 of uncultured Eubacteriales bacterium. GTDB lineage: Bacteria > Bacillota > Clostridia > Oscillospirales > Oscillospiraceae > Limivicinus. The sequence continues at coordinate 3,532 of ONSQ01000071.1, forward strand.
CGCCGTGGACGAAGGCCACCCGCTCGGCGTCGATGACCGCGTGCTTTTTCTTGCTCATGGCCCGGCGGATCAAATCGGCCTGGCCCAGCGAGAAGCCGGCCAGCCGCCGGAAGATCTCGATGACCTGCTCCTGGTAGACGATGCAGCCGTAGGTCACGTCCAGGATCGGCCGCAGCAGCTCGTGCTTGTAGCGGATCTTCTCCGGGTGGGCCGAGCACTCGATAAAGCGGGGGATGGAGTCCATGGGTCCCGGCCGGTACAGGGCGATGACGGCGGTGATGTCCTCGATGCTGCGGGGCTTGAGGGAGGTGCAGACGCCGGTCATGCCGGTGCTCTCCAGCTGGAACACGCCGGAGGTGCGCCCCTCGGCAAGCATCCGGAAGGTCTCGGGATCGTCGTCCGGCACCCTGTCGATGCGGAAGTCCGGCGTGTGGCGGCGGACCAGATCCTCGGCCTCTTTCAGAACCGTCAGGTTGCGCAGCCCCAGGAAGTCCATCTTCAGCAGCCCCAGCTCCTCCAGCGTGGTCATCTGGTACTGGCAGACCACGGACTCGTCGTTGCGGGCCAGGGGCACGTATTCATACACCGGCTTTTCGGTGATGACCACGCCGGCGGCGTGGGTGGAGGCGTGGCGGGGCATGCCCTCCAGGGCGCGGGCCACGTCCAGCAGCCGCTTCATGGTCTCGTCGCTCTCGTACAGCTCCCGCAGGGGCTTCGAGAGCCCCAGAGCCTCGTCGATGGTCATGTTCAGCGCCGTGGGCACCAGCTTGGCCGCCGCGTCGGTGTCGGCGTAGCTGATGTCCAGCGCACGGCCCACGTCGCGGATGGCCATGCGGGCGGCCATGGTGCCGAAGGTGACGATCTGGGCCACGTGATCGCTGCCGTAGAGGCGGTTGACGTAGTCGATGACCTCGCCCCGGCGGTTGACGCAGAAGTCCACGTCGATATCCGGCATGGACACGCGCTCGGGGTTTAAGAAGCGCTCGAAGAACAGGGAGTATTTGATCGGGTCCACGTCGGTGATGTGCAGACAGTAGGACACCACGCTGCCCGCGGCGCTGCCGCGGCCGGGGCCCACGGGGATGTCCTGGCTCTTGGCGTAGCGGATGAAGTCCTGGACGATGAGGAAATAGTCCACAAAGCCCATCTTCTCGATGACGCCCAGCTCGTATTGGAGCTGCTGGTGGACCTCCGGCCGGTCGCCGTAGCGCTCGGCAAAGCCCTGCTCGCAGAGCTTGCGCAAATAGCTGTCGCTGTCCGTCTCCCCGGCGGGCAGCTTGTAGCGGGGCAGGTGGTAGTGGCCGAACTCAAAATCAAAGTTGCACTTGTCGGCGATGAGCACCGTGTTGTCGGCGGCCTCGCCCAGCTCGGGGAACAGGGCGCGCATCTCCTCCTCGCTCTTGAGATAGAGCTCCTGGGATTCGAAGTGCATGCGCATGGGGTCGTCCACGGTCTTGCCCATCTGGATGCACATGAGCACGTCCTGGTAGTAGGCGTCGGTCTTTTTCAGATAGTGGGCGTCGTTGGTCAGCACCAGGGGAATGCCGGTCTCCCGGTGCAGGCGTACGTTGCCGTTGGCGGCCAGCCGCTCCTCGCGGATGCCGTGGTCCTGGATCTCCAGATAAAAGTCCTCGCCGAAGAGCTCTTTGAGCCACAGGGCCCTTGCCTTGGCGCCCTCATAGTCGTTGTGCACCAGCTTCTGCTGGATCTCGCCGGCCAGACACCCGGACAGGCAGACCAGCCCCTCGGCGTGCTTTTCCAGCAGCGCCCAGTCGATGCGGGGCTTGGTGTAAAAGCCGTCGATGAAGGCCATGGAGACCAGATAGCACAGATTGCGGTAGCCGGTCCCGTTTTTGCACAGCAGGATGAGGTGGCTGTAATCGTTGTCGCGGCCGTGCTCCTTGTCGGTCATGTTGCGCGGGGCCACGTAGACCTCGCAGCCGATGATGGGCTTGACCCCCTCGGCCCGGCAGGCCTTGTAGAAGGCCACGGCGCCGTACATGACCCCGTGGTCGGTCAGCGCCACGGCGCTCTGGCCCAGCTCCTTGACGCGGCGGGCCAGCTGGTCCGTGCGGCAGGCCCCGTCCAGCAGGGAGTACTCGCTGTGAACATGTAAGTGAACAAAGGACATGGTTTTCCTCCCTTGTAGTTTCCTGCCTCTTTGTCTCCTAGAAACTAGATACTAGATACTAGAAACTACTCTTTCATTGAGTCGGCAAGGGCCATCAGCTTTTTCAGCCGGTGGCTCAGACAGCTTTTGGTGACCTTGGGGTAGCTCAGCTGCGCCAGATCGGCCAGACTGGCCGCCGGGTTTGTGATGCGCAGCAGCGCCGCGTCCCGCAGCGGCTCGCTGAGCTCGTCGAGCCCCACGCGCCGGGCGATCAGCCGGATGGCGTCCAGCTGCTCCTGGGCGGCGGACACCACCTTGTCGGCGTTTGCGCTGTCGCAGTTGATCTGGCGGGTGATGGTGTTGCGCATCTCCTTGTCCACCTTGACGGTCATGACGGCCATGGCGGTGGCGCTGGCCCCCAGGGCGGTGAAGAAATCGGCGATCACGTCGGCCTGCTTGAAATACAGCAGCCAGCTGCCGGCGCGCTGGGTCTCGCGGGCGTCAAAGCCCAGCTCCAGCAGCACCGAATAGCCCTCGCGGCACACCGCGTGGTGGGGCGTGGCGATCTCCAGATGATAGCGCTTCTCCGGGTCGGTCACGCTGCCGCCCGCCAGAAAGGCGCCGCGCACAAAGGCCACGCGCTCGCTCTCCTCCTCGATCACGCCGAAGTTGATGTGGTGGGAGAGGGTGGCGCCCCACTCGGAGCCGAAGGCCTCAAAGATCTTTTTCAGTTTTTCGCCGTCCCGGATGAGAAAGCTGCGCTTGCCGGAGGCGTTCTCGTCCGGCTGCACGTCGAAGCCCAGGGAAAAGGCCCGGCGGAACAGCCGCGGCAGCCGTGCGGCAAAGGCGTCCGAGGCGGTGATGATGCGGATTTCCTGTTGGGAAAAGGTGTTGCAGCACAGCAGCACGCCGTAGCACTCGGCCACGGCGGCGCTTTTGCTGTCCAGCCGGGCCCGGCAGAGCTCGGCCTTGGCGTCTGAGGAAAAGGACATGGGGCTCGCTCCTTACTTGTCGATATCCCGGTTGACGTTTACCGAGGGGATGCCCTTGGCCACAAAGTGGTCGTTGAGCGCCGCGGCGATGGCGACGCTGCGGTGCCGCCCGCCGGTGCAGCCGATGGCCACGGTCAGCGAGCTTTTGCCCTCCTCGATATACAGCGGCAGCAGGAATTCCAGCATCTCCTCCAGCTTTTCCATGAAGGTGCGGGTCTGCTGGAAGGAAAAGACGTACTCCTTCACCGGCAGGTCCAGACCGGACTGGGGCCGCAGCTCGTCCACGTAAAAGGGGTTGGGCAGGAAGCGGGCGTCAAAGACCAGGTCGGCCTCGGAGGGCAGGCCGTGCTTATAGCCGAAGGACAGCACGGTCACGTCGATCTCGCGCTTGTGCTCCTCGCCGCACAGCAGCTCGTACAGGCGGCTTTGCAGCTTGCCCAGTGTCAGCCCCGCGGTGTTGACCACGAAATCCGCCTTCTCCCGCACCGGGGAGAGCAGCGCGATCTCGCGGCGGATGGCCTGCTCCACGCCCACGCCGGGGCCGGAGAGCGGGTGGGGACGGCGGGATTCCTTATACCGGCGGATCAGCGTGGGCACGTCCGCGTCCATGTACAGGATGCGGCAGGTGATGTCGCTCTGGCGCAGCTCGTCCAGGGTGGAGAGCAGCTCGCCGAAGCCGTCCTTTTCCCGCACGTCGGTGACCAGGGCTACCTTTTCATAGCGGCCCTTGGTGGCGGCGCAGAAGTCCGCAAAGCGCGGGATCAGCGCCACGGGCATGTTGTCCACACAATAGTAGTCCAGATCCTCCAGCACGTCCGCCGCGCGGCTTTTCCCCGCGCCGGACAGACCGGTGATGATTAAAAATTCCATTCTCTGTCCCCCTCCCTTGAAGTCCGAGTGGGTTTTCTCTTTACTGCGGGAGGCTGTTTGCGTCCTCCGGCGGGGTGTTGATGCTGATATGATTGCCGCGCACGGCGGGGCCGAAATCCTCCAGCCGGTAGTCCGGCGGCAGGATGATGATCTCCGGCTCCAGCTGCACGCCCTTCTCCCGGTAGACCGTGTTGCGCACGTGCTTCATCAGCTCATACACGTCGTGGGAGCTGGCGCCGCCGAGGTTCACCACAAAGCCCGCGTGCTTTTCCGACACCTGGGCTCCGCCGACGGTGTAGCCCTTGAGCCCCGCCTCGTCGATCAGCGCGGCGGCGAAATAGCCCTCCGGCCGCTTGAAGGCGCTGCCCGCCGAGGGCAGATCCAGCGGCTGCTTGGCGCGGCGCTTCTCGTTGAGCTCGCGCATTTTCGCGGCTATGGCCTCGCCGTCGCCCTTTTCCAGACGGAACACGGCGCTGAGCACCAGACAGCCGCCCAGCTTCTTGAACAGGCTGCTGCGATAGGAAAAGGCGCACTGCTCGTTCGTCAGCTCGTAAAGCGCCTGGTCCGGCACGTAGAGACACACCACGCTCTCGATGGCGTCCTTCAGCTCGCCGCCGTAGGCGCCCGCGTTCATGATGGTGCCGCCGCCCACGGTGCCGGGGATGCCGGAGGCGAATTCCAGCCCGGCCAGACCGTTCTGCTGGGCAAAGCTGGCGAGCTTCGACAGCGATACCCCCGCCTCGGCGTAGATCGCGCCGTCGGGCAGCAGAAACATCTTCGTCAGCTTCTCGGTGGAGATCAGGAACAGCTGATCCAGTCCCTCATCCGGGAAGAGGATGTTTGTGCCGTTGCCCAGCATCATGGGCGCGATGTGGTTTTCCTTTAAAATGCTGCACAGCTTGGACAGACTCGTCACGTCCGAGGGCGCGGCCAGCGCCCGCACGGGCCCGCCGATGCGGAAGGAGCTGTGAGCGCACATGGGCTCGTTTTCCAGCAGCGTCATGCCGGGCAGCGCCTTTTTCACCGCCGCGACGGCGGCGGCGAGGTTTTGGCGGCAGCGCGCGGCCTTCTGCTCGTCGCTGAGCGTCCCGGCGCCGGTGTCGATGGCTTCGTTCTTCTGATCAACAGCTTCCATAGCGAAAATTAACTCCTATTAAAACATTCCCGCGTCGATGGCGGCGTCGTGCTCGGCGGCCAGGGCCGCGGCGGCGTTGTAGCCCAGCTTCTTCTGGCGGTTGTTCATGGCCGCCAGCTCCAGGATCACGGCCAGGTTGCGGCCCGGACGCACGGGGATCGTCACCCGCGGCATCTCCACGCCCAGAATGGTCTCGGTCTCGTCGGTGAGACCCAGCCGGTCATAGGCCTTGCCCTCGATCCAGGGCTCCAGATGGACCACCAGGTCGATGCCGCTCTCGGGCTTGACGGAGCCGATGCCGTAGATGCGGCGCACGTTGATCACGCCGATGCCGCGCAGCTCCATGTAATAGCGGATCATCTCCGGCGCCGAGCCCACCAGACGGCTGCGGCCCACCTTGCGGATCTCCACGGCGTCGTCGGCGATCAGCCGGTGGCCGCGCTTGATCAGCTCCAGCGCGGTCTCGCTCTTGCCGATGCCGCTGTCGCCGGTCAGAAGCACGCCTTCGCCGTAGATCTCCACCAGCACGCCGTGCAGCGTCTGGCGCGGGGCCAGATGGCTGCGCAGCGAGGAGATCACGCCGGCCTGGAACTCGCTGGTGTCCTCGGCGGTGATGAAGATGTTGCGGTCGTACTTCTCGGCCATTTCCATGCACTCCGGGAAGGGCTGCATGCCGTGGCAGATGACCAGGGCGGCGATATCGTACTGCATGAAGCGCTCGAAGGCGTCCAGCCGCTGCTCGTGGGTCAGCGTGTCCAGATAGGTGCTCTCCACGCGTCCGATGATCTGGATGCGGTGGGGGTCAAAGTAGTTGTAAAAGCCGGTAAGCTGCATGGCGGGGCGGTTCACGTCGTAGGTCACAAGCTTCGCCGTCTCATAGTCTCTGGCGGCGTGCAGGACCTGCAGGTTATGCTCCTGTACGATGGTCTTGAGCAGGACGGTATATTTGCTTCGCATAGCTTCCTCCTTGGCGGTATTTCTGCTTCTCTCTCTATTGTACTCAATTTCCGCGCCGATGGCAACGATTATTTACACACATCCGGGCGTTTTCGCAGGAAATGGTATTCGCGGCAAGGTGGAGGGGAGGCCGCGTTAGCGGGGGATGAGGTCCCCTTGCCCCATTGTCATGACTTCGCGCAGCGAAGGATCTTTTCTCTTATGAAAGCTGGTCAGTGTCCATTTTCTCTTTGCTCGTGGAAAGATAAGCGAGCGTCCAAATCTGTGATTTGGCAAACGCGAGCTTATGCCTTGCGCTGAAAGTGGACAAAAAGAGAAAGTGGACAAAAAGAGAAAACACCCCCTAATTGAAACGACAAAAGCGGGGCTACCCCCGCTTTTGAATCACCCCGCCATGGTACTAAAAAACGTTGTGCTTCTGACAAAAGAAAACAGGGGCGGCTTTTGCCGCCCCTGCGAGGAAGTCTGTTCGGAGACTGGAATTTACCAAATCAGCACAACGGAGGGGAGTTTTTCAAGAGGGGGTATCCCCCTCTTGAAGCGTTTCAATTAGGGTGGGTCAAGGGAGGGGAAGATCCACCGCTGACGCGGTCCCCCTTCCCCGTGCGCGGGGAAGGCATGAAAAGCGGGAGGGGACAAGCCCCTCCCCTACAGTAATTACAGACTGATCGCGCCGAACCTCATTAAAACCGGATGTTCCGGGTGTATTTACACTTCGGATAGTTGCTGCAGCCGTAGAAATAGCCGTGTCTTCCGCTCCGCAGCACCATATGTCCGTCGCATAGCGGGCACTGTCCGGCCAGGATTTCGTCGTTGCGGCGGTCTATGATTTTCTGCACACCGGCAACATGGGCCTGCTTGGCTGCCCGCGTTTCTTCGAGCGCATCATCGAGAATCCGCGCATAGACTCTCATCAGCTCCTCCGTGAAGACGCGGATGCGATAGCGACAGATCGTTTGATACAGCGCATTGGCGTAAATAACCTCATCGCAGCCCCGCGCTTTGACAGTTGCCGAGCCGGTAAACACGACAAGGGGTATGATATACTGACTGCCCACCAGCGTCAGGCGTTGAATAGAGCGAACGTGGCCCTCGTTCTGCTTGATCGGATTTCTGAACTTGTGCTGCTCACCGATCAAATACTGAGTCCACTCTTCGCTTTCATGGGAACCGTATATTTTCCCGCTGTAATTCTTCGCCTCGATCACGAAAATGCCGTATACCGAGACCACAATGTGATCGACCTGTGTGGTGCCGCGTCCGTTCGGAAGCAGAACATCGTGGAGCACAATATAGTCTTCTTTCGGCAGCCGGTTTAGAATCCGCTTTACTATTCTTTCGCCCTGCATGCCTTTTCGGTCGGCTGCACTCGGAAACGGATCGAATGAGACAGACGGGCTTTGCGTTTCGTGCTCATCACGCTTGAGATACACCACGAGGCCAATCAAAGCGACCACAAGCAGAATAATTCCAAAAAGCATCTTGTCACCTGTAACAGCAAAGCCGACCTGCCAGGACAACAAACATGGTCACTCTGGCAGGCCGGCTGCATTTGTTTTTCTCAATAAAAGGTCGCGACGGGCTGGGCGGGGGCTTCGCTCTTCTCGTGGGAGAGGTAGGTCAGCACCGGGCCCTTTTTGCCGTAGGCGCGGGAGAACTTGAAGTGCACCTGAGCCGTGAGCACCATCCAGCTGTCGTCCTCGACGGTGTCGGCGTGGTCCCACTGGCACACAAGACCGGCGAACTGGATATCCTCCACACAGCAGGTCATCACATGGCGGCCCACCACAAAGGTGTGGGGCGGCAGCTTCTGGCGCACCAGCGCGCGGCAGCGGAAGCGCACGGTCTTGCCCTCGTACTTCTTGGGCTCCTCGGACATGTCGCGGTACCAGACCGCGTAGTCGTCGTCGCCGATCTCCACGACGGGCGCGTCCAGATCAAAGGGCAGCGGATCCTGGATGTCGTCATATTCCACCTTGCCGCCGGCATACTCATAGGCGATGTCGCTGCGGCGGGATGCGCCGCGCACGATCTTGTGGAACTCCATGCGGTCCATGTCGGGCCGGAAGCGGTTGAACACCACCAGCTCGCAGCTCTTGAGCTTGTCGTAGACCAGCTGGCGCATGTTGGCGTTGTAGGTCAGGAAGGTGGTGGCGTCGGCGAACATGAACTCCTGATACACCATCCAGTTCTCCGGCATGGCGCTGTACAGCAGGTCCAGCAGCCACATGCCGTTGTACTCGATGACCACGCGCTCGGCGTTGGTCTGGACCAGCATCCGGTTGAGATTGTCGGGGGTCATCTCGTCGGGGGACTCCACCGTGCGGATGAACACGCTCTTGTCCGCGAACAGCTCGGGGATATACTCCTCCTCGCCCTCCTCACAGACCAGCAGCAGCGTGCGCTCGCCGTTGCAGAAGCGCTTGTCCTCCAGCGTCTCCTGGATGAATTTCGTCTTGCCCGCCTCCAGAAAACCGGTGAACAGGTAAACGGGCACGTCTTTTTGATTATTCAAGGCCAAACAGCTCCTTCAGGGCGTCTTCGTTCATCTTCGAGCCGATCACGCAGAAGCGGCCGGTGACGGCGGCCCCGCCGCGGCGGATGTCGATCTCGCCGGGGACGTAGTCGAAGTAGATCCACTCGCCGTCGCTGGCGTCCACGATGCCCTTGGCGCGCAGGATCATGCCGTAGGTCTCGGCGTCGTCCAGCTTCGTCAGGATGCCGCGCAGCTCCTCCTCGCTGAACTTGCGGGCGGTCTCGTGGCCCCAGGAGGAGAAGATCTCGTCGGCGTGGTGATGGTGATGATGGTGATGCTCGTGCTCGTCGTCATCGTCGTCATCGTGGTGATGATGGCACTCGCACTCGGGATCGTCGCACTCGTCCTCGTCGTGGTCGTGGTGATGATGGTGATGCTCGTGCTCGTCGTCATCGTCGTCATCGTGATGGTGGTGGCACTCGCACTCGGGATCGTCGCACTCGTCCTCATCGTGGTCGTGGTGATGATGGTGATGCTCATGCTCGTCGTCATCGTCATGGTCGTGATGGTGATGGTGCTCGGCCTTCAGCTGCTCCATCTCCTCATGGAGCGCGTCATGCTCCATGGCCTCGCGGATCTGTGCGCCGCTGAGCTTGTCCCAGGGGGTGGTGATCAGCTTGGCGTTGGGGTTGAGACCGCGCAGCAGCTCGCTGGCGGCGACGACCTTTTCCTCGGAAGCGGTGTCGGTGCGGCTGAGCACGATCAGATCGGCGTTGGCCACCTGGTCGTTGAAGAACTCGCCGAAGTTGCGCATGTACATCTTGGCCTTGCCCGCGTCTACGACGGTGGTGCGGGTGCCGACGACGGCGCCCTCCACGCGCTCCACGGCGCGGGTCACGTCGCTGAGCTTGCCAACGCCCGAGGGCTCGATCAGGATGCGGTCGGGAGCGTAGTCCTCAATGACCTTTTTCAGCGCCTTGGTGAAGTCGCCCACCAGCGTGCAGCAGATGCAGCCGGAGTTCATCTCGGTGATCTCCACGCCCGCGTCCTTCAGAAAGCCGCCGTCGATGGCGATCTCGCCGAATTCGTTCTCGATCAGCACCAGCTTTTCGCCCGCGTAGGCCTCCGCAATCAGCTTGCGGATCAGTGTGGTCTTGCC
>ONSQ01000080.1 GCA_900320465.1 uncultured Eubacteriales bacterium
CGATTGATGGATAGTAAGGGATAGAGCGTATCAACCATGATCGTTCACATCGGGGATGTAAGCCACATCGCCCATGAGTTCAATTTCAACCAATTCCTGCTCATCGTCTCCTGGCAGGGTCTCTGGTTCGCCGCACTCAGTTTGGTAAGTCTCTTCCGGTGGCACAGCTTTCCCCTGAAGCTCATTATCCTCCGGATGATTCTCAACATAGGAAATGCCACCTGCGATTTCGCCATCCGGCTTTATGGTTTCTCTCTTTTGCGGGCCGCATCCGGCAGCGGAGAGGGCCATACCCGCACACAGTGCTGCCACAGCGACGCGCTTGCCCATAGATGCGCGCAGTGAAAGCTGCTGCTCCAAGTATCTTAGCTCGCTCTCGCAGCGCGGGCATGTACCGCTGCATTCGCCCTTGAAGTGGCATTCCTGCGTGACATAGGGGATCTCGTTTTCATCCGCAATGCGCTGACGGATTTCCTTGAGTATCCTGCATTTGGTTTTTCCGATCATGTTTGACACACTCCCCTTTTTGTTTCTGCTTAATAGACGATCACATGCATATAAAGTTCCCGGGTTGCAGTTCCTTTTTTAACCGATCGGACTGATGCACGATTCTTGTCCTTCTATCCACCGCCAGTCTCGCATAGGGTTAAGCAGGGAGTGATGATTGATGATTGATTTGCGAGCGATTGTACGCCGTCACCAGAAGCTTTTTACGGCCATCGTGACCGCACTGGCAGCGGGTGTAATACTGTGGACGGTTAACAGTCCTGCTATCGTTGGGGCATCTGCAACAGAGCGGCATCTTCCGATCTACAGTGTTGAGCGGCAGGACAAAAAGATTGCGATCAGCTTTGATGCGGCCTGGGGGAACGAGGACACCGGAACACTGATCAACATTCTGTCCAGCTACGGCGTAAAGACGACCTTCTTCGTCGTCGGCGACTGGGCAGAGAAATATCCCGAATCGGTCCATGCACTGCATGAAGCCGGTCACGAGGTTATGAGCCATTCGTCGCACCACTCTCATTTCTCCATGATGAGCGCAGACGAGATTGCCGCCGATCTGCGTGAGGCCAACAGGAAAATCTTTGCAGGGACAGGCGTTGAACCCACACTCTTCCGCTGTCCCTACGGAGAATATGACGATCATGTGATCCAAACTGTCAAGAGCCTTGGCATGACGCCGATCCAGTGGTCCGTAGACAGTCTCGACTGGAAAGGCATCAGCGCCGATGAAATCTATGAGCGGGTCATCAAGCGCGTGGAGCCGGGCAGCATCGTCCTCTTTCATAACGCAGCCGAGCATACGCCGGAAGCGCTGCCAAGGATACTGGAAAAGCTGCAGGCGGAAGGTTATACGATCGTGCCGATCTCTGAGCTTATCTGGGAAGAAGAGTATCACATCGATCATACCGGAAAGCAAATCCCTCTCCCCGCAGCGTGAAAAGATAAGCAAAAAGCGAAGGCCAGACGGCCTTCGCTTTTATGCTGTTTGTTTGCTTATTTTTCGATGCCAAGCACCTGTTCGGTCAAAACCGAGCTCTCTACCCGGTCAGCCAGGGGGACTTCCGCGTAGGCGGACTTCTCCGGCATCGGCAGAGACTGCATATAGGCGTGCATGGTCTCGGCCACGCGTTTGCCGTTGGCAACGGCTTCCACGACTGTGCGGGCACCGTGGGCAGCATCGCCCGCGGCAAACACACCGGGACGCGAGGTCCGGCCATCTTCATCTGCGATCACAAGGCCGGAGCTTTGCGTGCCGATATCTTTGGTGCTGCTGACGATACTGCTGCCCAACTCCTGGCTGACGGCGACGATCACGCCGGTGCAGGGATAGCGCTTCTCGGAGCCGGGGATAGCACGGATCTTGCCGTTCTCATCAAACTCGCTGTCGGCAAAGACAACGCTGTCCTCGAGGATCTCCACGGGGATCTTCATCATCTCAAAGTTGACGCCCTCCAGCTTGGCGTAACTGCTCTCGTACTGGCTGGCAGCGATCTTGTCGCGGCGGTTGAACACCGTGACATAACGCGCTCCCTGGCGGATAGCCGTGCGGGCGCAGTCCATGGCGGAGTTGCCCGAGCCGATGACGATCACACGCTCGCCCAGACGAAATGCCTCCGGGCAGGCCAGGTAGTTGATTGCAAAGGCAACATGGCCAAGGCTCTCGCCCTTGATATGAAGGGAGCGGGGCTTCCACAAACCTGCGCCAACGAACACGCTTTGATAGCCGTCGCGGAAGAGATCGTCGATCGTAATGGAGCCGCCGATCGTCGTATTGGGGCGGAACTGGATCCCCTTGAGTTCCAAATGACGGTACGCGATATCGTCCAGCACCGCATCGGGAAGCCGGAAATCCGGAATACCGTAACGCATCACGCCGCCGATCTTGTCCTTGCTGTCAAAGATCGTGACGCCGTAGCCGTAGCGGGCCAGGATGATCGCGATAGTCAGTCCGGCGGGGCCGGCGCCGATGATGGCGACGCGGCGGCCGTTGGAGGGCTGGGGACCCTTGACCATCTGATTGGCATAGGTCGTGGAGATGTAATTTTCGATAACGGAGAAGTGGACGGGAACATCCTTGATACCCCGGATACAGTGACCCTCACACTGCTTTTCATGGTTGCAGACAAGCGAGCAAACCGTGGTAAGCGGATTATTCTCAAACAGCATCCATCCGGCATCGTTCAGCTTTCCGGCTTTCAGCAGTCGGATGACCTCCGGAATGTTGGTATGGATCGGACAGCCCTCGCGGCATCTGGGATTCTTGCAGCCCAGACAGCGATTGGCTTCTTCCATAACATGCAGCGCCATGATAACTCCTCCTGTTTACAGGGTTACCCCGTCTTTGAATATAGCGATTTCACGCGCGCCGTGGCGCTCAGCCTTTGTCTGCTCACCGCTGGCGACAGAGAGAACATAGTCCAGCAGCCGGTCACCCGCGTCATCCAGATCTTCTCCCTCGGCAACACTGCCGGCATTGAAGTCGATCCAGTTATTCTTCTTGTTGAACAGCGCGGTGTTTGTGGAGATCTTCACCGTGGGAGCGGGAGCCCCGAAAGGCGTGCCGCGGCCGGTGGTGAAGAGGATCAGGTGTGCCCCGGCCGCCGTAAGATCGGTGGCGGAGACAAGATCGTTGCCCGGACCGGACAGTAGATTCAGTCCCTTTTTCGTCACAGGCTCGGCATATTCCAGCACATCGACGATCTGCGCGCTGCCGCCCTTCTGGACGCAGCCGCAGGACTTGTCTTCCAGGGTGGTTATGCCGCCGGCCTTGTTGCCGGGGCTGGGGTTTTCATAGACGACCTGCCCGTGACTGACGAAGTATTCCTTGAACCGATTGACCATGGCCACAGCCTTTTCGAACACAGCCTCATCCGCACAGCGGGAGAAGAGGATGTTCTCGGCGCCAAACATCTCCGGCACCTCGGTCAGAACCGTGGAGCCGCCCAAAGCCACAAGTCGATCAGAAAAGCGGCCGACAGTGGGATTGGCGGTGATGCCGGACAGACCGTCAGAGCCGCCGCACTTCATGCCTACGACAAGCTCCGAAGCGGGGATGTCCTCACGCTCAAAGCCGTTGGCATACTCCGCCAGCTGCTCCAGCAGTTCGGAGCCGGCTTCCAGCTCATCCTCGTGCTGCTGACATACAAGGAATTTGACGCGCCTGTCATCCCATTGCCCCAACTCGGCCTTGAACTGCTCCTGGGTCAGATTTTCACAGCCCAGGCTCAGCACCAGTACGCCGCCCGCGTTGGGGTGGCGCACAAGAGCGGCAAGCAGCTTGCGGGTCTGTGCATGATCATCCCCCATCTGGCTGCAGCCATAAGGATGGGCAAAGGTGTAAAGTCCATCAATGTTGCCGCCCACCAGGTGCTGATTTTCTCTCACCAGCGACGCGGCAATGCTGTTGACGCAGCCCACAGTCGGAATGATCCACAGCTCGTTGCGTACGGCTGCGCGTCCATCCGGGCGGCGGTAGCCGCGGAAAGTCCGCGGCTCCACCTCGGGCTTGGCGTATTCCTTGTGGCAATAGGTATACTCGGCGCTCTCGGACAGGCCTGTGCGCACGTTGTGCACGTGGACCCAGGCTCCCTGGGCTATATCCGTCCTGGCAAGGCCGATGGGATTGCCGTATTTGACGATCGGCTCCCCTTCCGCGATCGAACGCAAGGCGATCTTGTGTCCGCGGGAAATGTCCTCGGCTGCGACAACAGAGACGGAATCGACCTCGAGTGCTTCACCGGCGTGAAGATCCTCCAGTGCAACCGCCACGTTATCATCAGGATGGATACGAATCAGCTTCATTTTGCGCACTCCTTCATAGCGTCGTACATGCCAACCTCGTCGATCCGGTCAAGCGATGCGGCGACAGCGTCCGCCAGACCATCGATCTTGGCGAGCTCGCCGTCCCACAGACGTTCGTCATTCACAACGGCAGCTGCAAGAGAAGCATTGTCATCGCCCTTATGGGCATCAAAAAAGTCGATCACCCACTGGTCATCACGGACAGGATAGGCCTCGCCGCAGCGTTCGCCCTTGTGATAGAAAGCGATAAAGGCGGCAAGAGAAAAGCTGAGGCACTTGGGCAGCTTGCCCTTGCGCTGAACATAGCCAACCAGACTCGGCATTACGCGGGCTTTCCACTTGGAGGCGGAGTTGAGCGCGATATCCAGCAGCTGATGGTCGATGTACGGGTTATCAAAGCGATCAATGACAGACGCGGCAAAGCCCTGCAGTTCGTCCTTGGGCAGATCCAGCGTGGGGATGATCTCCTCAAACATGGCCTTTTCAAGGAAAGAGCGGATATTCTCATCCTGCATGCAGTCACGAACGATATTCTTGCCAGCCAGGTAGGCGCCAAGCACCATCGAGGTATGCGCCCCGTTGAGGATGCGGACTTTGCGCTGCTTGTAGGGCGTCACATCGTCCACGACCTGAATTGGGAGTCCGGCCTTCTCAAAGGGCAGCTCGTCCTTGATCCACTGCGGTCCCTCGATAACCCAGGCGGCAAAGACCTCGCCGGTGTCGATGAGCTGATCCTCGTAACCGAACTTCTCCCACAGTGCGGCGGCCTCGCCCTTTGCGCCGCCGGTGACGATGCGGTCTACCAGCGTGGAGCAGAACACATTATCAGACTCCAGCCAGGCTGCAAAAGCATCTTCCAGGCCCCAGAGCTTTACATACTCCTTGACGCAGCGATGCAGCTCCTGGCCGTTGTGGTCGATCAGCTCGCAGGACAGGATGATGATGCCCTTCAGGCCCAGCTTCCAGCGCTCATGCAGGAAGAGGGTCAGCTTGCCGGGGAAGCTGGAAGGCGGCGTATCCTCGGCCTTGCAGGCCGGATCGAAGGCGATGCCGGCCTCGGTGGTGTTGGAGATCACAAAGCGCAGCTCCGGATTGCGGGCGCAGTCCAGAAGCTTGGCCCAGTCGCGTTTGGGGTCCAGGCAGCGGGAAGCAGCGGAAATAACGCGGGTGCGTTCCACAGCCTTGCCATCCTCGCGGCCGCGAAGGATCAGCGTGTAGAGTCCGTCCTGCTCGGAGAAGCGATCGGCAGCCTCGGGATGTCCGCCGCGGGGCTGGACAAGAACGACCTTGGCGTTGAAGCCGGCCTTCTCGTTCATCTCGTCGATGAAGTGGTCAGCGAATGCGCGCAGAAAATTGCCTTCACCAAACTGAACGATCTTTTCCGGAGCATCCTGAAGAAGATAACCGTTGTAGCCGATATCCTGGAGTGTTTTAAAAGTCAGTCTTTCCATGTTGTTAAACCTCTTTTAGAGATTGAAATAGCGCGCTGCGTTGCGATAGCTTACGCCCTCAACGATGCGGCGCAGGATCTCGTCATCATTTGGATACTCGCCGTTCTCCACCCAGTTGCCCACCAGGTTGCAGAAGATGCGGCGGAAGTAGTCATGACGCGCATAGCTCAGGAAGGAGCGGGAGTCGGTCAGCATACCGACAAAGTTGCCCAGCAGCCCCAGATTGGCCAGGGACTTCATCTGGTTCTCCATGCCGGACTTGGTGTCGTTGAACCACCAGGCGCTGCCGTGCTGGATTTTTCCCGGAATCTCGTCCGACTGGAAGCAGCCGATAAGCGTGCCAAGCTGCTCGTTGTCGGCGGGATTGAGTGAATACAGGATGGTCTTGGGGCACTCGCCGGTCTCGTCCAGAGCGGACAGGAAGGCCGCGATATCGCCGCCGCAGGTGTTCTGGGCGATCATATCAAAGCCCGTGTCGGGGCCGAGCTTGCGGTACATGCGGGTGTTCATATTGCGCAGGCAGGAGTAGTGCAGCTGCATGGCAATGCCGAGACGGTGATAGGCGCGGCCCAGGCACAGCAGGATCGCGGTCTGATACTTTTCGGCGTCTTCCACGCTGATCTCCTCGCCCGCCATAACGCGGCAGTAGATAGCGTTGACTTCCTCGTCACCGGCTTTGCGGAACGGAATGTAGTCCAGTCCATGGTCACTGGCACGGCAGCCGAGAGAAGCAAAGAACTCCAGACGCTCCACAAGAGCGGCCTTGACCTCGTCAGCGCTGGCAAGAGTTTCCTTGCCGACGCTCACGGCCAGTTTGCCGATGTATTCGGCAAAGCCGGGCTTGTTGATATTGATGGCCTTGTCGGGGCGGAAGGACGGGCAGACCTTGACCGTGATGGTGGGGTCGGCGGCGATCTTCTCGTGCCACTCCAGAGAATCGATGGGATCATCCGTCGTGCCGACCATGGCAACGTTTGCCTTGGCGATGATGCCGCGGACCGTCAGATCCGGGTCGTTCTGCAGCTTGTCGTTGCAGAAATCCCAGGCTTCCTTGGCGGTGGCGGGAGTCAGGGGCTTGTCAAAGCCGAAGAACTGCCTGAGCTCCAGGTTGCACCAGTGGTACATGGGGTTGCCGATGGCCATCTGCAGGGCGTCAACGAACTTCAGATACCGCTCGTAAGCGTCCTTCTCACCGGTGACATAGTCTTCGCTGACACCGTTGGAGCGCATAACGCGCCATTTGTAGTGGTCACCGAAATAACTGCCGTCCGGGTTCTTGCCACCCAGCCAGACCTCGGTCAGGTTATTGAAGCGGCGGTTCTCGTAAATCTCACGCGGCGAGATGTGGCAGTGATAGTCTACGAGGGGCTGGTGCTCCGCGTAATCGTGGAACAGGTGCTTCGCAGTGTCGGTTTCCAGCAGAAAATCCTTGTCCATAAATGCTTTCATCTGTTTTGCTTCTGCCGTCCTTTCAGCGTTTAATGTCGTAATTCATATTCATCAATTGACGGATGCTCTCCGCGTCGTCGGTGATGTTGCCGTCGCCGCGGATGGTATGCTTGATGGCGGAGCTGGCCACGGCAAAGTTAATCATATCCATAGGCTTGTAGCCGTTCATCATGGCGTAGATCAGGCCGCTGGCAAAGGCATCGCCGCCGCCCACGCGATCCAGAATATTGAAAGTGAACAGCCGGCTTTCAAAGGTGTGGTTCTGATACCACATATAAGCCATGAGACTGTTCTCACTGCCGGTGTGGGCAAAGCGTACGTGGCGGGCCATGCACTTGATGTTCGGGTACTTCTCGGCGAAGGCCTGGAAAACCTCATCCTGCTGCTCGTAGCTGGGCTGCATGGGGATGCCGTCC
>ONSQ01000094.1 GCA_900320465.1 uncultured Eubacteriales bacterium
CACATCCACCAGATGTACAAGAAGGCGGCAGCGATCGATGTGGCGCAGAAAGTCATGACCAAGGCCCGCGCCGTCCGAAGCTCCCTCGATGATGCCCGGGATATCGGCCATGACGAAGGATACGCCTTCGTCCACATAGACTACCCCCAGATTTGGGAACAGGGTCGTGAAGTGATAGTTCGCGATCTTGGGGTGAGCCTTGCTGACGACGGACAAAAGGGTTGACTTGCCCACATTGGGAAAGCCGACCAGCCCCACGTCGGCAAGAAGCTTGAGCTCCAGCGTGATATCGTGGCTCTCGCCCGGCAGACCGGGCTTGGCAAAGCGCGGAACCTGGCGCGTAGGCGTGGCAAAATGTGTATTGCCCCAGCCGCCGCGGCCGCCTTTGGCGGCAACCCAATCCTCGCCGGTGGACATATCGTGCATGACCGCGCCCGTCTCGGTATCGCGGATGACGGTGCCGCGCGGGACCTTGATCACCAGCGTCTCGCCGTCGCGCCCGTTGCAGCGCTTGCCCTGTCCGGGCATACCGTTGGCCGCCACATATTTCCGCTTATAGCGAAAGTCCATCAGCGTGGACATGTTGTCGTCCACGGAAAAGACGACGCTTCCGCCGCGGCCGCCGTCGCCGCCGTCGGGACCGCCCGCTGCCACGTACTTCTCGCGGTGGAAAGCCACGGCACCGTCGCCGCCGCTGCCGGCGCGAATGGTGATCCTCGCTTTATCAACAAATGATGCTGCCATGTTGTACTCCTTGATGGAAAAAGACCGGACTACTGTTGCAGTCCGGTCTTTCCGTTTCATTTACTGAGCGATTTCTTCGTAAACAGAGACCATCTTGCGGTCCTTGTCCTTGCGCTCGAACTTCACCTTGCCGTCGATGAGGGCAAACAGGGTGTCGTCCTTTCCCTTGCCGACATTATTGCCGGGGTGGATCTTCGTTCCGCGCTGTCTGACAAGGATGTTGCCGGCCAGAACAAACTGTCCGTCGGCTCTCTTGGTGCCAAGACGCTTCGACTTGCTGTCGCGGCCGTTCTTGGTAGAACCCATACCTTTTTTATGTGCCATTTAGGTTTCTCCTCCTTTTGTCAAATTAGCTGCGGATGCTCAGGCATTGATCGTCTCGATCTGGACCTTGGTGTAAGGCTGTCTGTGACCCTGCGTTCTGCGATAGCCCTTTTTGGGCTTCATCTTGTAAACACGGATCTTGGCGGCCTTGCCGTTCTTCACGACATTGGCGCTGACAGACGCACCGTCGATCACGGGCTTGCCGATGACAGCGTTGTCGCCGTCGATCACGGCCAGAACCTGGTCGAACTTGATGCTGTCGCCGGCGGTGACGTCGAGCTTCTCAACGTAGATCACGTCACCCTCGGCCACACGGTACTGCTTACCGCCAGTCACGATGATAGCATGCTTCACGAATGAACTCCTCCCATCTTACAGGACTCGCTCTTGAGGCGCGGACAGCATCCGACTTTCAATGCCTCTTCAATGCGGCTTTGGTATAATAACACGCAGCGCGTGCAATGTCAACAATTTTTCTACTTTCTCTTCGTAAAAAATGCTGATTTTTCAACCGACTGCGATAATCGTGTCGTCCACCAGCGCGGGAGTACCGTCCACGCCGTTCTCACTGAGCAGCAGACGGTGCTGCTCGTAGGCCGAATCGGTATAAGTGATCATCAGATCAGGCATCCCTTCGGGAAGCAGTGCACGCAGCTGCAAAGCGCAATCGGTCATAAAGCTGGCATACCAGTGGCGCTCGGTCTCATAAAACCGCTCGCCCGCCTCCACATCATAGTAGGCTGCCGAACTGATCTGCACGTCATAGACCGAACCCTCGGCACGCAGATACAGATCCTCGCCGTCGCTGACCGTGAGAAGACCGATGCTCTTGATCGTCCCCTCCGGCACGTCGCTGACGCGCTCAATGACAAGCGTACCGTCGGCTTCCCGATCGGCAGGAAGATACTGATCGTCGATCACGCCGATCAGCTTTTCATAGGGAATGGTAAAGCTGGGAATCCCCTCCTCCGCGGGTCTGAGCTCGCCCCAGGCCGGGAAGAACACCATGCCGTCAGCCGCGAAATACCAGAAATCCTCGCGGATCAGGGCGGTAAGGGCGGTATCGGCGTCTATGCCGTTCTTGGATATTTCGGTGTACAGCTCTTTATCCTCGCGGGCAAGGGCGATAATGTTCTCGGCGATCACGGCGCGAAGCGCTTCGTAATCCTCCGACAGCTCGTCGAGCGTCAGCTTCTCGCCGGTCTGGGTGCTGTACGTACGGCCCACATAACTGAATTCGCCCTGGGAGCCGCCGGTGTACACGCTGGTCCGATACAAAAAGCTGACAACACTGCCGTCGGCGCGGCAGCAGTCGACAGCCCGACTGGAGGAAAACAGCGTTTCAATGCCCTCGGCTTTGCCGTGCGCATAGCTGTAGTGATCCAGCGCCACCTCATACAGGTGGTTTTTGCCCATGTCGCTGCCGTAGCCGCTGTAATACAGCTCGTCGAGCAGCCGCAGCTCTTCGTTGATCTTATCCGCAGCGGCGGTATTGCGGTTCATGATGAGCTGGGGCGTAGAATAGCTGAAGTTGAGGATCGGCTGCTTCTCATCGTCAGGGGCATACTCAGTCTCCGTGGTGCTTGAGAAGAATACCAGAATCTGCTCGCCCAGGTCCGCGCCCTCGGGATCCTCTTCGGGGATCACAACGCTCTCGCTCTGCACCACGGGGGCTTCACTGGGTTCTTCCGGCGCCGGAGTCTCGGTCTTCAGCTCCGGAGTAGGCAGCGGAGGAAGCTCGGTCTCGCGGATCACGTCCAGCCCGGCACAGGCTGTCAACGAGAAGACCATGGCCAGACAAACAAGCAGGCAAAGAATCTTTTTCATAAAAAACCTCGGTTTCTCAGGGAATCTCCCTGGCAATGGCGGAATTGGTATAGCGGCGGTCGCTTGTCACGTCGCGGATCACTTCGATCGCAGGCGGCAGGTTGATCTGCTGGCTTTCACACTCCAGCTCCAGCTCCATCAGCGCGCGATCTTTCCAGAACGGGAATACGTCGATTTCAAAGCATTGGCCCTCATACGGATACAGATAACGGGTCTTTTCGATCACGCGGCGTGCCGGATCGGCGGTTTTTCGCAGCTCTTCATATTCACGCTCGCTGATCTCATGTTCGATCTCTATGCGGCTCATATCGCTGATGCGCTTCTTGCGCGTGTGGGTACAGACGGTTCTGTCCGTATAGCTGCGTCGACGGATCCGCGCGTTCATGCCATCCTCCGAAAGCAGATAAATCTGCTCGATGCCAGAGGAACTCAATCCGGAAAGGAAGGCGGCGTCGGGCATGGCGATGAGATACTTGCGCTCGATTTCCATCGGCTCCATAATCGTGTCCTCTGCTCTCAAAGTCCTGATAAGGCTTTCTCAGTATATATGAGCAAAAGGGCAAAATCAAGAACATATCGTAAATTCTCGGCTTGAAAGGTGCTTTGGATTGCCTTATAATGTGCCGTATGAGGAGGACTGAACCATGGAGCTGTATTCCTTTCCCTACCGGCTCAGAAGCCGGGACGTCAACAAATTCCGCCATCTGCGTCCGTCTCAGCTCTTTGAGCTGCTGCAGGAGGCGGCCACCGACCATTCGGACATCCTGCATGTGGGTATCAACGAGATCCGCCGTCAGAATCTGATGTGGGTACTTGCCCGCCAGAGCGTGGAAATCCTGCGCATGCCTGTCTACGGCGAGGAGATCACGGTGGAGACCTGGCCCGGTAAAACGATCCACTCTCTGTATCCCCGGTACTATCGTCTGCTGGATGCCGGGGGGCAAACCCTGGTGAACAGCGCGGCCATCTGGATGCTGGCCGATATGGACGAGCGGGTACTGGTACCCTCCGCTCGTTCCGGTATCGAATTTGGCTTTGAGAAGCGCGGGATCGAACTGTCGCTCCCCTCTCCTCCCCGCAGCTTTTATACCGACTGTTCCACAACCTTCACCGTACCATTCAGTTATATCGACATGAACGGACATATGAACAACACCCGGTATTTTGACCTAGTCGACAATCTGTCCCCCGCCGCTGCCGAGGGGAAGGACCCGTCGAAGATCCTGGTCGAGTACTCCGCCGAGCTGCTGCAGGATCAGGAATATGAAATCCTCTATGGCATCAGCGACAACCGCTTTTATCTGCGCACCGGTGGCGACAAGCCGCTCTTTCGCATCATGATGGAGTATTGAAGACGCCCTTTCCCCCTTTTTTCAATAATTTTTCCGTTGACATAATGCATTGTCCGTACAACGGGACAGCCCTTGTGTTAGACTCTGGTCAAAGAACAAAAGGAGGGCTTCCCCATGAAAAAAATAATGAACGAACTGTCTGTTGACGCCTGCTTCCTCAGCGCTTCCCTGCTGCCGATCGGCCTTTTGCTGGGCTTTGTTTCGGCCATCATTCTCTGAGAAGGCACACATAACAAAAGAGCTTCCGAGACTTTAAACTGTCGCGGAAGCTCTTTTTTATCGCCCGTTTTTTCAAAGGATCACGAGACGCGGCCGTTCTCCATGCTGATGATCTCATCGGCGATGCGGACGGTGGACTTGCGATGCGATACCAGGATCACCGTCTTGTCGCTGGCTTCTTCTTTCAGAGAGCGAAGGATCATCGCCTCATTCAGACTGTCCAGATTGGAGGACGGTTCGTCCAGCAGCATCAGCGGAGCGTCATGCAAAAACGCGCGGGCAAGACCAATGCGCTGGCGCTCGCCGCCGGAGAGAGTCTCGCCCAACTCCCCCACCTGGGTTTCATACCCCTGGGGCAGCGTCATGATGAAATCGTGAATGGACGCTTTCCGGCACGCGTTTTCAATTTCCTCCTGCGTGGCGTCCAGCTTGCCGATACGTATATTGCCTGCGATCGTGTCCTTGAACAGCTGCGTCTCCTGCGTCATATAGCTCTCCATTTCACGCAGGTTCGCGGTGCTGATTTCCTCCAGACCCTTTTGGGAAATGCTGATTTTGCCCTCTTTGACGCGCCAGAAGCGCATCAGGAGCTTGAGCAGCGTGGATTTGCCGCAGCCGCTCTTACCAACGATGCCGATGATGCGCTTTTCCGGGAACTCCAGATTCAGATCGCGCAGGATCTGCTCCTCGTCATAGGCAAACGACAGCTTTTCCACGCAAGCCCCGTGAAAGGATACCTGGTCCTTGCCGGTGATCTCTTCCGTCTCGGGCGTCTCGTCAAGAATACTGAGCACGCGCGCGCCAGAAGCAACCGTAGATTGGAGCGTTGTACCCAGCCCCGCAAGAGCCGTTACCGGACCAAATGAGCTCATCAGCGCCAGCAGCGGGATCAGAAAGCCGTCAAAACCGACAAGACCTCTTGTGTAGAGTGTCGAGCTGACCAGGAGCATCAGCGCATCAAAGAACAGGATCATCGTGTTCGCCAGCGCCATATTGACGCCGGTGAGCTTATTCAGCTCTCCCTGCCTGACAGAGAGCGCGATCGTTCTGTCGTTAAGCTCACGTAGTCTTTTCTCCCCGGCGTGATACTGGATCGTCTCATCCAGCCCGCGAATACTCTCCAGGACAAAGCTCGCCAGCGAGCCCGCCTGCGCGCGCAGCTCATCGCCCAGATTGCCGTTCCTGTGTGAAATCACAAGCGGCAGCAATACGCCGACGCACAGAAAGGCGCAAAGAGCAAGGATGCCGAGAAGCCAATGGTAGCGCCAGATAAACACAACCATCACCGTCTCCGTCAGGAAAGCGATACAGATCGGTGAGATCGTGTGGGCATAAAAGACCTCAAGCAGCTCCACGTCAGACGTGATCAGTGAGATCAGATCGCCTTTGTCTCTTCCCTCCAGCTTGGCGGGGCAAAGTCTGCGAAGGGCCTGAAAAACACGGTCCCGCACGATGGCCAGAAGTGTAAAGGCGATATAATGGTTCGTGCGCTGTTCGGTATAACGCAGAACAGCGCGGAAAAGTGCCAGAAGCGGGAGGACGATCCAAATCCCCCGCAGTGAAAGAACGGTGTCAAAGCCGCTGGGTGTCAAAGCCGCTGGCATTCAGAATCGCCGCACCGCCCAGGATCGGGATAAACTGCGCGCATGTGCAATAACTTTTGATAAATCTTTTCGCGCATGACTTTTTTCACGGTACGCGAGGCAAGATAGCTCATGCGCAGAGCATAGCGTGTGGTGAAAAAGCGAATGACAACGGTAAGCAGGATGATGCCAAGTGCCAAAGCCAGATCTGTTGGTTGGGCGCTGTGATTCCACAGAGCTGAGACCAGACCGGCAATCGTCCAGATCATCGCCGCATTGCAGACAAGATCCAGAAATTGCAGGACAATATTGTAGACGATATACTTCCTGCTCTCCGGGCACACCTGCATC
>ONSQ01000099.1 GCA_900320465.1 uncultured Eubacteriales bacterium
AACAGATCCTTGGCTGCCGTCTCGAAAGCACGGATGCGGCACATGCGGGTATAGATGTCTTTCATCTGTTCTCTGCTTACTGCCATTTGAAAACCTCCTATCGTAATACGCGGCGGCGGAGCAGATCGCGCCGGCCGCTTTTCCGTGGGACAAAAGCCTTTGTCCTCTGAGAATAGTATACAATTATCTCGCAAGATTCTCAATGCAGAAATGGGTTATGTGGTCATTTTCTACAATACAGTCATTTTTTGGAGTTTCTTTTGGGCATTATTTATAAGGATTGTTAAACAATGCCCAAAGTGCGGCTTTCAATTATTCCTAATTTTGAGACAAAATCTCACGCGTCTCATTTCGTCTCACCATCCATGCAAAAATGAGAAAAACGCTCCGACTTTCGGGGCGTTTTTCTCATGTCTCTATGTGCAGTTTGCCGGATGATCCTTCCACCGGGACAGGGCGCTTACCGGCCTGTCCCGCGACAGGCTGCGCCACCGTGCCCTTTTGCCGCTGTGGGCATCCTGCATAAGCGCCCGCTCAGGGCTTCTGCTTGATCAGGCGCGGGATGATGCCGTACTTCTTCATGCGGCGGTAGAGCGTGGCGCGGCTGATGCCGAGGCGCTCGGCGGCGGCGTCCACATCCCCGTTGCAGATGGTCAGCGCGGCGATGATCCCCCCCTCCCCCGCATTGGACAGGAGGGTCGCGTCGGCTGGGGCCTCCGGCTCTCGCCGCTCCAGTGACAGGACAAGGTTCTCGCTTGTCAGCGTGCTGCCCGCGCTGATGTAATAGGCACGGGCAATGCTGTTTTGCAGCTCGCGCACATTGCCCGGCCAGTCATAGGCGCGCAGTCCCTCCAGAAATTCCGGCGTCATGCTCTTCGGGGTGTCGGAGCTGCTCTCGTTCAGCCCGCGCAGAAAATACTCGGCATAGAGCGCAAGATCCTCCGGCCGCTCCCGCAGGGGCGGGATGTCCAGCTTGAGACTGCTCAGGCGGAAATACATGTCCCTGCGAAAGCTGTCCCGCTCGACAAGTCGACTCAGCTGCTGGCTGGTGGAGGCGATGATGCGGATGTCGAGCTGGATGGGCTGCGTGCTGCCGAGGCGCTGGATGCTGTGGGTTTCCACCGCCCGCAGGAGCTTCTGCTGCATCTCCAGCGGCATGTTGGAGACCTCGTCGAGAAACAGCGTGCCGTTGTCTGCCAGCTCAAAGCGGCCGGGCTTGCCCTCCGCGGCTCTGCCGGGGAAGGCGCTGGCCTCATAGCCGAAGAGCTCCATTTCGAAAAGCTCGCGCGGAATGGACGCGCAGTTGACCACGACAAAGGGCCCGTCGGCGTTCCGGCTTGCGTTGTGGATCGCCTGGGCCAGCACCTCCTTGCCGCTCCCGCTCTCGCCCTGGATCAGGATATTGCCCTCATAGCGGGCAAACTTTGCCGCCAGGGCCAGGGTCTTTTTCATGCTGTCGTTTTCGGTGAGAATGCTGCGGAAGGTGAAAACGGCGCGGTTGCCGGAGAGCTTGTTGACTGAGCTGATCAGCTGGGTCTGCGGGCGAAGCGTGACGCTGTAGGCCCGTTCATATTCCGTCAGCGGGGTGACAACGATGCTGCAGTAGATGGTCTCATCACCGATATGCAGGGCCATGTTGTCAGAGACGAAGGGTTCGCCGCTTTTCCAGTTTTTGTTTTCCAGGCCGACGCTCTTGACGATGCCCTCCAGTCCTATGCGGCGCAGTCCCGCAAGGTCGGTCTTCAGCAGTTTCTCCGCTGCGCTGTTCATCCAGAAGGGCTCGCGATTCTGGTCCAGGAACAGGATGCCGTCCCGGCTGCTCTCCAGCGCCGCGTTCATCATCTGAGCGTTGTAGGCTTGGCGGATCTGCCCCTCGATGCCGATGGCCGCCGCCTGTACCATGCCGAGCGTGTGCGGGTGCGCCTTGCCAATATCTCCGGAGATGTTGATGCAGCCCACGATTTCGCCGTTCGGCCCATGGATGGGCGCGGCGGAGCAGGTCCAGCCGTGGTGCGTGACGCAGTAGTGCTCCGGCCCCACCATCTGGATCGGGATGTCATAGTCCAGCGCCACGCTGATGGCGTTGGTGCCAACCTCCAGATTGCTCCACATGGCGCCCGGCATGAAGCGCATGTCCTGCGAGCGGGAGACGATCTCCTCGTCCCCCATCATCTCCAGCAGATAGCCCGCGCTGTCGGTCAGCACGACGAGAAAGCCGGAAGCGCGGATGATGTCAAAAACCTGCCGCATGACGGGGATGGCAATCTCCAGAAAAAGCTTGTTTGCCGTCCGTGCGCTCTCGAGCACGTTTGCGTCGATATGCCGCCCCTCGCCCCCGGAGGGGTTGAGCCCCGCCGCCCGGCATCTGCGCCAGGATTCGGCGATAGGGGCCCGGACCTCGGGGCTCATCTTGCCCTCAAAGACGTAGTCCGCCCAGAGCGCTGTCATTTTTGAAATGTCCATATTCCACCCCTCAGCCCAGTATTGTTTCCGTGATCTCTTTCGCCGTGATCGCGCCGAAGAGCGCGCCGATGTCAAAGCCCGCCAGCGTCTCCGCCAGGGCCTGCCGTGTCAGCGGGACGTCCCGCAGCGCCTCGCACAGGGCGGTGTTCGGCGCCGCTGCCATGTAGTCCCCGTAAAAGGCGATCTCCTGGATGCGCCCCTCGTGCGTGTTCATCCGCACTTCCAGGGTGCCGCCCGGAAAGCGCCGCCGGTTTTTCATCTCAAAGTCCGGGCTGCGCCCGTAGGTCCACTCCCAGCTGCGGTACTTCTCCTCCGCCAGCTTCCGCACGGCCGCCAACTCCTCGTCAGTGAGCGTCTCACGGAGCATACCGTCCTGCGTGAGCTCCCGGAGCAGCCGCTCCCGAAACTGCGCGAGGTCTGCGTCCGCGGGGAGATAGTCCCGGATGTTCCCCACGCGGGAGCGAACCGATTTGGCGCTTTTGGAGCGGAACTTTGCCGGGTCCGCTTTCAGCGCGCCCTCAATCATGGCCGGGTCGGAATCGAAGAGCAGCGTGCCGTGGTGGAGGACCCTGCCGTTCGTGATCCGCTGCGCCACACCGGAGACCTTTTTCCCGCCGACGAGAATGTCGTTTCTTCCGCTGGTCTCCGCGTCCACGCCCATGGCGGCCAGCGCCCGGCAGACCGGGTCGGTAAAGCGCCGGATCGTGAGCTCCTCCGCGTTCCCCACGTCGCAGATAAAGGAGTAATTGAGGTTTCCGAGATCGTGGTATACCGCGCCGCCGCCCGTCATTCGCCGCACCACGGTGACGCCGTGTTTTTCTACGAAGGCGGCGTTGATCTCCTCTGCCGTGTTCTGGTTCAGCCCGATGACGACGGTGTTGGCATTCTGCCAGAGCAGCAGCCAGTCGCCCTCGCGGAAGTGTTCCAGAACATACTGTTCCAGCGCGAGATTATAGCAAGGATCCACAGAACCCGTTTCCAGGTAATGCACGGGCATCGCGCGTTCCCTCCTTTCCTGCAGAGCGCAGACGGAGCGCCCCTCAGCCCTTCTTTGCTTCGGCTTTTTCCAGGAAGCGCTGCCTCTTGATGATCACGCGCTCGTGGGTTCCCTGGCCGATCAGGCCGCATTCGTCAAAGGCGCGGACCTCGAAGGTGAGCTTGCGGCCGTCGATCGCGGTGAGCCGGCTCTCCGCCCAGACCTTCATCCCCACGGGGGTCGCGGCCTCATGGCTGACGGAGAGCCCGGTGCCGACCGTGCTCTGCCCCTCTTCCAGTTCCGGCGCGACCGAGCTCTGCGCGGCCTCTTCCATCAGGGCGATCATGTAGGGCGTCGAAAAGACATGCAAATCGCCGGACCCGACACTGGCGGCTGTGTTCCGGTCGTTGACCGTACATTCCGCGTGTCCCTGAATGTTGATTTTAAGCATGACAAATCCCTCCGAATCCTTCATTTTTCTTGGTTACCTGCATTCTAACCGAAATATGGCAGTATATCAAGCCCTTGCGTTCAACTGATCTGTTGGCCCGGTGCACAGCCGGCCGCCTGCATTCTTCTTCAAAGCGCAGCAGACCAGCTCCCTGCAAGAAAAAACGAATGTGCTGAGAAAAAGT
The DNA here is from genome assembly GCA_900320465.1 of uncultured Eubacteriales bacterium. Lineage (GTDB taxonomy): Bacteria > Bacillota > Clostridia > Oscillospirales > Oscillospiraceae > Limivicinus. The sequence goes on from ONSQ01000099.1 coordinate 4,075, forward strand.
TTGGAAAATGTGTGCTGACCGCCGGAATTGTTTTTATCAAGTACGTTATGAACATTCGGACCACATTGTCTGACCGAAATGGATATTTCGGTCAGATTTCTTTATTTTTCAACGGTTTGCGGGCTCTTTTTGGGCCTCATTTTTAGGATAAAACAAAAAGATATTTAAACCAATCGACAGGACTTGAACCTCCGACCCCCTATTATTGAGGATATTTAAGGGCGGATTTCACGCTATTTTTTGCGCGGAATCCGCCCTCTTTTCGTTTCTGTGACTGTTAAATTTTTAAGTCTGGGGAATCAACTTGCTGTCGAACAAATCGGATGCGTTGACGAGATCCTGCTTGTAAGCAGAAGAGCCGGAAAGATTGCGGAGCAGGATCTTTCTCTCATCCTTGTACTCAGGACCAATGAAACCCAGCCGTAGCAGAAAGCAGCGGAATGTATATTTCTCATTCACTGTAGGCTTTTGCTTGCATGCAATCTTGTGCTGATTCCGGGCAAGGGCACACAGGGATGCAACAAAGTGTGTGTATGCCTTCGTTTCCTCCTCGGACAGCTGACGATCGAACCAGGGGAATAAGATTTGATTCTCCTGAACCTCAACAGGCAGAGCGTCGACCTCCAGGGCCTTTCGGATCAGATCTCCCTTGGAAATCAGCAGATTCTGCAGATTTTCGAGGTTCTGCTGCGAAAACAGAGAAACAGGAAGGGAAATACTGACTCCGGCGGCCTCTTCCGGTTGATCGCATTCCAGTTTTGCGTCTAACGCAAAGAACTGATGCTCTTCCAGCGCTTGCTACAACTGTGTTAACGTAGTTGGCTCCACAGAGTCGTCTGCATACACCACCCCTTTGCTGTCTATCCGGTAAGGCCCTACCTCATACGAAAAAGAAGGTGCTCCCAGATAGCTGAAAGGTAGATGTGTGTGTGCCGCGATCGTGTGAACCAGCAGTTTCCGATCGCTCCCGGAAACATCGTAATTCAAGTATTTTGTGTGTTGTTCCATAGAAAAACCTCCTTAAAAATTGGGGATTCTGTAAATTAAGAGATCTTGGCATGACGCAAGAGGACTACGTCGGCGCTTTGGTATGGAATCGCAAGGGGATAGAGATCCTAAACCAGATCACAAAAAATGTTGAGCCCATACATGAGCATGATATCTTTCGAGATCGAGTTAAAAGCTATCAAATCATGGGTGAGAATGTATCGTATCTGGATATCCGAGGCTTCTTTGAAGGCAGGACGGTGAATCTGGTGTCCGGCTGACGCGTCTGCAGAATGACGGTATGGTCTTGAACTGAATGGGCCTGACGGGAAATGATGTGCATCAAAACGAAAGGGAAGCACTCTTCCCCTGCCGAAACCGTCTGTTTTTCTTCGGAGAGACAGGCGGTTTTTCTTTACGAGCAAGAAACTCGAGTATGGTGTGGATTTTATCTTGCAATATACTGGGATCTATACTATAATGATGCCGAAAACCGCATAGTGATCGATGGGGAGCTCGTTGGAGCTGAGAGGAAGGATCACCTTCGACCCACTGACCTGATTTGGATCATGCCAACGTAGGGATTCGATTTTTTACCGAAGCGTCCGATCAGGGTGCTTCGGTTTTTTCATTCTCATTTTGAAGGGAGGGAACGGCAGTTTCCGCACAGCGGCAGGCAGGAGGGGAGCGCCTCGGGTCTGAAAAACAGCGAGGGAAGCCGTGTTCCGGCGTGAGAGGAGGCCAG
>ONSQ01000041.1 GCA_900320465.1 uncultured Eubacteriales bacterium
AACATCTTCGTGTTCAACACCGAGGTGTACTCCAACACCGGCGGACAGGCCTCCAAGGCCTCCAACATCGGCCAGGTGGCGCAGTTCGCCTCTGCCGGTAAGGAAATCAAGTCCAAGAGCCTGGCCGAGATGGCCATGACCTACGGCTACGTCTACGTGGCGCAGATCGCCATGGGCGAGAATAAGATGAAGGCCCTCAAGGCCATCGTCGAGGCCGAGGCCTATAAGGGACCGTCTCTGATCATCGCCTACGCTCCGTGCGAGATGCACTCGATCAAGGGCGGCATGGAGAACTGCCAGAAGGAAATGGACAAGGCTGTCAAGTGCGGCTACTGGAACCTGTTCCGCTACAACCCGACCGCGGAGAAGGCCTTCACCCTCGACAGCAAGGAGCCGGCCGGCGGCTACCGCGAGTTCCTCATGAACGAGGCGCGTTACAGCCGTCTGACCCGCGAGTTCCCCGACAGAGCCGAAACGCTGTTCGTCGCGTCCGAGGAGAATGCCAAGGATCGCTACGATCACCTGATGAAGCTCAAGGCCATGTACGAATAATCCCGCAAAGCAACAACAGCTCCCCGGCGCAAACGCGCCGGGGAGCTTTCTTTGCCCAAAACCGCACAACCCGGTTTCCCATTGTAGGGGAGGGGCTTGTCCCCTCCCGCATAAAACCTTCCCCGCTCACGGGGAAGGTGCCCCCGGTGCGCACACTGGGGGCGGATGAGCTCCTTTCCCGACTTTCCCGGCCCACGGAAGCAAAAAAGTCCGGTGAATTCGCAGCCTGTACGAATTCACCGAACTTTTTTCTGTTATATCATTCAGCGCCGCTGGGCCGTCACACGCCGCACGGCGGCGGTGGACAGCACCATGGCCAGCACGCCCGCGCTCATAAGGGCGTAGCAGCGCAGCTGCCAGTTGCCGTGGCGCTGGACCAGGTATTCGCTCAGCCCCGCGACGCACAGCCCCACGAAGAAGCAGACCCAGCAGATCCAGTGACCCCGGCCCACGCCCCCGTGGCGCGCGCCCCTGCGGGAGTACACCGCCAGCACCGTCACGATGGCCGCGGCGCTGAGGATCTGCGAGACGCTGACGAAGGCGTTGAAGTTGAAATACGTGGCGTCGTAGCGGATGCTGTCCACCAGCACCTCCTCCGCGCCGAACAGCAGCAGGAACAGCAAAAACACGTCCCAGTCCCGGTTGCGCGCCCCGTGGGCGAAGCGTCCGAGCAGCACCAGGAAGATCAGCCCCAGCAGCAGCGCGCCGAGGAAAAAGGCGGCGAAGCGGAACTCCGTCGAGCCGGGGATGCTGGCGGCAAAGGGCAGACGCCGCAGGCGCATGTCCTCGATGATCGTCTTGCCGCGGCAGCTGCCGTTGAACAGCGCGCTCATGCGCAGCAGCGCCATCCCCAACGCCAGCGCCGGCGCCGAGGCGTCCAGGAGCCGGGCCGCGGAGGGGGCCAGCCGGACGAGCCGCAGCAGCCCGGCGGCCAGGGCAAAGCCCAGCACCACGCCCCACATACAGAAGCCTCCGCCCGAGCCGGGAGAAAGCGCGGCGAGCAGGGTGCCGAACTGCTCCTGATGGCAGTACCAGAACATCAGTCTTGCGATCAGAAGTGACAGCGCCGCGCCCAGCGGCACATACAGCCACAGCACGCCGCGGCGCTCACCGTTCTGGGCGAAGCCGCTCCACAGGGCCAGGAAAAACACCGGCACGGCCAGAGCCATCACGATGGCGTCCCAGTACAGGACCGTGCCTCCGATACAGACGGCGGCAGTGCTCACGCGTCTTCCCCTCCCTTCGTCGGCAGCGCCGAGGCAAAATAGAAGATATCGCTGACCTGGCGCTCGGCGTTCCAGTCCACGTTGTTGAGGATCCTGCCGTTCATCCACAGCTCGCCGGTCTGGCCGCCGTCCAGGGCGTAGGCGTCCCGGCAGCCCTTGTCGTAGAGGATCTGCGCCGCCTCCGGGATCTTGGAGACGGTGACGCCCGCGCCGTAGTTGATGGTCATGAGCAGATAGTGCAGCTCGTCGGTCATGCCGATGGCCGAGCGGGAGTAGGGCTCGTCGCCCTGACCGATCTTGTATTTGCCGGTGCCCAGGTCCTGCAGCTCGCCGTCCTTGATCAGAATGGGGCCGAAGGCGGCGGAGAAGAGCACGTCGTTGTCGCGGATGAAGCTCTCGGCCTCCTCGCGGCTTGTCAGCGTGCCCCGCGGCACCAGCAGCATCCGGCCGTCGGCGGTGAAGAAGCAGGTGTCCAGCCCCTCCGGCTCAAAGCGGAACAGCTGGCGCTGATAGACGGTGATGCCGATCTGCCGGTAGGCGTAAAAGTCGCCGTTGGTGCTGATGACGGCGTTGGCGTCGGCGGCCAGCTTCGAGCCGTACTCGCGCACGTGGGCGTCATAGCTGTCGCCGGACAGCCGGCGCCGCAGCTGGGAGGGGTCGGCGATGCGCACCTCGGCAAAGGTGCAGCCCTTGCCCGACACGTTTTCCTTCCAGACGATGACCAGAATGGTCTCGTCGCAGTAATAGCTGATCTCCGAGTTGGGCATCAGCTCGATGTCCTCGTTCCAGACGGTGTCCTGGCCCTGGAGCAGCACGGCGGAGTCTTCGATCAGCGCGGATATCACCGCCGGGTCGGTGGTGGTGCCGAAGCGGGACGGGTCCGGGGCGGGGGCCACCGGGTCGTTCTCACCGATGCGGTAGATCTTGCGGATATAGGTCAGCCCGTCCAGCACGGCGCTTTTGGTGTTGTGGGCCTCGCCCGCGAAGTCGCCGCCCAGCGCGGCGGAAAGCGCCGCGTCCGGCAGGATGTGCCAGTCGGGGGCGTCGTAGCGCAGCGTCAGCTCCAGCGTCCGCGCGGTCTCAAAGGCCTCGCGCTGCTCCAGCAGCTCTTGCACCGCCGCCAGATACGCCTCGTCCGTCACCGCGGAGCGGTACATGCCGTTCTCGTCATAGACCTCGCCGTAGGCGCACTGGTCCACCAGCGTCTCCAGCCGGCCCATCACGTTTTCCCGCAGCGCCTCGCGCATGCTGCCAAGCTCCAGCGTTTTGAGCTGCACCGGGACGCGGGCGTACAGCCCGTCCGCCCGGGCCTCGCCGGCGATGGACCAGTCAAAGCTGTCCTGCGCGGCGCGCCAGAGCGCCGCGGCGGCCTCGTCCTCCGGCTCACTCTGGTCCAGGGGCAGCGTCCCGTCGGCCACCAGAGCCAGAGCGGCGTCGCTGTCGCCCTCGCTGACGGCCCGGAAAAAGGCGCCCGCGGCCTCCTCCGCCGTGCAGGACGGCCGGAAGACCAGCAGTCCCCGGTTCATCCCGGCCCGGCACAGCAGCAGCGCCGCCCCGGTCAGCAGCAGCGCCGCCGCCATCGGCAGCGCCCGCAGCCGGAAATGTGTATGAAAGACAAGCAGTGCCGCGGCCAGCGCGCCGCAGACCACCGCCAGTAGCGTCAGCATGAAGCAGTTCCTCTTCTTTTCCCCTCCCGCCCCGGGGCGAAAGGCCATAATAAAAGTATTTTACCATAGCTTTCCTGAAAAGCAAAGAAAAAGCTTTACCGAAGGCGGATTTTGCTTTTCGCTTCGGTACGTATGCCACGTCACTCCTCAGAATGACAAAGAGGGGGCGGAAATGCATAAAAGGAAGGGAGCAAATCACTCCCTTCCTTTTCAACCTGTATTCAAACGGCGAAACCCGCGTTCCTCCCCGTAGGGGCGGGGCTTGTCCCCGCCCGCCGTCCTTCAAACCGGGATTTGACCGGGCATGGCGCTTACGCCTCAATATCCCGCGCCCTGCTTCTGGCGCAGGGAAAGATGGTCCGCGATCATCGCGATAAATTCCGAATTGGTGGGTTTTCCCTTGATATTGCTCACCGTATAGCCGAAGAACTTCTGCAGCGTCTCTAAGTCGCCGCGGTCCCAGGCTACCTCGATGGCGTGGCGGATGGCGCGCTCCACGCGGCTGGGGGTGGTGGCGAACTTGCGAGCCACCTCGGGATAGAGCACCTTGGTCACCGCGTTGATCATGTCCATGTCCCGGATGGTCAGGATGATGGCCTCGCGCAGATACTGATAGCCCTTGATGTGGGCGGGCACGCCGATCTCGTGGATGATGTCGGTGACCACGCTCTCCAGCGCGGCGTCGCTGCGCTGCGCCTGGCGCGCGCCCAGCTCATAGCCGGTGCCGGCGCTCTGGAGCGGCTCGGCGCACAGCTGGCGGATGCGCGTCAGCAGCGCCGCCGGGTCACAGGGCTTGGACAGAAAATAGTCCGCCCCCAGCGCCGAGCATTCGCCCACCACCTTGCTGTTCACAAAGCCTGAAAGCACGATGATGTGCACCTTTCTTCCGCTCTCGCTCACGCGCCGCAGCAGCTCCAGTCCGTCGAGCTTGCTCAGCACCAGATCCAGCAGCAGCACGTCGGGCTCCAGCTCGTCGAGAAGGCCGAGCGCGTCGACGCCGTTGTCGGCGGTGCCGGCGACCTCCATATCCTTTTCACCCGCGATGAGGTCGCTCAGAAGTGATGAAAAATCCGGATTGGCGTCGGCGATTAAGATGCGGGTTTTGGTTTCCATAAATTTTATCCTCCCAAAAAACGAAGTGCGGGCAATCCTGACTGTCAGCAGGGAATTAACCGGTCTGTCGAAGGTAATTTACCATAATTGACACTTCCAAACAACAGAACGCTGTCGAATCCGGCGGAGAACTTGTTGACATAATATTACATCTTCCGCGCCGACTCAATCCCATTCGACAAATACTTCCAGTTTTTTCGCCTTCGCCGTGTCGAATTCTGTCGAACGGCCCGCGCCGGGGAGAATGCGGCGCTCAGTCCGCGCCGTAGAGCAGCTCGAAACTGTCGTAGTGGTCGGGAGTGTAGTAGATCAGTCCGTCGTTGGAGAAGACGATCCGCTCCGGCCCGCGGGAGGATTTGCCCAGGGTATTCACGTCGCACTCGGTCCACACCCGCCCGGAGGCCCTGGGCAGCAGCCCCTCGCGGTTGCCGAAGCGGTCGCCGCCGATGCACTTGCCCGGCAGCACCTTGTGCAGCGCGCCGCCGTTCCAGCCCGCGGCCTCGGCCTCGGCCTTGGTGACGAAGTTGGACGGCAGGTGACCGTAGAGATGGATATAGAGGGCAAGCGTGTCTTTATCGTCATAGGTCCCGTCCTCATCCGGCGCTTGCGTCTCCGGGGCAGGCGCGCTGTCCGGCGTTGGCGCTGCGTCTGCGCCGACGGCCTGGGCCGTGGCGGCGGGGGGAAGATCCTGCTCCACCCCCTGCAGCAGGCTGGGGAAGAAGTGGGCCAGCGCAAAGAGCAGCGCCAGCACCAGCACCGTGGTTAGAATCGAGCGGACTTGTTTTTTCATGAAAGCTCAGTCCTTTTTCAGATGTTCTGCCCTCCATCTTATCACACCCGCGGCCTCCGCGCAATTGCCATCCGTCCGCGACTGTGCTAAAATGGTCGGTAAGCAAGAACACGCAAAAGAGGGATGGCCCATGAAGAAAAAACTGCTGTGCGCGCTGCTGTGCTGCGCGCTGCTGCTCGCCTCGCTCACCGGCTGCGGCCGCGGCGGCGGCCAGACGCCGCCCGAAGCGTCTCCGAGCCTGCCGAGCGCGACGCCGTCCGCGGCGCAGATGCCCGCCCCGCCGGCGGAGGCGCCCACGCGCGCCTTTCCGCTGCTCTCCGCGCCCCTGGGCTTTGCCGAGAGCCAGGAGATGATCAACCACAACGCCCGGCGCTGCGCCCTGCTGATCGAGGACGCCTATTATCTGGGCGAGCTGTTTTCCGACGGCAGCCGCGCCCTGGTGCGCTATGAGGTCATCGACAACCGCCTGCACCACCGCTGCGTCCTGGTCAGGGACTGCGCCGCCGAGGCTCTGTGCGCCTGGAACGGACAGCTCTGTTTCCTCGGCGCCGACGGACGGGTGGAGCGCGTCAACCCCGACGGCAGCGGCCACGCCGTCTTCTGGGAGGAGCCCTGCGACAATCTCCAGCTCTGGAACGGCACGCTGCTGGCGCTGACGAAGAGCGGCGCGCTGGTGGATCTGTCCGGGGGCGAGATGCTGCTCTACGGCTGCCGCGACGCCTTTGCGACCTCCGCCGGGATCTTTTTCGTCTCCCTGTCCGACGGCCGGGCCCATCTGTACGACAGCGAGTCGAAGACGGATCTGACCCTCACCGGAGGCCGCGCGGCGCAGCTGACGCTGATCGGCACGCGCCTGTACTACGTGACCGACGAGCCGGACGGCCGCCGCCTCTGCGCGCTGGACCTCATGACCGGCGAGGAGGAGTGCCGCAGCGCGCCCTTCACCGGACCCTGCGACTTTTATCCGGACGAAAACGGCGTCTGGCAGGTGCGCCTGGGCGGCCGGGACGTCGCGCCGCTGGACGGAGTCTTTGACGCGTCCGTCGCGCTGACCCCCTCCGCGGACGGGCCCAGGCGCCTGCGGGCGCTGGACGACCCGCTGCGCACCGAGGAGCTGCTGGGCCCCGACGGGGAAAGTCTGGGCTTTGCCTTCGTGCTGCCCTACGGCCTGGGCCAGGAGCTGCCCGCCGCCGGTAACAAGCCGGAAAAGTGAGGCGCACGCAAGGAATTTTGTTGACAACGCTTGACTCTGTGATATAATAACCGCGTGAAAACTGAACACCTTATCAAGAGCGGTGGAGGGAACGGCCCTGTGAAGCCCGGCAACCTGTGCGTACAGCAAAAGGTGCCAAATCCGGCGGTGAAACGAAAGATGAGGCTTACATCAAGCGATCTTAACGCCCCGTCGGACAGACGGGGCGCTTTTCTTATCCCCGCTTGCGATAGAGCGTTCTGAACAGAAAAGAGAAAAGGAGCAGATAAAACATGAAAAAATCTCCCATCGTGACCGTCGTCGCCATCGGCATCGGCGCGGCGCTGTTCTTCGTGCTCGGCCGCTTTGTCATTATCCCCAGCCCGGTGCCCAACACCAACATCTCCGCTCAGTACGGTCTGCTGGCCTTTATGGCGGCTCTGTTCGGCCCGCTCGCCGGTCTGCTGATCGGCCTGATCGGCCACGCGCTGATCGACTTCAGCTGGGGTGGCAGCTTCGGCGGCATTTGGTGGAGCTGGGTCATCGCCTCGGCGGTGTGCGGCCTCATCATGGGCATTGGCATGAAGAAGATCTCTCTGACCGACGGCGTGTTCGGAAAGAAGGATGTTCTCCGCTTCAACCTCTCCCAGATCGTCGCCCACATCATTTGCTGGGGCGGCATCGCGCCGGCTCTTGACGTGCTGATCTACCATGAACCGACCGAAAAGCTGGTCGCCCAGGGTCTGATGGCTGGCGTTGCCAACATTGTGACCACCGCGATCATCGGCACGCTGCTGTGCACGGCCTACGCTGCAGCCCGGCCGAAGAAGGGCAGCCTGAAGGAAGAGAACTGACAAACACCGGCGGGCAGGCGCGAAGGAGCGTCTGCCCGCTTTGAGACCGAGGGAACAAACCCTATGAGCGATCCGATCATACAATTTGATCATTTTTCTTTTCAGTACCACGCCCAGTCCGCCCCCACGCTGCACGATATCAGCCTTTCGATCCGCAAGGGGGAAAAGGTGCTGATCTGCGGCCCCTCCGGCTGCGGCAAGTCCACGCTGGGGCACTGCATCAACGGCCTGATCCCCCACTCCTACCGGGGAGAGAGCACGGGCCGCGTGACCGTGCGCGGCCGCTCCACGGCGGAGCTGAACATCTTTGAGATCTCCCGCACCGTGGGTACGGTGCTGCAGGATACCGACGGCCAGTTCGTGGGCCTCACGGTGGCCGAGGATATCGCCTTTGCGCTGGAAAACGACTGCGTCGCCGACCCGGCGCTGCATGAGCGGGTGGAAAAGGCCGCCGCCCTCGTGGGGGTGGAGACCCATCTGTCCCACGCCCCGGGCGATCTCTCCGGCGGCCAGAAGCAGCGGGTCTCCCTGGCGGGGATCCTGGTGGACGACGTGGAGGTGCTGCTCTTTGACGAGCCGCTGGCGAACCTGGACCCGGCCACGGGGAAAGCCGCCATCGAGCTGATCGACGAGATCCAGCGCGAGACCGGCGCTGCCGTCATCATCATCGAGCACCGGCTCGAGGACGTGCTGCACCGGCACGTGGACCGGGTGATCCTGATGGGCGAAGGGCGCATTCTTGCCGACGTGACGCCGGACGAGCTGCTTGCCGGCACGCTGCTGCAGCGCAGCGGCATCCGCGAGCCGCTGTATATCACGGCGCTGAAATACGCCGGGGTCCGTCTCACGGCGGATCAGCACCCGGCAAGTCTGGACACGATCCGCCTGAGCGAGGACGACAAGGCCGCCGTGCGCGACTGGTTCCGCCGCACCGGCGCGGCACCGGAGCCGCCGGACACACCGACGCTGCTCCAGGCGCGGGACATCCGCTTTGCCTATTCCAACGGGCGCGAGGCGCTCCACGGCCTGTCGCTCACGCTCCGCGAGGGCGAAATGAGCGCCGTCGTCGGCACCAACGGCGCGGGCAAATCCACCTTCTGCAAGCTGCTGTGCGGCTTTGAAACCCAGCAGGCCGGCACCCTCTCCTTCGCCGGGGAGGACATGGCCGCCCTCTCCATCAAGGAGCGGGCCGACCGGATCGGCTATGTGATGCAGAACCCCAACCAGATGATTTCCCAGACCATGATCTTCGACGAGGTGGCGCTGGGTCTGCGCATGCGCCGGATTCCGGAGGAACAGGTGAGGGAGCGGGTGGAGGCCACGCTGAAGATCTGCGGCCTGTGGCCCTTCCGCAACTGGCCGGTCTCGGCGCTGAGCTTCGGCCAGAAAAAGCGCGTGACCATCGCCGCGATCCTGGTGCTGGAGCCGAAGCTCATCCTTCTCGACGAGCCCACCGCCGGCCAGGACTACCGCCACTATACCGAAATCATGGAGTTCCTGCTGGAGCTCAACCGCCGGGGCGTCACCGTGCTGATGGTCACCCACGACATGCATCTGATGCTGGAATACGCCCGCCGGGCCATCGTCTTTTCCGACGGCGCCGTGATCGCCGACGCGAAAAGCGCCGAGGTCCTGACCGACGGCGACGTGATCAGCCGGGCCAGTCTGAAGGAGACCTCGCTCTATGCCCTCGCCCGGCTCTGCGGCATCGAGGACGGGCGCGGCTTCGTGGCGCGCTTTATCGACTATGAGCGGGAGGCGGCGCACCGATGAAACCGATTTTCAATTATATCGACCGGCCCTCTCCCATCCACGCGCTGACCGGCGCCACCAAGCTGTGCTGTCTGCTGCTGTGGAGCTTTGCTGCCATGCTCACCTTTGACACGCGGTTTGTCATCGCTCTCGCGGTGCTGAGCTTCGTTCTGCTGCGCCTGTCTATGATCAGGCTGTCCGACGTCTCCTTTTTGCTGAAGCTGACGATCTTTTTTATGCTTTTCAACAATCTCGTGCTGTTTCTCTTCTCTCCGCAATACGGTGTGGAGATCTATGGCACAAAGCATGTGCTGTTCGGCAGCGGCCGCTTTACCCTCACCCAGGAGCAGCTCTTTTACCATCTTAACCAGATGCTCAAATGCTTTGCTATGGTGCCCGTCGTGCTTCTTTTTGTCTGCACGACCCAGCCGAGCGAGTTTGCCGCCTCCCTCAACCGGATCGGCGTCAAATACACCGTCGCCTATTCCGTGGCCCTGGCGCTGCGCTATATCCCCGATATCCAGCGCGAGTACCATGAAATCTCCCAGGCCCAGCAGGCCAGGGGCATTGAAATGAGCAAAAAGGAGAGCCTGGTCCGCCGCCTGAAGAGCGCCTCGGCGATCCTGATCCCGCTGATCCTCTCCAGCATGGACCGCATCGAAATCATCTCCAACGCCATGGAGCTGCGGGGCTTCGGCAAGAACAAAAAGCGCAGCTGGTACATGGCCCGTCCCTTCCGGGCGGCGGACTGGCTGTCGATGGTCTTCTGCGCCCTGCTGCTGGCCGCGGCGATTATCCTCAACATCCACAACGGGACCCGCTTCTGGAACCCGTTTCTTTAAGGGAACCGGGGACCCCGTCTCCCTGATCTTGAAACAGTTTGAAATAGAATCTCACGTTTAAAGGAGAAATTAACTTTGAGTCATTATCTTTTTACCTCCGAATCCGTCACCGAGGGGCATCCCGACAAAATCTGCGACCAGATCTCCGACGCGGTGCTGGACGCGATCCTGCAGCAGGACCCCAACGGCCGCGTGGCCTGCGAGACGACGGTGTCCACCGGCCTTGTCCACGTGATGGGCGAGATCTCCACCGACTGCTATGTGGACATCCAGAAGATCGTGCGCGACGTGGTGCGCGACATCGGCTACGACCGGGCCAAGTATGGCTTTGACTGCGACACCTGCGGCGTCATCGTCAACATCGACGAGCAGAGCGGCGATATCGCTCTGGGCGTGGACCGCTCGCTGGAGAGCAAGCAGGACGCCGAGGCCGAGCTGCAGAACGGCGCCGGCGACCAGGGCATGATGTTCGGCTACGCCTGCCGCGAGACGCCGGAGCTGATGCCCCTGCCCATCTCCCTGGCCCATGCCCTCTGCCGCCGGCTTACCGAGGTGCGCAAGAGCGGCCTTGTGGACTATCTGCGTCCCGACGGCAAGAGCCAGGTCACCGTGGAATATGACGAAAACCGCCGTCCCGTGCGCGTGGACACGGTGGTCCTCTCCACCCAGCACGCCCCGGAGGTCTCGCTGGAGACCATCCGCCGGGACATGATCGAGCTGGTCATCCGGCCCACCATCGGCCCCGCGCTGCTGGACGAGAACACCCGCTATCTCATCAACCCCACCGGCCGCTTTGTCATCGGCGGCCCCCAGGGCGACTCGGGTCTCACCGGCCGCAAGATCATCGTGGACACCTACGGCGGCAGCGCCCCTCACGGCGGCGGCGCTTTCTCCGGCAAGGACCCCACCAAGGTGGACCGCAGCGCGGCCTACGCCGCCCGCTGGGTGGCCAAGACCGTGGTGGCCGCGGGCCTTGCCGACCGCTGCCAGGTGCAGCTGGCCTATGCCATCGGTGTGGCGAAGCCCGTCAGCGTGCTGGTGGAGACCTTCGGCACCTCTCCGGTGGACGACGCGCTGCTGGGCCGCGCGGTGGAGCAGGTCTTTGATCTGCGCCCCACGGCCATCATCCGCGATTTGGAGCTGCGCCGTCCCATCTACCGCCGGCTGGCAGCCTACGGCCACATGGGCCGCGAGGATCTGGGCGTGAAGTGGGAGGATACCTCCCGCGCCGACGCGCTGCGCGCCGCCGTTGAGGCGCTGCACTGACCATGGAAAAGCCAAGCCTCCTGCGGCGGCGGCTCCTGTTCGCCTCGCTCTCGCTGCTTGCCGCCTTTGCGGTGGCGGGCGGCGCCTGCGCTGGCCTCTTCTTCCTGGCGCTCTACCGGCGCACCGGCAGCCTGACGCTGGTGGTGCTGTCCCACGCGCTGACAAACGCCCTGTCCCAGACCATCGCGCTCTGCACCGCGGGAGAGAGCCATCCCTATCTCGGCGCGGCGGCGGACGCGGTGTCGATTCTCGGCATGGCGGCCCTGGCCGCGGCCGGGCTGGGGATGCTGTTTCGGGGCAATCTGCTTGCATTCCGAAAGGAGGCCGCGGCATGAGACGCTGTGTGATCGTGGGCGGCGCGCCCATCACGGCGATCAATCTGATCGCCGGGGAACTCAGAGACGATGATTATCTGATCGCCTGCGACTGCGGGCTGCGGCACCTGGAGGCCCTGGGCCGCACGCCGGATCTGGTGGTGGGGGATTTCGACTCCCACGAAAAGCCGCAGCTTTCCACCGAGACCATCGTCCTGCCCCGGGAGAAGGACGACACCGACACCTGCTACGCCGCCAAAGAGGCGCTGCGCCGGGGCTTTGGCAGCTTTCTGCTGCTGGGCGCGGTTGGCGCGCGGCTGGACCACAGTCTGGGCAATCTGGGCGTGCTGCAGCTGCTGCACGACGCCGGGGCGGCGGCGAAGATCCTGGACGACTACGGCGAGATGGAGCTGGTGGACGACCGGGAGAAGACCGTCACCTCCGACTATCCCTTTTTCTCGCTGCTCAACATTTCCGGCACGGCGCGCCATGTCACGGTCACGGGGGCCAAATACCCCCTTGCGGACGCCGAGATCCCCTGCGGCACCTCGCTGGGGGTCAGCAACGAACCGCTGCCGGGCCAAACGGCGCATATCCGCGTGGGCGAGGGGCGTTTGCTGCTCGTCCGTATCAGAAAGGAGTAAGTTCGATGTATTGTCAAAATTGCGGCGCCCCCATCAAGACGGGGGAGAAATTCTGCGCCAACTGCGGCAGTTCCGTGGTTACCCAACAGGCCGCGGATCTCTCCGCCGCGCTCCAGGCGGCTCAGACCGTCTTCCCCGGCGACGCCCTGGCCGGTTCCCCGGCCGGGCTGGCCGACGCCGCGCTGTCGGAAACCCCCAGTCTGACGAAGGACTTCGCCGTCAGCCGCGAGCGCTTCAATCTGATCCTGGGCGGCACGCTGCTGTGGGGCTTTGTGCTCAACGTGGTGTTCTGCCTGCTGTTCACCGACGCGGTGACGCGGATAGACTACTCGGTCCTGCTGATCGGCTACGTGGTGCTGGCCTTCGGCGGCATCATGATCAACAAATTCTCCGACAAGCCCCTGTGGAGCTTCGTGGGCTACAACATGGTGGTGCTGCCGCTGGGGCTGGTGCTCTCGGCGGTGGTGGCGGGGGAGGACCCCCAGGCCGTGCGCGAGACCTTCCAGATCACCGCCGGCGTCACCACGGGCATGCTGCTGCTGTCCAACTGGAAGCCGGACTTCTTCTCCAAGATCGGCCCCTGCCTGCTGGGCGCGCTGCTGCTGACGGTGGCGGGCGAGCTGGTGCTCTTCCTCTTCAACCGCAGCTTCCAGCTCATCAACGTGCTGGTCGCGCTGATCTTCTGCGGCTACATCGGCTACGACTGGGCCCGCGCCCAGCAGCGGCCCTGCACGGCGGACAACGCCATCGACAGTGCCTGCGCCCTGTATCTGGACATCATCAACCTGCTGCTGCGGGTGCTGGCCTCCCGTTCGCGCTCCAGCTCCGGCCGAAAGAAATAACAGGCAGAAAAGCATGACAAAACCGCCGTCCGGATTTCCGGACGGCGGTTTTCACGTTGCCAGAGGGCTCAGAAGAAGTGCTTGTAGGACGGGGCGCTCCACATGGCGGCGCAGGCGGCCAGCGAGTAGAAGGCCTGATCCGGCGCGTCGGCGCGGGAGGTGATGGCCACGGGGATCTTTGCGCCCACCAGCACGCCGAAGCCCGAGGCGCCGGCGCTCTGCTGCAGGACCTTGACCATCACGTTGCCGGTGGCCAGGTTGGGCACCACGATGCCGTCAAACTCGCCGCAGCAGGGGCAGTCATAGCCCTTGAGCCGGGCGGCTTCCTTGCTGACGATCAGATCGTAGGCGATGGGGCCCACCAGATTGCAGTCGGCAAAGGGACGCTTTTCGTTCTCGCGCACCATGGTCTGATCCTCCACGGTGTCGCGCATGTTGTAGCTGGGCTTCTCCACCAGCGCCAGCAGGGCGATGTTGGGGTGCTGCACGTCAAAGGCGTTGAGCGCCTTGACCATGTTCTTCACGACCTCCTTGCGGGCGTCCATCGGGGGATTGATCAGAAGCGTCACGTCCGAAATGGCCAGCAGCCGCTGCAGCCCCGGCACCTTGAGGAAGTTGATGTGGGTGACCAGCGTGTTGTCCTGGATCAGGTGGTTGGACTTGTTCAGCACGGGCATCAGAAAGTCGCGGGTGCTGGAATTGCCGCGCATCAGACAGTCGGCGTCTCCGGCGCGGATCATTTCGATGGCGTACTGGATCGAGCTGTCGCCGCCTGAGGCGTCCACGACCTTGACCTTGCGCTCCGCCATGCCGATTTTGTCCAGCGTGGCGCGTATCTTGGTCTCGTTGCCCACCAGGATGGGCTTTACAAAGCCCTCGTCCTCGGCCATAAAGGCGCCGCGCAGGATATTCTCGGCGTCCGCCGCTGCGATGACCACGCGCATCGGTTTTTCCACGGCCTTGGCCTTGGCGACGATGCCCTCAAATCCGGTCAGAAAAGTTTCATTCATGTCAGAAGCCCTCCTTTATTTGTATGGTAAACCGACCCCCGCAGGGGTGAACAATTGACTTTATTATAGTATCACAAAGCCCCGCAGACATACAAGCGCAAATCCAAAGATTTCCGGGCCGCGCGGGCAAAAAAACGGAACAAAAAGCCCTTGACAGATATATCGAAGTGTGATATATATTATATCGTAGTTCGATACATCGAGGTGAAATGCAAATGGACGGCAAAATCGAACGGGTCTACGTTCCGATGACAGAGACGGGCTTTTACATTCTCTACTGTCTGCAGACGCCGCAGCACGGCTACGGCATTTCGCGGCAGGTGAGCTGGCTGACAAACGGCGAGGTCGCGATCGGCGCGGGGACGATGTACGGCACGCTCTCGAAGATGGAGAAGGACGGGCTGATCGTCTTTGACCGCGAAGAAGAAAAGCGGCGGCTCTACCGCATCACGCCGCTGGGCGAAGAGGTGCTGGACCGCGAGATGCGGCGCATTGAAAGGCTGTATCACAACAGCAGAGGGGAGAATTGGAATGGCTGAGAGAGTTACAAAGATCGCGTTTTTCACGATCGCGGA
>ONSQ01000033.1 GCA_900320465.1 uncultured Eubacteriales bacterium
AGCCACTGCTCCCCGGCCTCGCGAAAATCCGCGTCCGTGAAATAGCCGAAATAATCGCCCACGATGACCACGTCCTCGATGGCGGCCAGATCCTCTTCGGTGAGACCAGCGGGGATATAGATCTCGGCAGTTGTCTCCGCCATGACCGGCACCGGCTCCTCCGTCGGGGGCTGTTTGGCTCGCCAAATCAGGAGGCCGACGACAGCAACCAGCACCAGGGCGGAAGCTGTCAGGATCAGCGGCAGGCGGCTCTTTTTCTTCGGCAGGGCGTCCACGATGCGCTGGGCGGTATGCGCCGCGTCCCGCCCGGCGGCGGGGATGATGTTGCGGGCGTAGAGCGCGTTTTTGATCGCGTCCGGGATGGGAGCCGCGTCCAGCTGCACGGGCAGCACGTTCTCCGCCCCCGCGGCGACAAGGTCAAGCAGCGCGCCCGTTTTGCCGTCGTCGGCGTAAAAGCTCCCGGACAGGGCCGCCAGCACGAGATCGTTTTTCCCCGGCGCCTCCCCCGACACACGCAGCCCCTTGGCCTGCAGCGCGTCCAGCACCGGCTGCAGAGCCGCGCGGTCGGCGTCGCTGCACAGCAGATGGATCACTTTTTTACTCATATCGCATCCTCCTTCAAAGAATCAGGATTCACGGATCAAAACCACCGCGAAGGCGGCCTTCTCGTCCCATTTCAGCGGCAGCATATCCCGGCTGACCGTAACGGTTTTCAAGTTCGATAAGGCGTCCAGAGGCGTCAGATCGCACACATCGGTGTGCTCCAGATGCAGCGTTTCCAGACTCGGCAGCTCCGTCAGCGCGGACAGATCCTCCACGCTGCTGCCCGCGAGGCTCAGCTCCCGCAGAAGCAGGTGCCCGTTCAGGCCGGACAGATCACCAAGCGGCTGGCAAATCAGCGCCAGTTTTTCCAATCTCGCCATGTCCGAAATCAGACGCAGATCGGACACCTGCCCCCGGATGACCGGAGCCCCGTTGACCCGGCAGGTCCCGTCCGCGTCGAAGGAGACGGCGGCCTTTCTGTCCAGCGTCATATTGCCGCAGAAACACAGCTCCGGGATCTGGGCGAGCTGCCAGCGGTAGATCGGGTCCTCCGGAATTTCCAGCGCCCGGCGGACGGCCCGCTCCTGCTGCTTATCCGGGAAGCTGACGGCGAAGAATCGTTCAGCCTCTCCCAGCTCCACGACAGGCACGGGGGTGGAAGTCACACGGGGAGCGGCCGTCTCCGCCGGGAGTTCGGGCACCGGGACCCATTTCCCTCCCGCCAGTGCGCCGAGCGTGCCGGCCGCCGCCAGGAAGAAGAGCAGCGAGGCGATCAGCCCCAGTGCCCGCCAGGGGATGCGCTCCGTAAAGCGCCGGTGCAGGCGGCGGGGGAGAAAGCCGGAACGCAGGATCGCATCCGCCCGCTCCGCCGCATTTTCCAGCAGCGGGATCTCCTGGCAGTTAGCCAGGATCTCCGTCCACTTCTCGTCCTGTCCCGTGTCCTCCAGCCGGACAAGCAGGATCGGTTTTCCCATCCGCGCCGCGGCCTTCATCTCGCTGTAGCAGTTGTGAGAGGCCAAGGCTCGCTCGGAAAGAAAGAAAATCACCCGTTCACAGCTTTGCATATGCTGGGCAATGTTGGCCGGCCAGTCGCTGCCCGCAGGGATCCCCTCGTCGTACCAGAGCCGCCAGCCCTTTTCATGCAGGATGCGGATGGTATCGAGGACTGTATCAGACTGACGGTGGGCATAGCTGATAAACAGGAAGGGACGTCTGCCCTCATAGGGCTTGAAAAAGCTGTTCATGCGCCGTCACCTCCGCTCAGGACGATGACATAGTCGCCCTCCGGCAGCGTGCCGCCGTCCAGCAGCGAGCGCTGCGGCAGTTCGATGCGCTCCAGCGCGGGCAGCAGGGAGAGCTCTTCCCAGCT
Organism: uncultured Eubacteriales bacterium; assembly: GCA_900320465.1. GTDB lineage: Bacteria > Bacillota > Clostridia > Oscillospirales > Oscillospiraceae > Limivicinus. The sequence continues at coordinate 1,913 of ONSQ01000033.1, forward strand.
TTCCGGCAGTTCCTTCAATCGCAGGGATGTGATCCCGGACACGCCCTCTTGTGTGATGGCGCCGCCGCCCACAGCCTGCCGCACGGCAGCCTGCAGGATCGGCTCGCGGATCTCCAGCTCATCCCGCGCCGCGGGGGAGAACCATCCGAAGATCCGGAAGCCCGCGAAAGCCACGGCGCAGAGCAGCAGGGCCAGCGCGCAGAAGGTCAGCGTGAGCTTTTTCATGACGCCGCCGTTTTCGATCCCGGTCGGCGCGCCGAGCATGTCCTGGGAAAAGCCCTCGGCGTGCAAAACGGCGCTCTCCCATTCCTCCCCCGACAGCAGATACAAGGGGACATGCGGGATCGTTTCCCGCAGATTCATGGCAAGGCGGCGATCTTTTTCGTCCGGATCCAGGCAGAGGATGGGCCGGTTATATTTTTGATTGACAAGAACGGCGCTTTTGGTGTCCCGGTCCGCACAGGCCGCGTCCGTCAGATAGACCACGGTCAGCGCGGCCTTTTCGCAGCGCTCCTGCCGATGCAGCAGCTCCTCCGCGCTGCCCGCCGGGCCATAGCAGTACCACACCCGGCAGCCCCGCGCCAGCAGAGGACGCAGGATCTTCCAGACTCGTTTGCTGTCTTCCTCGGCAAAGGCAAAGTACAGGTATGGCGCATCGCCCTCATAAGGAGGGATCTGTTTTATCCATTTCGGGGTCATACTTGTTTACCTCTTCGACCAGACGAAAACGCCGTCGCTGTCCCGCAATAAAAACGTGGCGGCGCCGGACCAGTCATCCTCGTCCCGCTCATCTCCGTCCAGCCGGTACATCTCGGCGAAGATCAGTTTGTTATCCCGATGCATGATACGGATGAGCTGCACCGTCGCGCTCACGGTCTCCTCATGGCGGCAGAAAGCCGTAAAAGCGCCGTCCGGAAAGCGCTTGGACAAGACAAGGCACAGCTGACTGAAAAAGTCACCCGGCGAGCGTTCATTCACAGGCGACTGGATATCAGCGCAGCGCTCCAGAACAAGCTGCGCGCCGTGGAGCCGCAGCCATTTGAGCGCGCAGTTCGGGTGCTCGGCGAGGACGTCGAGCTTTGCGGCTTCCCCGCCGAAACGGAAATAGCGCTTGCTCAGAGAAGAGATTTGCGCCGCCTCCGCCGCCCAGGGCTGTTCCTTCGGCACATAGAGCAGCTTGATCATGCCCTCCGTGACGGCAAGAGCGCTCTCCGCCTGCGCTTCGTTTTCAAAGAGAATCCTGACGGATACAAGGTTTGCCATTTGGTTTTCCACCCCTCGCTCACAGCCTGTAGATCCGCAGCCCGTCAAACTTTTTCAGCAGCTCCAGCAGCCGGTTGAAGGGCTTCCAGTCCTTGCTCTGGTAGCGATGGGGCAGCCGCTGATAGTGGGCGCGGATCTCATCGTGGGTGAGATGCCGGTCCATACACAGCTTGTGGCAGCGCAGCTGCTCCCGCAGGGCGGCACGTGCGGCCGTCTCCTCCTCCGGAGAGACGTCCAGCGGCAGGGTTTCATAGGCGGTCCCGTAGCGCCAGCCCATGGCCTGATGTTCGCGCACCCAGCGCTCGTGCTCCATGGGGGCAAAGATCGCCGCATCTTTGGCGCTAAAATGGGTAACCGGTTCAAAATCCACGGGGCGATCCGTATAGAAGCAGCCTATGGCGTTCAGATACGCCGCAAAATGGCGGGTACGGCCGAGGGTCGAGAGCTGGTACTCCAGGGAACTGGCGTGAAACTTTGCCTCCATCTCCTCCCGTGAGGGATCCCCGGGCATGCTTCTGGCATGCAGCGTCACAGCGAAATCATAAAAATGCAGGAAGTTGCTGCCGGAGAGGTAAGTGCGCTTGCTCCTGCGATCTACCTTGCGCAGGCTGGGGCGGATGGTCAGCGGGAGAAAGGACGTATCCACGATCTTTTCAATGTCCGCCGTGAAGCGCTGCTCCTTCTCCGCCATGTCGCTGTAGGCCTTGAGCCGGGGCGGCTTCCCGACCTCGCCGCCCTCTTCCCAGGCGCGGTAGCGGCGCTTGAAATCGTCGACCTTCTTTTGCTCCGTCTGGTCATAGTAGTAGACGGCGGAAAGCGCGCAGCCGGAGAAATCGAAGTCGGCGGCCATGGGGTGCAGCTCTGTTCGGGAGTTACGGCCGTAGGCGGTGCGGTCCCAGCACTGCAGCTCGTCGCAGAGCATCAGCAGCCAGGCCAGGGGATGCAGCTCCGCCTTCAGCGGCGCTTTGCGCTTTTCCTTGTCCTTATAGAAGGCGATGGAGAACTTGTAGAGGCTGTTGTGCAGCATGATGGCGGAGAGCACGTCCACATGCATGGCGGTGAGATTCTCCGCGCCAAGCTCCTCCGCCAGCTCCTGATAGAGACGGGAGGCGCTGAAGAAGGCGTGATCCATGAAATAGCCGAAGCGGTTGGGCTCCGTGGGCTTGCGATTCAAAACGTCCAGCATATATTCCTCGGAAAAGCCGTAAGCCGCGCCGAGCTTTGCCGCAATGTCCCAGGCCAGCAGCTCGCTGGTGGTCTCAAAGTGCCTGCCGAACATGATCTCAAAATGCACCTTTGACACCTCGTCCAGGGCGGTCAGCGCCTCCACATCGTGGTAGGCCAGATACAGGCTCCCCTTGCCACGCTCCTTCCGTTCCACTTCGAAGTAGCTGAGCACCTGCTCAAAGGGGAGCTCAAAGGGATAGCCGATATCATGGAACAGGCTGGTCAGGCCCCAGTACTCCAAAAACAGATTGGCCGATTCGTTCTCTCGCCGATCCTCCATATGATAGAAGGACCGGAAGCGGTTTCGATAGGTCTCGTTGGTCTCATAGATCGCGAGGCCCAAGGCGAACACATAGACCGAGTGGGAATAGTGATCCCGGTGCTTCATCAGCAGGGAACTGCCGTTGGACTCGTATTCGCTCAGCAGCTCCACCATCTTGCTGGACTTGCCGTACCGGCCGATGAAAAGCTCCAGAAAGCAGTAGTAGACCGCGTAGGCGTCCTCGGCCACGCCGGAATCGATAAAGCTCTCCAGCGCTTTTTCCAGACAGAGGCGGTCAAGATCCATCTGCATATTGTAGGGGATCTGCCCGCTCTTCAGACTCATGCCCTGATAGACGCCGGTCTCATTCTCCTCCGCTTCACGAGCCAGGTCAAAGCGGAGCTCTTCACAGCGACTGTGCAGAAAACGGAGCGCCGCGGATTTGAGATCGTTCCGCCCCCTCCGATTGATGTAAAGAGGAGGCTGCATCGGCCCCACATCGGTGCCGAAGCGTTCCCGGTTCCTCCTGCGCATGGTTTCGATTGCGGTATAGGCCATGGTGATGTCCCTCCTGTGTAATTGATACTATTATCTGATTAAAAACTTTAATCAGATAAGCCGCGGTTCCCGCGGCATTTTCAGCGCGAAGGCGCTAAAAATCCGTCTCATGCAGAACCTCTACGCGCCTGATGGCGCTATAAAAACCTTTAAGGTATTAAAGGTTTTTATGAGGTTCTAGTATGAAAACAGAAAAACCGATACGATGCCATGAAAAAGTATAGCAAAAGAAAAGCGCCAATTGGTGTGCAAACTGCACACATCGGCGCTTTTCTCGGAACTTTTTGCGGTATTCAATTATTCGTACACAAAGGTAAAGGACACCTGGCCGAGAGCCTCGGCGGCAGGTCGCAGCTCCTCGCTGAGATAGACCTCCTCGAGCTGCGGCAGCTCCAGCAAAACGCTGAGATCGGTGACCGGGATTTCTGCCAGCTTCAGCACCTTCAGCCCCTTGTGCAGAGCCAGCGGTGCCAGATCCGCCACGGCGGTGTGGTCGATCTCCAGCCTCTCCAGCCGGGTCACACGGTCCAGCACGTGCAGATCGTCCAGTCCCGTCCAGGCAAGGCGCAGATCCAGGATGCTCTTGCCGTCCAGGAACCGGTAGCTCTCGGTGGGGTTGGAGATGTCCAGAAAGTCGAAATTGCCCAGCTGTGCGATCACGGCGGGGTCATAACTGCGCACCTCGCACAGATCCAGAAAGGCCAGGTTCGGGCAGGCGGCCAGCGGTGAAATGTCCCGCACCGGGTTGCCGTTGATACCCACGTAGTTCAGGTGATCCATCCCGGCCAGAACGGAGATATCCGTGATATAGTTGTGCTTGCATTCGACCTTCTTGAGCTTCGGATGACCGGCCAGCGCGGAGATATCCGAGAGCTCCTGGGCCACGATGCCGACCTCTTCCAGATTGGGCATGGCCGCCAGATCGGAAAGATCCGTGACAGATCCGCGAGCGCTGCGGCCCGCGGCATACCACCGGCTGATGGCGGCGTAGAAGCTATCGGCATCCGGGTAGGCCGCGTCCGCCACGATGTAAAGAGTCCTGACCTGCCCAAGCATATCCTTTGTGATCGGCGCCGTGTCCGAAAGCCCCAGATTTGCTCTTACCGCCTGCTCGATCAGCGGCTGGGAGAATGTGACCGGCCGCCTGTGCGCACGGGCAAAAAACCACATCCCGCAGGAGAGCAGCGCCAGCAGAAGACACGCGGCCGCGATGCGCAGACGCTTCCGTTTCTTCCGCGCCTCCGGCCTCGCGGCAAGCAGCGCCCGCTTTACCTGCTCCACGTTGTCAAAGCGTTTGTCGGGATCAAAGAACACACAGCGGGAAATGACCTTTTCCACGGCGGAGCGGCTGTTTTGCGGGACCTTCGTCTCGCGGTGCAGCAGCCAGTACAGCAGGATACCCAAAGAATAGATGTCCGATCGCGCGTCCGTCTGCGAAAAGCCGTATTGCTCCGGCGGGGCAAAGCCCTGTGTCCCGAAGGCGACGGTATCCGTTTCTTTTTCCGTACGGACCCGCGCAATACCGAAATCGATCAGCACGGCCGTCCCGTCCGGACGGATGACCACGTTCTGGGGCTTGATGTCCCGGTGGATCACCGGCGGCGTCATGCCATGCAGCACTTCAAGCTGGCCGCAAAGCTGTGCGCCGATGCCTATGACCTCTTCCTCGGTGAAAACCTTCTCTTTGGCCAGCTGCGACAGCGTCTCGCCGGGCACGTATTCCCGCAGCACGCAGCGCATCTGTTCGTTGCGGTACTCCGCCAGAAAACGCGGCATGGGCGCAGCGTCGATCGTCCGCAGGGCTTCCGGCTCACCGCGGTCAAACAGAGGGCTCTCCCGGAGATAACACTTGACCACACAGAGCTCGCCGCTCTCCCGGTTCGAGGCCAGCAGCGTCCGGACATTCTCTTTCTCGGAGAAGCATTCCAGCAGCTCACAGCGCTGCGTCAACTCTGACGGGTATTCCGTCTCGTCGGGGAGATTCGGGATCAGGGCGCCGGCTTCAGTCGATTCCATTTTTCAGCCCTCCCAGCAGGGTCAGTCCGTATTTCGTCAGGTTCTCCTGAACGGTGAGGATGGGGAGCTTTTTCTGAATTCCGAACAGGATCACGGCGTCCCGCTTCAGCCGGGGATAGAGCGGACTTTTCCCCGCCGCGCGCAGCAGCCGCTGGGTCTCGTCCACGCTCAAACCCAGACCGAGCGCCAGCTGGAGCACCTTATCGCGGGAGGGACGGCGCGTTCCGTTGAACAGCTGGTGGCCGTAGGTCCGCTCGATCTGGGAGCGCTCGATCACCTGGGCCGGGAGCATATCCCGCTTCTCGCAGGCCTGTTTCAGAAGCGTATAAAAATCCGGGGAGTGAAGATTGCTTTCGTTTCCTTCCAGGTAGGTGTCAAGATCTGCCGCCTTGAACAGGCGTTTCATCAGGGTGTTTGTGTTCACGCGAACTGCCATGGTCTTGCCTCCTTTGCGGTAGGATGCTTTCAGTATACACGTTTGGGGATGCCTGCGCAATACACGCCGTAAAAGTTATCGGATATATGTAAAACATCATAATATATGGAACAGAATGAGATCAAGAGCAGATGCAGCCTATGCAGGCAGTCCCGCCAAAAGACGAGGTTTTCAACGTTTTTGGATCGTCCCCGTGATGCGGGCTGTGTCGCTGTACTTCTACGCATTAAATTCAGATTTCTCTGATCATGGATGCTGATTCTTAACTATTACCAAAAAGGAAGATGACCTGCACATGAAAACGCAGATCATCTTCCTTTTTGTTGCCAACCCTGCCAGCCAGATGCCCAAATCAGTTTTTTGATTAAAACTGTCTTATGAACACCCGGCTAAGCCTCTGTTTTTCTTTATTTCTCTGTGATGCCGCTGATGGCGATGATCTCCAGCCGCGGCTCGTTGTCTGTCATATAGCTGGGATCCAGCAGCCAGATCTGTCCGCCCGCCAGGCACAGGCCCTGGCCGTTGAAGAACATGTCGCGGCAGCTCTCCTCCGCCATGGCCTCCCGGTCCCCGTCCGTGACGGTTTTGTCCGCCATGAAGCGCAAAAAGGCGTCGGCATCCGTCAGCTCGGTTCCCAGGATCGTGACGGGGTAGCGAATCTGCCTTGACAGGGTATCCCAGTCCTCCTCCAGATAGGCCAGGCGGATGGACGCGGCCAGCTGCTCCAGCTGATTCTTGTCCATGGCGCTCACGCCCTTGTAGTAATCCGGGTCTCCGGCGTCAAGATCTGTCTCCTGCAGCTCGTCGCCGGTGGCATAGCAGGGCAGGAACACCATGCCCTCGGCAGCGTTCTCCGTCTCATCCGTCCAGGTCAGCGACCAATTCTCGCCGTTGAAGGTGAAGACCCCGCGGCCGTCGGTATAGACCTCCTCAGCCGTGTCAGTACCGTTCTCGTCAGTAGTGACGATCTTTTTGACAGCGTTGTCATAGGAAACACTCAGCGTTTCTGTGTCCAGCGTCCCGCTCATGGTCCAAACGGCCCGCTCGTTATAGCTGCCACCCCAACTGACGGTGAAAGCGGCGTCAGACTTACCCTGCGCCTCCACCAGGATCTCGGCTCTCTCGCAGCTGTAAACGCCGACGAAGTTCATCACCGGATTCTGTCCGTCTTCCTCCGCCTCTTCGCGGGGCAGATCGATGCTCGGCGGCGCGTTCTTTGTCCCGCAGGCGGCCAGCAGCAGGCAGGCACAGAGGATCAGGATCGTCAAAGCTCTCTTTTTCATGGATTTGTCCTTTCCGCGCAGGGGCAATTGCCCGTTGTGCAGCCGGATTATAGCACACGGTATGGCCATGCGCAAGGCTTGTTAAGAATTATTCAGAATGTGAAGTCCAGGATCTCCAGCCGGCCCTTGCCCTCGTAGCAGAGATACAGGGGATGCACGCCCTCCGCTGGGGCAAGCGTGCTGCCGAAGGCCCGCCAGTCCCGGCTGGGGCTGAGGCCGATGGCGGCGATCGCGTCGCCCGTCGGAGACGTGCGGACATACAGCGTCCCTCTGGCCGTGCCGCGCACGCGGACGCTGATCCGCTCCGCCCCGGTCAGATCAAAGGATTTGAAGCCGGCCACCAGGCCGTCCTTGCCGTTGGCGATATAGGATCTGGGAGGCTCGCCGCCGTTTTCGGGCGAATAGTCCGGTCCGTCCTGGGTGATGTAAGGATGGCGGTTCATCATCGCCAGGGGATGGGAGTAGGTGGGCGTCAGCTTGCCGTAGAGGTTGCAGGCGATGCCCGCGGAGAAGCTCCCCTCCGCCTTGAGCGGGCCGCCGTTGAGGCCGCAGGAAGTCAGCTCCACCTGGGGGATGCTGCCGTCGGGCAGGATAGTGACCGCTTCCGCGCCGCCCTGGCGGGAGCAGATGCTGCGGTTGGTCTCCCGGTGATAAAAGATATAGTATTGGCCGTTGATCAGCTCCAGCCCGCCGTGGTTGTTGCCGAAGCAGTTGAGCGGTTTTCCCTCTCTGCCGGGGAAAAGATCGCAGTTGGACACGATCACACCGCCGTAGCGATAGCCGCCGTCCGGCCGGTCGCTCACAGCATAGCAGAGCTCGTGATTGGTGAGCGAGGAGTAGACGAGATAATAGCGTCCGCCGATCTTGCGGATGGAGCTTGCCTCGAAAAACTCATGGCCCTCAAAGCCTGTACCTTCCGATTCCCCCAGCAGGGGCAGGAGCTTTTTCGGCTCGGTCTTCAGCGTGAGCATATCGTCGCAGAGCGTCATGACCACCGAGGCCTTCGGCTCCCTGCCGATCTCCTTTTTGGTACGGGGGCCGTTGCCGGAATAGAGATAGATCTCCCCGTCGTCGTCGATGAACACGCCGGGGTCAAACTGGATCGTGTCGCCGGGGCGTTCACCCAGAACGCCGCCTTTGGCGTCCTTCACAAGGCCGTAGAACGCATAGCGCCCCGCCGGGCTGTCACAGACAGCCACGCCGATGGATTTGATCTTGTCGTCCGGACAGTAGTAGAGATAATAGCGCCCATCCTTGCCCCGCACCACGTCCGGCGCCCAGAGCTCATGCTTGCCGTCGGCCATGCGCGGATCCTGGGTTTTGGTGTAGATCACGCCCTCATAGCGCCAGTCCTTCAGATCGGTGACGGGGGCGGACCAGCACACATAATCGTTGGGGCAGAACTTTTTGCCTCCAAAAGCATCGTGACTTCCGTAGAGATAGACCCGATCGCCGAACACGTGCGGCTCCCCGTCGGGGACGTATTCCCACAGGGGAAGATAGGGATTGAATACCTGTTTCATCGTCATTGTCTCCTGTTGATGGATTCGGGGCAGGATGGCGGATGGGCCGCCGCCCCGGGCGGGCACGGGTGCTTCTCAGCGGTGTGTGATGTCCCGCCGGTTGGCGTGGCGGTAGGCGTTGGGCGTCATGCCGTACCAGGCCTGGAAGCAGGTGCCGAAATAGCTCTGGGACGAGAAGCCGAAATACTGGGCGATCTGGGAAATGGAATAGTCGGAGTATTGCAGCATCTGCGCCGCGTGGCGGCATTTTTCCTTCTGAACATACTGCTGCACGGTGATGCCCTCGGTCTGGTGGAACAGCCGGGACAGATAGGTTCGGCTCAGCCCGATGGCCGGGGCGATGTCCCCCACCTGCAGATTCTTGCGCAGGTTGCGTTCGATGTAGGCCTTGCAGGCTTCCACATAAGACTGGCTGCAGCTTGCTTCTTTGGCACGCCGGACCAGTTCGGTAAACTCGATCATGGCGTGGTAGGACAGCCCCAGAAAAGCTTCTTTTTTCTGCACCGCCTTGCCCAGCCGCTTGAGGTACACGTCCCCCAGCTCATGGGCGGTCTCCACGCTGGCGCCGCCGGCCACGGCGGCTCGGGTCATCAGCGTGATGATGGAAACCACCAGATATTCAGCCGTTTTTCCCTCTTCGCCCTCCAGAGCCGTGATCGAGGCGTAGTCCGGAGTTGGGCCGGAAAGCAGCGCTTTGATCGCCTCGGTGTCTCCGCTTTCCACCATCTTGATGATCTTGTTCTCAAAATCCACACCGATCTGATGGTTCCGGTCGTTTTCCGACTGTTCCAGCTGATATTGCTCCAGATCGCCTTTCTGCTGCCAGTCCTTGAGGATGTCGGCGGTGACGGCGATGTGTTCGACCGGAAGGGCCGCGCCGTTGAAGTGGAGATATACCAGCTCCATATAGCGGCTCAGCGTCCCCAGATCCGCACGATTGATCGGGATGCTTCTCTGAAGGCCGCGGGCGGCGGCGTAAGACTGCTCCGGCTCGCCGGGCGAGGTCCAGACGGCCCCCGGTCCGATGGCCAGGCAGAGGGGGCCCACCGGGACGACCCCGTAGATGGCCAGATCGTTTTCGAAGAAGATGCTCGGCTTGTCCCCGACACAGCATTCCTCCAGCGAGCGGCGCAGTGGCTCGTGGGTAAAGCAGGGATGCTCGCCCCCGGCGCAGCTGGTCCAGCTGCCCGCGCTCAGCGGCTTGCCGGCAAACCACACAGCGACCGGAAGGCCGGACAGCTCGTTGACAAGGCGCAAATATTCGACGTCGTTTTTCCAGGCAGGGGAAATATCGTCATATCCCGCAGACATTCTGATCGCCCTCCTTGGTTGTTTTCTTCCTGATCATACCATATTCTCGAAAAAAAAGGTAGCGACGGCCGCTTTTTCTTCAAAAAGGGACACGCCCGCGGGCGTGTCCCTTTCGCGGTCGAGTCGGTGGGAATCAATCGACCTCTTTCTTGGTCTGGTGCTCGGAGATGAACTTCTGGATATCCTCGCGCATGGGCTGGTCGATGGGGTACTTGCGGATGATGGCAATGCCGATGACGGCGAGGATCGCGGGAACAAGACCGATGATGACGATCATCCAGGTCAGCATCGTGGGCATCTTGGCCAGGTCGCCGATGTAGTTGCCGGTGACGGAGTCCACCTCATAGCCGATGGCGATCAGCACGCCGCCGACGATGGCGGAGGAGACGGCGCTCTGCGCTTTCTCCAGGAACTTCTCCAGCACGCCGGTGAGCGCGGAGCGGTCCTTGCCGGACTGGTAAATGGTGTAGTCCATGATCTCCATGCTCAGGTTGGAGCCGGGGACGAAGTCGATGCCGATGAAGAAGGCAAGCAGGAACATCGGGATGAAGAAGAACATGGGATTCTTCGGGAGAAGGCCCAGGATCTGCATGACAAACATCAGCGCGCCTGCCGCACCCTGCATGGCCAGATCGAAGATGTGCATCTTCAGGAAATTTTTCTTGAAGAGCTTCAAAACAGGGTTGGCTACGATAGTGCCGAGAATGAGCGGGAACATCATCATCATGGAGATGACCATGGACAGGGAGGCGAAATATTCCATGTTGACTTCGCCGGTGCTCAGGTCAGCCGCATAGGCATACTTGACATAGTACACAGGGGCGGCAAACAGGAAGGTCCAGATGAAGCCCGTGAAAATGCACTTGAAGAAGTTGAGCATCATGGGCTTGTTGGTGCGCATGAGCTCAAAGAAGTCGGAGAACTTGACCTTGTCCTCGGGGTCCTGCTCCACCACGTGCTTCTCCTTGACCAGGAACCAGCCGACGAGGGAGATGACAAAGGAGATCGCCATGGCCACGAGAGCGAGGATCATATAGGCGGTCTTGAAGCTGCCGGTAGCGGCCTGAATAGAGACAGCGATAGCTGCCATGAAGGAGCCGAAGACGCCCAGAATCATGACCCAGAGACGCGGGCCGATCAGGAGCTTGGAGCGCTCGCCGGGATCGTTGGTCATGGTGCGGAACAGCAGGTTCTGGTTATAGAACGAGGCGCCGATGTCGTAGACCAGATAGAAGAAGATGACCCACACGGAGACGGCGACGGCCTTGGCGGTGATGCCGTTGGGCAGCGCGTAAAGGGCGATGACGCCGATGGTGGTCAAGATGATGGAGATGAGGAAGAAGGGCTTGTACTTGCCGTGCTTGCCGATCTTGCCGCTGTCCATGATAAAGCCCTGGATCGGGTCGTCCACCGCGTCAATGATGCGGGCGGCGAGCAGCAGGACGGTGGCCAGCGTGGCGCCAAGCTTGCCCAGACCGGCGTAGTCGGTCATGAAGGTCATGAACATGGCGGACATGAAGACGGCGGCGAGGCCGTTGTTGGTGGAGAGCGCTGTGCTGCCGAAGATTTCTTTGAAGCCTACGGCTTCGGGGTTTTTGACTATCGGTGTTTTAGCCATTTTGACTTGCTTCTCCTTTCGATTGCTGCGCTGGGGGTACGCATGGGTATCCGTCGGCGCTTTTCGATAAATACACACGGATTGTACCGTGCCATATTTGAAAAGTATATCAAGTATGTGCGAATAATATCAACAGTGTATGTACTTGCGGTGTTTCGTCGTTCCGTGTCGACGAGTCGTCAGGCACCCCGCTTCTTTACAAGCATTCCCGGGAGGGATTATAATGATCACATGAACGGATATCGGGGAGGGCTGTGCATGAAAAAAGTCGTCATTCTCATCGGGAACTACGGCTCCGGCAAGACGGAGATCGCGCTGAACATGGCCGTCAGGGCCGCGGCGGAGGGCAAGCGCACCCAGGTCATCGACCTGGACCGCATCAACGATTACTTCCGCATGTCCGACCATGTGAAGCTGCTGGACGAGAAGAAGATCAACCTGGTCTCGCCCACCTTTGTCGGCGCGGGCCTGACCCAGACCAACATGAGCGCCGCGGTGGGCTCGGCCTTTGCCCAGGACTGGGATCTGGTGATCTTTGACGTGGGCGGCGACGCCGCCGGGGCGCTGTCCCTGGCGCGCTACCATATGGATTTTGCCGCGCTGGAGCCGGGACAGCTGGAGGTCTATGACATCGTCAACATCCGCCGCCCCATGTCCGAGACGGCGGAAAAGATCCTGAAGCTCAAGGCCGACATGGAGGGCTTTGCCCGTCAGACGGTCACCGGCTTCATCCACAACTCCAACCTGCAGGACTGGGCCAGCGCACAGGATCTGCGCGACGGCTATCCGGTGATCCGCCAGGCCAGTCTGCTCAGCGGCATCCCCGTGGTCTGCACCGCCGGACGAGCGCCGTATCTGGACGAGTTTTTGCGCGACGATGCGCTGGAGGCGCGCTTTGTCGGCACGCCGCTGCCGCTGGAGCCCTATATGAAGCGCAGCTGGAGCAACTTCACGCAGGGGATCTGAGAGTAAATGTCCGGTCATGATGCGCATGATGAAGCGGATGCGCGAAAGCGTACAGCACTGCCCCGCAGGAAGCGCAGCCGCCGGGGAACCGGCAGTTTACTCAGGCTTTTTCCCACCCCCGGCAGGAACGGGGCAGGCGGACAGCGCCGACAAAAAACGGCCCCGGACCTTCACGTTTGTAAAGGTCCGGGGCCGTTTTTGCGTTCTAATTTACATCCGTCCTCGACGAGCGCTTTCATCGTGCCGGCGCTGGCCGGCCGATGGCAGGTCTATTTTGCGTCCGGTCCCGGCGTGAAGCCCAGCTCGGCGGCTCTTTCCCGGCTCATCAGATGGAAGTTGCATTCGTCGTCGCCGTATCCCAGCGTCTTTGTCCGGTCCAGCACAGCGCCCTGCATCTCGAAGGTGTAATAATCCATCATGCACAGATGCTTCGTGATCCCTTCGCAGTGCTCCTGCTTCGTGAGCTTGCAGATACCGCACTGCTTGTGGGTGATGAAGTACTCGTCCTTCCCGGGAACGGTCTTGAAATAGTAAAACCAGTTCATCGGGTATTCCTCGATATGCGCCCGCGACCACGCGGCCTGCCGGGTGCGGTTCGCGATCTCCTTTTCCGTAAAGGCGCTCTTGCCCTGCTTGGCTTTCACCATCAGGGGGCAGTAGGCCAGCGCGTGGATCAGACCCTTCAGCGTCTCCTCATCCATCCGGCCCTCCGCCTCCTTGTAGAGCGCGATCGCAAAGGCGCCGCAGTACATGGTCATGACGAACATGTTGTCCTTCATGCTGCCGATGCCCGGCGTCCGCTCCACGATGGCGCGATACTCCTTCAGCACCCGCTTCCGGTAGTCGTCCATGTCCAGCTCCGGGATTGCTTTTTCCAGATAGGCAAAGGCGGTTTTGGCGAAGGCGAGCTTGATAAAGCCGCCGATCAGTCCGTATTTCATGTCGCTTCTCCTTTCGCCTCGGACTCCCGAAGCAGCGGCGTCAGACAGTCCATGCTCAAAAGCAGGGTCGAGCCGTTGTGCAGAAGAGCCGATGTGGCGGGCTGCAGCACACCGACGGCGCCAAGCGCAATCAGCGCGCCGTTGAAGCCCATGACAAAACGGTAATTCCTCTCGATGCGCCCCATCAGCAGCCGTGACAGTCTGCGCAACAGCACCAGTTCCCGCAGATCCTCCGCCTCGATGGTGATATCCGCCACCTCGCGGGCGATGCTGGCTCCGCTGCCGATCGCAACGCCCACGTCCGCCAGTGACAGAGCGGGCGCGTCGTTGATGCCGTCGCCGATCATGACGATCTTATGCCCCGCCGTCTGTTCGGCGCGGATAAAGGCCGCTTTGTCCTCCGGCAGAACCTCGGCGCGATAGTCGTCGACGCCGAGCTCATCCGCGATCGCGGCGGCGGTGGCGTGGTTGTCCCCTGTGAGCATCACGACTTTTCGGACGCCGGCCTCATGGAGAAGGCTCACGATGTCCTTTGCCTCCGGACGCAGGGGATCATGGATGCCGATGGCGGCGGAGAGGACCCCGCCGACGGCGAGATACAGCCAGGAGCAGCCCGGCTCCAGAGCGTCAAAAGCCGCCTGATCCTCCGGCAGGATGGACGCCAGCCAGCGTTCCCAGGGCTTCCTGTGCCTGTTCGGCGGGCTTGTGATTGCTTTCGCAAAGGAAATCCTCTCGGCTATCGGCGCGGTATAAAAGAAAAGGGGTAATGCGTTTCACAGTGAAACGCATTACCCACTTTGGCAGATGAATCAATCTTCGTCAGCGTACAGGAGTTCAACGAACTGCGCGGGAGAATAAACCGGCATAGGAGCGCCTGCATAATCCTTGAGATTGCGCGTAACGATGCAGTCGATCTCGGCGCGGGCTGCAGCTTCGATCATTACCGCATCCTCATAGTCGGAAATGTCGCTTGTCAGCGCCCTCCGGCAGTCGATTCCACAGGTGTCCAGGATCTCAAACAAGTTGAACAGGACGCCGAGAACCTTCTTCGTCTCTCCGGCACTGTGCAGCGCCTTGTGCATCAGGTAGTAAATATCCGTTATGGAATTGGCGGTGAGGAACCCTACACACCGCCGGTTTGCCACGGACAGAAATACTGCCTCGGCGTCCTTGTTAAACGGTTCTCTGCTTTGCAGCGCGTCAATGATGATACAGGTATCAATCAGAACATTCATACTGTCTCTAACCGCTCCCTATGTGCCTGCTCAATGGTCATATCGCCGGGGATGATGCCGAACAAAGATTTTGCCATATCAACTCTGTCCTGGTAAGGATTCGTGAGCTTGGCAACAACTTTGCCGTTTCGGGTAATGAATACATCTTCCCGTTCCGCCATTAAGAGATACTTGCTCAGGTTCTGCTTCAACTCTGTTGCGGTAATGGACATATAGGACTCCTCCTTTTCGTCAAAATTGGGTTCATCCATATTATATGCCAATCGTACGATTTTAGCAATAGAATCGTGCGATTTTTCTCTGGAATCTTTTTGTGAATGTGAGGTGTAAACCATGTTGAATATCCTGTCATTTATAAAGTTGATTTGGCTGTGAGCTCGCGGAGCGGAAACGGGCGGGAATGATATGGAAGAACTGCTCTTTGAAGCCTACCCGGACATTATGACCGTTCTGCAGGTCAGCGAGGCTTTGCACATTGGACGGAACAGCGCCTATAATCTCATAAACAGCAATTCGATCCGGCACCTTCGCATCGGATCGTCCATTCGGGTGCCAAAATCCTGCCTTGTAGAGTATGTGGCCTCCGCGTGGTACACAGCGAAGAAACCTGACAAAGCAGGCTGCTCTGACTGTCAGAAAGGAGACAGAGATGACTGGCAGCCTGCAAATCAAAAATGACAAGTACTATATCATCGTCAATTTGAAAGAGAACGGGAAGCGCAAGCAAAAATGGATCGCCACTGGGCTTGATGTGAAAGGCAACAAGCGGAAAGCGGAACAGCTCTTGCGGGAAACGCTTTTGGAGTGCGAGAGAGCCCCTGCAAGGCCCGTGAGCAACATCTTGTTTGCAGACTACATCCGGGCATGGCTGAAAGTCGCGGAGCGCAGAGTGGATTCCGTGACCTTTCAGGGCTATAAGCTGATGGCAAACGCCCAGGTGATCCCCTATTTCGATCAGAGCGGACTATTGTTGCAGGAGGTCACTCGATCCGATCTGCAAGCCTTTTTTGATGAGAAAGCTGCAAGAGGCCGCAAAGACGGAAAGGGCGGCCTGTCTCCCTCGTCTCTGCGGAAAGGGCGGCTTGTCTCCCTCGTCTCTGCGGCAGTATAAGAATATTATCCTCCAAACCTTGAATGAGGCGGTGAAAAACGGGATGCTGCAAACGAACCCCTGTCAATTCGTCGAGCTTCCGAAGAAGCAACGGTATGAATCCAGCTACTACAGCGCCGACCAGCTCAAAACCTTGTTTGACACGATTCGGGATGATCCCATCTATCCCCTCGTAAAGATCACCGCCCTATACGGCCTGCGCCGGAGCGAAGTCCTAGGGCTGAAATGGGACAGCGTAGATTTCACTGCCGGGCGGCTCACGATCAAGCACACCGTTTCCAAGGTCACGACTACAGTCTGCAAGGACAAGACCAAGAACAGCTCCAGCCACCGATCTTTCCCCTTATCGCCCGAGGCAAGAGAAATCTTTATGCAGGCCAAGACGGAGGAAGCGATCAACAGAAAGCTCTGCGGCACGGATTACGAGGAAAACGACTTTATCTTCAAGTGGCCCA
>ONSQ01000082.1 GCA_900320465.1 uncultured Eubacteriales bacterium
AAAGCCGATCCGCTCCAGGTCGGAAGAGAGTACGCAGCCCCGAAAGCTCTCTTTTTTCAGCTCTCCCACCCAGCCGCTGACGCGCACATAGCGGAAGCCGAAGAAGGTAAAGTGGGGGTGAACGGTCTCCCGCTCACCGCCGGAGACGTACTCGAAACGGGAGCGCGCGTCCCGATAGTTTTTGTTGTAAAAGTTTCCCTGCTGCAGGATTTCCCCGAAGTCCAGGGTGATGGTCGTGCCCGCGGGAAAGTCCGCGTCGAATTCCGGAAAACCTGCAAAGTTCTGGCCGAAGTCCAGCACCGTCTCCCCGGCGGGGGTGTGCAGGATTTCCCGCACCGGCAGCGTTTCCGCCACCGTGATGGGCAGGCTCAAGCGGTCTGTCAGATGTGATTTCCGCAGGTTTTTCGTGTCGGGATCTTTTTCCGGCTCTGTCAGCACCTCCGCCGGCTTCTCCTCTCCGGGAGTAAGGCTGCGGTCCAGGGTTTCGCCGTAATAGATGCCGCTGTCCACGATCTGAGAGGGAGTCCAGGTGAAGCCGCCGTCGGTTTTCAGGCAATCGTGGCTGCCGTCGGCATAGTCCAGGTGCAGCTCTCCGATCACAGCCATGCGGCGAAGCTCAGTTCGTTCTCTCCCTCGCGCAGAGCATCCGCGCGGAAGGTGATGACCTGGAGGCGTGTCTCGTAGTTGGTGACGCCGGGCAGCAGGTATTCCTCGCTCAGCTTTTCGCCGTTCAAATAGGCTTCAAAAAGGCCCAGACCGGTGGCGTAGAGCCGGGCGCGAACCAGACCCGGCCTGACCGTGAAACGGCGGCGCAGCAGCGGATGGCAGTCCTCGCCTTTCGGCGCGGCGATCCAGTCCGCCGTCCAGGGCTCGTCCATTTTGCCGGTTTCAAAGGCGCTCTCCGCGCTCTCCGCCTCGGCACAGTCCCCTTCGTCTCCCTCAACGGACACGTGCAGGCGATAGACGCTTCTTGGCCGGAGCGCCGCGTCGAGCTCCACGCCGGAGGGGTCGAGCTCAGCTCCTTCCCGCTCGGTCAGGGTCCTCCCCTGCTCGTCCAGGAGCCGGACCTTGATGTTCCGGGCTTTTTTGCTTTCGGTGTCCCGGACTTTGAATGAGACCTCCACGAAAGGCAGCGCAACGCCCAGGGGTTCGGGAATGCCGTTGATTTTCAGTGCTTCGATTTTCATTCATAGTCCTCCCAGCGCCAGGAGTCCAGCCAGTGGATCACGGGCTTATCTCCCTCGAAGGTTATGGGCAGCCACACATAGTCGGCAATGGCGGTATTCTCCACCACCTGAGCGCCCATACGGCTGAAATCAAATTCCTCCGCCCGACCGGAGAAGATCTTTTCGAACATCTCCCGGTAGACCGGGTACTGCTTGTCCATGGCCTCCGGCAGCCAGCGGTCGGCGCAGGCGATATAAAGGTCCTTTTTCCCCGGCACCTTGAATACCGAAGAGATCTGGGAGTGGAAGGAGGTCTGACTCTCGTCCTCCGGGTGCGGATCGCCCAGCACGGTGTAGGGCCCGTGCCAGGTGTCGGCGATCGCCGCCTCCGAGGGGTTCGGCAGATAGCCGGTCGTGCCGGAGGTGATCAGATAGTGCCTGCCTCTGCGGACGAAATGAGCTGTGGCCTCGCGCACATAGGGCGGGCCGGAGCGGGGGAAGTGGGTGCTGTAGTAGCCGGTCACGTCGGTATAGTCCTCGGTGAGGTCGGCGCAGATGGTCTCGCTGTGCACCCGCTCAAAGTAGTAGTAGGCCTTGCCGTCCTCCGCAACCGCCAGGTCGAAGTCCCCGGCGCTCATGCCCAGAGGCCGAAGCCCCTCGCGCACCTTGGTGTAGGGGCCAAGCAGATTGTCCGCGGTGAGCACCGTCTCGCTCTGGGTCTGATCCTTGTTCATGATCTTCAGCCAGCAGACGAATTTCTTTGTGCACTGGTTATAGATGATATGGGGCCGGTCCATGCAGGCGCTGGGGTGAAGAGAGGAATCGGGATCCTCCGGCTCGGGCGGGATGATGATTCCCTCGTCCTTCCAGTTATAGAGGTCCGTGGAGCTGTAGCAGCGCACGCCCCAGTGCCAGATCCCGTTTTTGCCGTCGGTTTTTTCTTTATTCTCGCCGTACCAGTAATATACGCCGTTCAGGACCATCAGGCTGCCGCCATGGGCCTGGATCCGCTTGCCGTCCGTGTCCAGCCAGACCCGGCCGGGATAAAACGCGTCATAGCTCATGGATAATCCTCCTGTAACTCTGTTGCCCGGGCTTTAGTCCAGAGGAAAGACCTCGCCCTCGGTGACGCCGACTTCGTTGAAGGCGTCAAGGCGAACCCAGACCGGCTCGCCCTTCATCAGGGCGCCGATCTTCTTCTCTGCCGCGCCGAATACCATATAGCTGTGATAGAGCTTGTCCGGTGCATAGCCCCAGAGGACGTTATAGCCCACCGCGCCGGTATCGGCCCAGGAGACCAGCATGTCCAGATCGCCCACACGCTTTGCCTGCGCCTGCGGGGCAGCGGGTTTTTCGCCCTCGCCCCGGCCGAAGACGCGCAGGCCGGAGACGCAGATCCGCTGCCGGAAGGGCACTTCCAGCACAGTCAGCTTCAGATAGCGAGCGCGAACGCCGCCCTCTGGCATCACGAAGTCGTTGCCCAGGTTGGTCTCCGCCCGGCGCTTGTCCGCGATGGTAAAATAGGTCTCGCCGTCCGCCGAGCCCTCCAGGAGCCAGCGGGTGATGCGTTTTTCGGTGTCGATATAGCGGATCTCAGGGATCTGCGCCTCGATGCCCTCATCGGCAAAATTGATCTGCACGGCGCGCACATCCTTGATCGCGCCAAGGTCCACCCGGCACCACTCGTTCTCGCAGCCGTCCGCACGCCACCAGTCTTTGATGTTTTCGTTTGTGATCTTATCCGCGCCGCTGCCGGAGGACACCGTCACGCTCTTGCCGTAGGACAGGAGCATGAATTCCGGCTTCCGGAAGGCGGGGGCCTCCGCGTCCACAGGCCAGTCGCCGTAGCGCTGGTCGCACCAGAGCTCGCCGTCCGCGTCAAAGCCGGCCTTCCACAGGCCGAGCCGCCGCTCCATGTCGTTGTTCATGGAGATGGACATGCTGGCCGTGTGCCAGTAGTTCCCGTTTCTGTCCGCGATGGTGGAGCCGTGACCAGCACCGTTGATGAAGCCGCCGGGCTTATAGGAGAAGGGGTTGTTCTTCGCAAAATGATAGGGTCCAAGCGGCTTGTCGGCCACCAGCACTGCGTCGCCGTAGACGTTGGATTGCGTGGCGGGAAAGGCGTACTGCAGGTAATACTTCCCCGCGTGCTTGGTCACATAGGCTCCCTCAATATAGGGGTCGTCCCCGGCAAAGCCCCGGGCCAGACGGCGCACGGCGGCCTCGTCAGTGAGTCCCTCCTTGGCCCGCAGCTCCGCGGGCATCTGCATCAGGCCCTGAAACAGTTTTTCGGTCTCGGCCTCGATGTCCATTCCCGCCTTGGGGCTCACGTGATCCATACCGATGCGCTCATAGCCCCGGGTCTTGTTGTCCATGGTGAACATGACCTGCTTTTCTCCGATGGGACGCATGGTCTGGGGGTCCAACTCCACGCCCCAGATGGGCGTGATGTTGGAGCAGCCCCAATAAAAGTAAAATCGGCCGTCGTCATCCACAAAGAGGTCCGGGTCCCAGAAGGGGAAAGTTCCCTTGATCTGCTCCCACTCGCCGCTGAGAGGGTCTTTCGTGCGGTAGAAATCGCAGGGCTCGCTGCGCTTGCTGGCGGAGAAATAGAGGTAGTCCCCCGCCGCGCGCACGTCCGGCGCATAGTCGAACACCGGGATCGGCGCGTTCAGGGGGTGATACTCCCAGTCCACCATGTTGTCCGAGACATAAAAGCCCCGGGTCATGGAGGGGAAGAGATAATAGCGCCCCTTGAACAGCTCCAGCGTGGGGTCGGCCGCCTCCCGATAAACCGAAAGCTTTGCCTCTCCCAGACCCGGCATGTTGGGCTTCTGAAAGTTGTATTTATAGGGTAAATTCAGTGGGTTGCAGTAATAATTCTCCAAGAGGAGCACCTCATTTCTTCCGTTATTCAAAGTACCTGCGATATAAATTCAAAGTCAGCGGATCCAGGTCTTGCTTCACGTTGATCCCGTCGCTGGCAATCATATCTGCGATTTTTTGCTTTTGCTCCGCAAAACACGGCTCGTTCATCAGGCCGTAAGTAATATGCAATCCGGAAAGAAGCAGGATCTCATCAGCGAGTCGCTGACCTTTTATCTGAGAATCCATTTTTCTTTTGACAGGAAATCAGAACTCGAGGTTCTTGTCAGTCTCCTTGGAGAAGACATGGGCCACCTTGCCGTCGAAGGTGAAGTGCACAGTGTCGCCCTGCTTGTAGCTGCCCTTCATGTCGATGGTGGGAACAATGACGATCACGTCCTTGCCGTCGGCGTTCAGGTGCAGGTGCACGCTGGAGCCCATCATTTCGGACACTTCGACCGTGGAGGCGATGCCCTGCTCGGCCACGTCCGTATGCTCTGGACGTACGCCCAGGGTAACAGGCTGAGACTGCACGTTGTTCTTCAGCAGGCGAGCTTCCTTGTCCTTGCTGAGCTCGACCTTGATGCCGCCGATCTCGACGAAGAACTTGTCGCCCTCGCGCTTGAGCTCGGCGTCGAAGAAGTTCATGACGGGCATGCCGATGAAGCCCGCGACGAACAGGTTCGCGGGATGGTTGAACACTTCCTGAGGAGTGCCGATCTGCTGGATGTAGCCGTCCTTCATGATGACGATGCGATCGCCCAGCGTCATGGCCTCGGTCTGGTCATGGGTGACGTACATGAAGGTGGTGTTGATGCGCTGACGGAGCTTGATGATCTCAGCGCGCATTTCGTTTCTCAGCTTGGCGTCCAGGTTGGACAGGGGCTCGTCCATCAGCATCACCTTCGGCGCGCGCACGATCGCGCGGCCGATGGCGACACGCTGGCGCTGGCCGCCGCTAAGAGCCTTGGGCTTACGCTCCAGGTACTGGGTGATGTCCAGGATCTCAGCAGCTTCGCGGACCTTCTTGTCGATCTCGTCCTTCGGGGTGTGACGCAGCTTCAGGGAGAAGGCCATGTTGTCGTACACGGTCATGTGAGGATACAGAGCATAGTTCTGGAACACCATGGCGATGTCGCGGTCTTTCGGCGCCACGTCGTTCATCAGCTTGCCGTCGATGTACAGCTCGCCGCCGGAGATCTCCTCAAGTCCTGCCACCATGCGCAGAGTCGTGGATTTGCCGCAGCCGGAAGGTCCGACCAGAACGATGAATTCCTTGTCCTTGATGTCCAGATTAAAGGCTTGAACCGCAACGACGCCCTCGTCCGTGATCTGAAGATTGACTTTCTTCTTCTCGGGTTCGTCGGCTTTTTTCTTCTTGCCTTTCTTCTGTTCGCCGCTGATGAAGGGGTACACTTTCTTGATGTTTACCAGTCTGACTTCTGCCATGTTATCTGACTCCGCACACAGAGCCTCCGCTTGCTGTGTACTCACGGCCAGCCGCGATGGACTGCGCCGCGTTGCGACAGGTCTCCACACTGCCGCAGCCCGAGTCTGGGCTTTTTTATCCTCCTTTTTTTCACAGCTTGCCGGCCATTAGTGTGGAGTGGCCGGGGCTGTGGAAATTACATATGATTTGCCGGAGCACTGCAAAAGCAGTGCGTTTCAGCGCCGGCACGCCAGTTTTTTCTATCTCTTGCCTGTCAAAGGTTCTCGCCGTTGGCGGCGATCACGTCCCGATACCACAGGGCGGAGTCCTTGATCGTGCGCTCGCAGTTGTTGTGATAGTCCACATAGACCAGACCGAAACGGGGATCGTAGCCGGCGGCCCACTCAAAATTGTCCATGATGCTCCAGTACTGATAGCCCAGCACGGGGATGCCCTCGTCCACGGCCCGCTTGACCTGCAGCAGATAGCGGTGCAGGAAGTCCTGCCGCTGGGGGTCGTGCACTTTGCCGTCCAGCATCACGTGATCCAAGCCCGCATAGCCGTTTTCCGTGATCAGCACGGGCAGGCCGTAGCGCTCATACCAGAATTTGCTGGAGTAATAGAGGGCCTGGGGCGTGAAGTTCCAGCCGAAGCCGGTTTGGGGACTGCCCTGCCAGGCGTAGTTGTTATAGCCGTCCTCGGGGGGCGGGTAGTCCTGGGTGCCCTGGTAGCAGTTGAAGCCGTAGAAGTCCAGCTTCTGGGAGACGCTGGCCCATTCCTCCGCCGTGAGGCGGTACATGTTCTCGCCCAGGAGCGCCTCGGCGTCCTCCGGGGCTTTGCCCAGGAAAATGGGGTCGGCCCACCAGGTGTTGGAGATGACGAAGTCCCGGCCCAGACGGGTGGATTTCCGTCTCGCCTCCTCAATGGACTCCGGGGTCTCGTCCTTGGGCAGATAGCAGTCGCCTGTGGGCGCCATGCCGATCAGCGCCTTGGGGCAGAGACGGCGCAGAACGCTGACCGCCCGCCCGTGGGCCAGGAGGACATTCTTTGACACTTCCGCCAGGGTCTTGTCGTCGTTGTGCTCAAAGGGCGCATGGGCTCCGACCAGCATGCCCAGGCCGACGAACATCTGCGGTTCGTTGAAGGTCATCCAGGCGTAGGCCTGATCGCCCAGGGCCTTGGCCAGGAGTTCGGTGTATTCCTCAAACCAGGCGGGGCTTTCCGGGTTCTTCCAGCCGCCCTTGCGATACAGGGCGGTGGGCAGATCCCAGTGATACAGGGTCACCAGAGGCTTGATGCCGGCTTCCAGCAGCGCGTCGCAGAGCTGCACATAGAAGTGCAGGCCCGCCTCATTTACCCTGCCCGTGCCCTCCGGCAGGACGCGGGACCAGCTCACGGAGAAGCGGTAGCTCTTGAGCCCCAGCTCCTTCATGATGGCCACGTCCTCCCGCCAGCGGTGGTAGTGGTCGCAGGCCACATCGCAGGTCTCGCCGTGGGCCACATGCCCGCCCTCATGGACCAGGGTGTCCCAGATGCTCTCGCCCCGGCCGTCTTCGTTCCAGGCTCCTTCCACCTGAGCGGCGGCGCTGGCCGCGCCCCAGAGAAAATCCTTTGCAAAAGCCATAGTGTTCTCCTTAAGTTTTAAATCGTAATCGGTTTACAGGTCCTCGTCCGGCGTGATCTGTTTCAGCTGCAGGCGCAGCAGCTGGGTGTTCACAAAGGCGGTGAGCGCGAAGCCCGCCACCAGCCAGAGAAAGCTGATGCGCAGGAAGAAAACCGTGTGCCGCAGCAGCAGATACACCGGCAGCAGATTGAGCGCCGTCACCGCCAGGGCGATGAAGGGATTACTCAGCGGCAGCAGCACCGCGTTTTTCAGGCTGTTGCCCAGGCTGTTTTCATACCAGGCCAGCAGGGGCCAGAGGTAGGAGTTGAACACGCCGATCACCGCCGCGGCCACCCAGCTGAGGCCGCGGAGCAGGGTGTGCCCCTCCATGCCGCCGGAGAGACCCAGGAACAGGTACAGCACCAGCAGCAACAGCGGAAAGAGCATCACCAGCCCCGCCAGCATGCCTTTTTTGAAATTATCCCGGAAGGCCTTGAAGAAATCCGGAAGGACGGTGGGATACTCGTGCCGGGCCATCTTGCGGGTGATCGTGTACATCGCGGCGGTGGAGACCCCGGCGGTCAGCAGCGGCGCCGAGCAGAGCAGCCACAGAATGTTCAGGGCGATGAAGCTGGCCGCCGTGCTGAGGATCTGATAGAGTTTGGAGTCCGGATCGAGTAATTTCATAACAGCATCTCCGCTTTCCGGGTAAAATGATTCTTATTTTTGGGGCCGAAAGGCTGCTTTTCTCCGCTTAGAAGAGGATGCGGAAGAAGCAGAGGTCATTGACGCCCAGCTCTGCGTTCAGTTCCAGAACGCCGCCCGCCCAGCCAAAGGGGCAGGGCGCGTCCTCCACCGCGCTGCGAAGGCGGATCGTTTCCACCTCTTCCCGGTTGAGGGAGACGGGCCGTCCCATCTCCTCCCAGACGCGCAGCGGGTTTCCGTGCTCCTCATCCACCGTGCGCAGGAGCACCTCGCGGGGTTTCTCCGGCAGTTCGATGCGCACGCGGGCGGGCTCCTTCGGCAGGTCCAGATTCTTCATCTTCTGCCGGAAGAGCAGGACTTCCATCTCGCTCTCCTTCCGGAAGGCGGCGATGCCGATCTCGCCCAGGGTCGCGTCCGCGCCGAGATCCAGGCGCTCGTCCCCGGCGTCCGCGAGCATCTTCATGCCGTGGTAAACCGGCTTGGGGATGCCGTTTTGCGTCAGGATGCCGAAGCAGCCGTGGAATTCCTCCGGGAAGGGATGGAACTCCTCAAAGATATCGGAGAAGCACCAGATTGAGGACCCGGTCACATTCTCGGAAATGTCCAGGGCGGTCTTCACGTCATAGGCCGCCACCTTGCGGGTGTCGTTGGTGTAGGAGGAAAAGCCCGCGTTTTCGTTCCACTCGGTGTAATAGACCGGCAGACCCTGGGCCTGCTGCTTCACGACGGCACTGTTGCGGATCAGCCCGTCGTTGGGGATGTCTTCGATCTCGCTCTTGTCCGCCATGGCCGCGCGCAGGCTGTTGAGGACGGTTTTCTCCTCCATGCTCTCCAGGGCCCGGCTGAAGCCCTCGGCCAGAGAGGCCATCAGCTTTTCGATGTCGAAGCCGGGGCCGCCGGCCTCGTCCATGTCGCCCTGGGTCTCCACACCGCCCAGCGGATCGCCGGCATACTGATGGGTGCTGACGAAGTCGACAGGGACCTGGTGCTCGCTGCAGTAGCGCAGGAAGGAGACCACCCACTTGCTGCCGGAGGTGGAGGGACCGCCCACCGGGATCGCCGGGTCCACTTCCTTGATGGCGCGGGCGGTGATCTCATAGAGGCGGAAATACTCGTCCCGGCTGCCGTTCCAGAAAGCGCCGGGCAGATCCGGCTCGTTCCAGACCTCAAAGTACCAGCTGCGCACTTCTTCGGCGCCGTAGCGGTGGATCAGAAAGCGGACGAAGGCCTGAATATAGTTCTTCCAGGCTTCCTCGTCCTCGGGCGGGACGATGAGGGGCTTGTAGAAGAAGCCGCCCTCCTTGACCCGCTCCGGATCCCGGGTCATCAGGTTTTTGGGCATGAAGGACAGCTCCACAAAGGGCTTCATCCCGGCGTCGAGCACGTTGTCATAGGCCACGCCGCAGTTGTTGAAGTTATATTCCAGGATCCGCTCCTTCACCGGGAAGGGAATGATCTCGGAAAAGTCGGTGCAGGTGCGCATATCGTCCCCGAAGATGCCGTGGAAGCGGACCCGCTCAATGCCCAGGGTGTCGTGGATGAACTTCAGCTGTCTGGTATAGTCCGTGCGCAGGGCCAGGGTGGCGTGGCCGGAACCGACGCAGAAGCGCCAGTGCTTCCGGTGGGCGGTGGTGGGGCAATCGCTGCGAATCAAAAACTCCATCTTCGTTCTCCCTTTCTCATTTCACATCGAACACGGCGGCGTTCCCGATTGTCGTAAACGCCTCCCAGCGGGGCAGCCCCTCGCCGTTGGGGTCGCCGGTCTTCATAAAATTGGTCC
The DNA here is from genome assembly GCA_900320465.1 of uncultured Eubacteriales bacterium. Classification (GTDB taxonomy): domain Bacteria; phylum Bacillota; class Clostridia; order Oscillospirales; family Oscillospiraceae; genus Limivicinus. The sequence continues at coordinate 9,549 of ONSQ01000082.1, forward strand.
AGTAATCCAGCATTTGCTCCGAGAGCTCGTGATCGCCCTCGGTCATGGGACGCCAGCAGCGGTCCAGGGTGCCGAACATGTACCAGAGCTCCGAGGAGTGGAAAGCGCCGGCCTCGTCCCCGGGGAGCTGGCGGCGGAAATCGTAACGCCAGACGGGGCGGCCCAGCTTTTTCGCCGCCTCGGCCCAGGCCAGGGTGCCGGCATAGACCTTGCCGCGCTCTCCCCTCTCCACGGCCTCCCGCTCGGTGGCGATGTCGTTGAGCGTGGAGCCTACGATGGTGGGGATCGGGTGCGTGCCGCCCTCGTTCATGGCCCGGTCATAGCCCTCGGTAAGGACCCAGCCATCCCGGATCGGGGTATAGGGCAGCTCCATTGTGGGAAAGCCCGCCATGATGACCGGCCCCGCGGCGGCAAAGACCTGCTCCGGCGTCAGGGCGCGCAGCTCCTCCAGGCTCTCGGCCCCGGCGTTGCGGGCAAACCAGAGGCCCAGCTCCTCGGCGGAGCGGAGATCGTGGTCATAGCTCAGGCCCACGCAGCTCTGCAGCAC
>ONSQ01000084.1 GCA_900320465.1 uncultured Eubacteriales bacterium
CAAAAGAAAAGCATGAATCTTGGCGTGAAGATCCTGATCGGCCTGGTACTCGGTATTGTCGTGGGCGCCATTTTCTGGGCGACCATGGGCGCGGAAGCGGCCGGCGCCTTTACCGCAAAGTACATCAAGCCCTTCGGCGATATCTTCGTCAACCTGCTGAAGTTCATCGTTGTCCCGCTCGTCCTGCTCAGCATTATGGACGGCGTGATCCAGATGGGCGACATCAAGAAGGTCGGTAAGATCGGCTGGAAAACCGTCGCTTACTTCCTGGTGACCACCGCCATCGCCTGCGTGATCGGCCTTGTCATCGCGAGCGCATTCAAGGGCAGCTTCCCGATGCTGCAGCTTGCCGAGGGCGCCGAGTATGAGGCCAAGAGCGCCAACCTGATGGACACCATCGTCAACATCTTCCCGTCCAACGCGATCAACCCGCTGTCCACCGCTGCGATGCTGCAGATCATCTTCATCGCGCTGATCTTCGGCTGCGGCGTTCTGGTCGCCGGCGAAAAGGGCAAGCCCTTCGGTGATTTCATCAGCTCCTTCAACGAAGTCACCCAGCGCGTGATGAGCTTCATCCTTGCGGTCTCCCCCTACGGCGTCTTCGCGCTGATGGTTTGGGTCGTTGCCGCCCAGGGCCCGAAGATCCTCGGCTCGCTCGGTCTCGTCCTGCTCGCCGCCTACATCGGCTACATCCTCCACGTTCTGCTGGTTTACACCGCGTCTGTCAAGATCTTTGCCAAGATGTCCCCGCTGTACTTCTTCAAGAAGATCTTCCCGGCCGCTGCGTTTGCCTTTACCTCCACCTCCTCCGTCGCCACGCTCCCGATCACCAAGGAGTGCTGCGATGAGATGGACGTCGAGGGCGATATCTCCTCCTTCGTCCTGCCGCTCGGCGCGACGATCAACATGGACGGTACCGCGATCTACCAGTGCGTGGCCGCGATCTTCCTGGCCAAGTGGTCGGCATCGATCTGACGATCGGCCAGATGGTCATGATCGTCGTCACCGCGACGCTGGCCTCCATCGGCACCGCCGGTACCTCCGGCGCGGGCATGATCATGCTGGCCATGGTGCTGGAAGCTGTCGGTGTTCCGACGACCTTCATCGGCATCATCTACGGTATCGACCGTCTGTTCGACATGGGCCGTACCACCCTCAACATCATCGGCGACGCTTCCTGCGCGGTCTGCGTCAACGAGTGGGAGGGCAACGCCCCCGCCGCCAAGAAAAAGGCATAAGGCAATCACCGCCTGAAAAAACCGCAAGCAAACCAAACGGCGCCTTCCGAAAGGAAGGCGCCGTTTTTCATATAGTTGCCGTGGGCTCACATCAGCCCCAGGCCCTTTGCCACGATGCAGATAAAGTCCTGCACATTGGTGACGATGGTGGTGGCGGACAGGCTGCCCCGGTCGATCAGCTTGCCGGTGACGAACTCGTCGGCGTCCACGCAGTAGAAGTACACGGGTCTCACGCTGCCGTCCGGCCGCAGACAGAAGGAGGGCGTCATATTGCCCGTGGCGATGGTGTGCAGCATGGTTGCCATACAGATCACGGTGGAGGCCTTTTCCACCAGCGCGCGCATGGCGCTCTGGGCCTCATAGGCGTTGCCCATCACCTCCGGCAGCGGCCCGTCGTCGCGGATGGAGCCGGCCAGCACAAAGGGGATGGACTTTTTCACCACGCTGTACAGGATGCCGTTGCTGATGCCGTAATCCTCGATGAACTGAGGGATCGAGCCGCTGGCGCGCACCCGGTTGCAGATGTCCAGATGGTTATAGTGTCCGTTGGGCACGGACTGCTGGGTGTAGATATCCTGTCCCAGCGCCGTGTGCAGCAGCGCGCCCTCCAGATCGTGGGTAGCCAGCGCGTTGCCCGCCATCAGACCGTGGGCGTAGCCCTCCTCCACCAGCCGCTGCATGGCGTAGCGGGCGTCCCGGTCGAAGGCGAAGGCAGGGCCCATGACCCAGAGGATGTTGCCCTCCTCGCGCTCGGCGCGCAGCAGCTCGATCAGCCGGTCATAGTCTCTGGCGTAGGAGGTCTCGCGGCTGCGTCCCTGCCGAAAGACGAACTGGTCGTCGTTTTCCGTGCCGGGGGCGTCAAAGCCGTGGCTGTGCAGATAGATGCCCTCCTCGCCGCGCTCCGTCCGGCCCAGGATCACCCGCTCGCCCCTGCGCAGGTTGCGGTTTTCCACCACGCGAAGCGAGCCGTCGCCGTCCCAGACCACGCTGGAATCCATGCGGCTCTTCTCCGCCAGACGCCAGACGCCGTCCAGCTTGAAGTATTCCGGATACATCGAGGTGCTGTGAAAGCCCTCCGGCGCCACGCCGTCCTTTTCCACGGCGGCCCAGCGGGCATCCGGCGCGTTTGCCAGCGCGGGAGCGGAAAAATCGGGGGCGCGGTAGATCGGATAGGAAAAGGCCATGCTCATGTCCTCCCATAGCGATTTCAGATATCGATATTGTACACTATCGCCGCCCCTTTGCACAAGAGCTTCTTCCCAAGCGGCGGGAAAAATGGTAAGATGAAAAAAACGAAAAAAGGGGAGAGCACGCATGTCGCTGACCTTTGACCCGCTGTATCAGAAATATCCCTCCCGCCGCACGGCCATCTACGCCCGCGGCGGCATGGTCAACTGCTCCAGCCCCCTGGCCGCAGCCGCGGGTCTGGAGCTGCTGCGCCGCGGCGGCAACGCCATGGACGCCGCCGTGGCCGCTGCCGCCGCCCTCACGGTGGTGGAGCCCACGGCCAACGGCCTGGGCTCGGACGCCTTCGCTCTCGTCTGGTCGGAGCGGGAGCAAAAGCTCTTCGGCCTCAACGCCTCCGGCCCGGCGCCGCGTCTGGCCTCGGCGGAAGCGGTTCTGGCCGACGGCAAGGACAGGAACGGGAAAATGCCCACCCACGGCTGGACGCCGGTCACGGTCCCCGGCGCGCCGGGGGCCTGGGCGGCTCTGTCCCGGCGCTTCGGGCGGCTGCCGCTGACGGCGGCGCTTAGCCCCGCCGTCAGCTACGCCCGCGAGGGCTACCCCTGCGCCCCGCACCTGGCCCAGGCCTGGCAGCAGGCCTTTGAAAGCTACCGCGCACGCCTGACCGAGCCCTGCTTCCGCGCCTGGTTCGACACCTTTGCTCCCGACGGCCGCGCGCCGGAGGCGGGGGACTTGATCCGCCTGCCCGACCACGCCGACAGTCTCCAGGCCATCGGCGAGAGCGGGGCCGAGGACTTTTACCGGGGCTCTCTTGCCCGGAAGATCGACGCCGCCAGTCGGCAGTACGGCGGCTATCTGCGCTATGAGGACCTGGACGCCTTTTCCCCGCAGTGGGTGGAGCCGCTGCGCGTGGGCTACCGGGGCTTTGAGGTCTGCGAGATCCCGCCCAACGGCCAGGGCATCGTGGCGCTCATGGCGCTGAACATTTTAAAGGAGTTCGATTTTCCCGAGAAGGACAGCCCGCTGACCGTCCACCGCCAGATCGAGGCGCTGAAGATGGCCTTTGCCGACGCCTTTGCCTGCGTGACCGACCCTTCCGACATGACCGTGGACCCGGCCGTGCTGCTGGACCCGGCCTACGGCGCCCGCCGCGCTGCCCAGATGGGGGAGCGGGCCCGGATCTGGACCAGCCAGGTCCCGCCGAGCAGCGGCACGGTCTACCTCTGCTGCGCCGACGGCGAGGGGAACATGGTCTCCTACATCCAGTCCAACTACATGGGCTTCGGCTCCGGCATCGTGGTGGGCGGCACCGGCATCGCCCTCCAGAACCGGGGCGCGGACTTCTCGCTGGACCCGGCCGCCGCCAACGTGCTGCGGCCCGGCAAGCGCAGCTACCACACGATCATCCCCGGCTTTCTGATGCAGAACGGTCTGCCCGTGGGTCCCTTCGGGGTCATGGGCGGCTATATGCAGCCCCAGGGCCATGTGCAGGTGGTCATGAACTGCGTGGACTTCCACCTGGACCCCCAGCAGGCGCTGGACGCGCCCCGCTTCCAGTGGCTGCGGGACGGCCGCGTCATTGTGGAGAGCCGCTTTGACGCAGAGATTGCCCGCGCGCTGCGCCGCCGCGGCCACGATCTGTCGGTGGAGCTGTCCTCCGCCCCCTTCGGCCGGGGCCAGATGATCGTGCGCCGGCCCAACGGCGTACTCATCGGCGGCACCGAAAACCGCACCGACAGCAACATCGCCTGCTTCTGAAACAAAAAGCGCTCCCTCTTCCGTCGAAGAGGGAGCAATTTTTTATGTGCGGTGGATACTCTTTCCCCTGAGCTTTTCCATGGCCTCATGCTCGGCGGACAGCTCGCGGTACAGCCGGGCCGCGCTCCAGCGCGCGTTGCTCTCCGTTACCACGGCCTTGAGCGCCACCGTGGCCCGTTCCCGCCGCAGCCCGTCCAGCAGACCGTGGAACTGCGGCGCGCTCAGACCGTCCATCACCAGCATTTCGCCCGGCACGTCGAGCGCGTCCTCTCCGTCGGCTGCGGCCGCGTCCTCCGCCCGGCCGCACAGCGCGGCAAGGCTTTTGTCGAACTCCGTCGGCGGCACCGCCCGGCAGCTCAGCCCCAGCCGCAGCGCCAGCGGTCGCAGGCGTCTGAGCTTGTCCTGGGATAGATTAAACAGCAGGATCTGCGCCATGTCGTTCTCCTTTTCTTGCCCGCGGAGCGCGTCTCAGTGTCAGTCGTTGGAGGCGGCGAGGAGCTCCTGCTTCTGTCCGTTTTTGCTCCACTTGCTGATTTTTGCCAGCGCCACGATCAGCCAGATCACCATGCCCAGCATGGTCACGATGATGCCCACGACCAGCGGGATCATATAACCGCCGTTCGGAAGCGCAGTGATCTCCTCCATCGTGGTAATGCTGCTCAGGACAGACACGTCTCCGATGGCGAACTTCAGGCTGATGATGAACGTGTCAAACAGCGTGTGCACCAGAATGGGGACAAGCAGCGACAGCACGTGGTATTTGACCTTGCCGGTCACGCGGGCTTTGCCGTAGTAATAGCCCATCAGGAACTGGAACAGGATGTGGCCCGGCAGGAAAGCGCGCAGCAGGGTGGTGTCGCCGCTGATCGCGAACTCCACATCCTCCAGGAAGGTAAAGCCGATGGCCACGAGCATGGCGGCGATGATCGCGTCCAGCCAGCAGCGCACCTCGGCGTTCTTCCGAACGGCCAGCCGGAAGAAGAAGTATTTGATCAGCTCTTCCGACAGCGCGGCCGTCAGCAGCGAGGCCAGAAAACCGCCCAGCAGCGGGTTCAGATGAGAAAAGGTGTCCGGATTGATGGGAAAAACCATGCTAAGCGCCAGCGGGACGATTAGGCTCAGCGCGCCGAAGAGCACAAAGCGCCACACGGTCTTTTTGGAAAACCGCTCACCCGGCTTTTTCTTCAGCAGAAAAGAAAGGATGACAATACTGATTATCAGCGAAACCAGAACAGCAAGGATCATTTATGCTTCCTCCCAATCACAAGTGAGCACGTCCGGTGCTCTTTTTCTGTGACACACAGAATACCATAAATAGTAAACTTTGAAAAGCCTCTTTTCTCCAACGCCCCCTTCGCGAGGAAATATCTGGCGCGTACGGGAAATGCGTTCCCCAAACAACACAGGGGCGGCTGACAGAGGCACCCCCAAGCCTTCCCCGCGCGCACTATCGGCGGATGCGGGTAAGCTGTCACCGCTGGCCCACCCCTCATGCCTTCCCCTGGGGGAAGGTGGCTGCGCGCAGCGCAGACGGATGAGGGATTGCGGCCCGCCGCTGCCGGAATGGTTGAAACGTATGCTTAAAATGTATAAAGACACCCTTGACGCTGCGCAGGGCGGAGCAGACCATCCCCCCGACGGCCAGACAAAAACATGACAAAGAGGCCCGGTTTCCCGGGCCTCTTCCATTAGCATTTTCGTTAGCATTTTCTTTTTCAAAAACGCTAATTCGGTTTCGCTGAGCTGAAATCACACGCAGAAAAATGAAACGCAAAAAATGCCGCAAAGCATTGCAAATACAAGAAAAACCGCCAGCCCCAACGGGTTGACGGTTTCCTTGATTTGGCTAAAGATTGCGATTTTAACAAAATGAGGGTAATCGTTGATTCTTATTAGGGTGCGTATAATCAGCCTTAGGATTCTTGCTTTTTACCTTATAGTATTTTAGCAACGTCCTTTGCTTTGAGAACGCGGCCCATAGAAACGACCTTGTTATCAATTATCAGCGCCGGTGTGCTCATGATACCATACTCCATGATCTTAGCCATATCGGTGATATACTCGATCTCAGCCTCAATACCTTTTTCGGCTACAGCTTCTTTTGTTGCTGCAAGCAGGGCCTCACACTTCGCACATCCGCCGCCCAGAACTTTGATATTCATTTTGGTTCCTCCTGTCAGATAAAGATATATTGGAAGGCATTGAAGCCGTATCCAACGATAATGATGCCAATGACACAAATGGCGATAAAGGTCCCCATGAGTTTCGGCTTAATCGCCTTTTTCAGCATAATCAAAGACGGCAGGCTCAGCGTGGTGACCGCCATCATGAAACTGAGTATCGTGCCGAGAAGCGCGCCTTTTGCCAGCAACGCCTCCGCCACGGGGATCGTTCCGAAGATATCGGCATACATCGGCACACCCACGATTGTCGCAAGGACAACCCCGAACGGATTCCTGCTGCCGAGAACGGTCTGTACCCAGTTCTCCGGTATCCAGTTGTGGATAATTGCCCCGATGCCTACGCCTACCAGAATATAGGGGAACACTTTTTTGAAGGTGGACTCGACCTGATCCCTTGCATAAACCAATCGATCACGGACCGTCAGATCGGGTGATTCGATATTCACGCTGCTGTTGCTGTTGCGGATGAAGTCTGCGATCTGGTCTTCCATGTGTAGCTTTTCGATCAGCGTCCCGCCGATGACTGCGATGACCAGGCCGAGGATCACGTAAGCAATGGCAATCTTTACTCCAAATATGCTCATCAGCAGAACAAGGCTTCCGAGATCTACCATCGGAGAAGAGATCAGGAATGAGAAGGTCACACCCAGCGGCAAACCCGCGCTTGTAAAGCCCATAAAGATGGGAATAGACGAACAGGAGCAGAACGGCGTCACCGTGCCTAGAAGCGCCCCCACGATATTTGCTCCGATGCCGTGGAATCGTCCCATGATCTTCCGACTTCGTTCCGGCGGGAAAAAGCTCTGGATATATGAGATGATAAAAATCAGCAGGCAAAGCAGGATCGTGATCTTGATCACGTCATATATGAAAAACTGTACACTCCCGCCGATCCGCGAAGTCGTATCCAGCCCCATAGCGGAAAGCAGGTTGCCAATCAGCTCGTTAAGCCATTTCATACTGAGTATCTGATTTTGAAAAAAAGCACCCATAATTGCGCTCCCTAAAGTTCGACACATTCAAATGTATCGATGTATATTGTTTTTATAAAGGCAGTCTAAAACGGACTGCCTGTTTTAATACTATGTGGTTTGCTGCTTATCCACAGCAGCAGGATCCGGCATCATTATCGCCGTTCTCGCAATCACAGCGGACATAAATCCCAATCATATCGCGAAAAGCGGAAAGGCCTTTTTTAGAAAGGGAATAATGCATCCATTTTCCTTCCTTCCTTGCATTGACCAGATTACTGTCACAGAGGATTTTCATGTGATGGGACAGCGTGGGCTGAGTGATATTCAGTTCTTCAAGCAGAACACAACCACATTTCTCTCCATGTTGCAGAGAGAGCATGATTGCTAGACGATTTTCATCTGCAAGCGCCTTGATCTTCCTAACGTCTTCCCTGAATCCCATAGCCGGTCACCTCCATGGATTGAACATATATTATCACAAACATAGATGAATGTCAATATGTCGATATAAAATCATTTACGTCAAGAGTAATCATTATTTCTTACGCAAAATTCATAGCGAATAACCCATAAAAGCAAGAATCCTGAGTTGGGACAAACCCGGTTCAGGATTTCTTTTTTATTCTTATAGCAGAAAAGTGCCATGAATAGCCATGTTTCAAGGCTTTCAGGGCGCTTTTTGAGTAAAAAAGTAGGATTGCTATCTTGTTAAAATAGCAATCCTATCCTGGCGGAGATGGAGAGATTCGCTTGCATTTTGTTTTCCCTTGCGGGGGACGGGAAAACAAAATAAAGGTGTTCACCAGTGTTTGCACTGGTTCACGAAAGCCCCACCGGGGCTTTCGGACATGATTCGAATCTCTCCACTTC
>ONSQ01000148.1 GCA_900320465.1 uncultured Eubacteriales bacterium
GATCTTCAGACGAGCCAGCACCGAGCTCTGCAGGTCTCTCGGAACCGTCAGGATGTCCCGCATCATGCCGTCGATGCGCATCCGGACCAGCAGCTCCGTCTCATGCGGCTCCAGGTGGATATCGCTGGCGCGCTCGGTGACGGCGCGCTCGATAATGCTGTTGACGAGGCGGATGGTCGGGGCGTTGCTGACGTTGTCGTCGCCAATCTGGTTGACCGTGAAGGCGTCGCTGGTTTCCGGTCTCGCGTCTCCGCTGCCCATGCCCTCGCGGCGCATTTCTTCGATCGCCCGGGCCGCGCCCTCGTTGCCGTAGAGCACCTGGATGCTGTGTTCAATGGCGGACTTGGTAGCCACCATCGGAACGATCTTGCGACGGACGGCTTTGCGGACTTCCTCGATGGCGTAGAAGTTCAGCGGGTCGCTCATGGCAAGGTAGAGTTCGTCCTTCACCGCCCGAACCGGCACGACCTGATGCTGCCTCGCGATGTTTTTCGGAAGCATCTGGGCCAGCTCCGTGGGAATGTTGATCTTAGTCAGGTCGATAAACTCGATGCCGAGCTGCATCTGCAGGGCCTGGATGAACTCGTCCTCGGAGATGATCTTGTTCTTGATCAGCACGTCGCCGAGACGGTCCTTCGTCCCCTTCTGCAGTTCAAGCCCCCGGTCCAGTTCTTCCTGGGTGATGGTTCCGGCCGCAATCAGCAGCTCACCCAGCTTCATGTATGCCATAGCTCCGCCTCCTCTGTCCCCTGTCTGTATAATTATCAATCAAAAATCACAAAAACAGATTCAATGCCAACACACGGGATCTTTTCCCAGTGCAAATTACATTTTGTTACAATTTATTATTATATAATAGATTCCCTCTCCTGACAAGAGCTTTTTTCCCTCTTGCCAGCTTTTTCCGCCCTGTACCGCCAAAGCAAAAAGCCCGGGAATCCGGGCTTTTTCTGTGTCTATCAATCTGTCAGGCCTTGATCTCTTCCATCACGAAGCACTCGATCACGTCGCCGACTTTGATGTCGTTGAACTTCTCGATCTGCATGCCGCATTCATAGCCGGCTGCCACCTCGCGTACGTCGTCCTTGAAGCGACGCAGGGAGGCCAGGCTGCCCTCGTGGATGACGATGTTGTCACGCAGCACACGCACGTCGCAGCCGCGCTGGATCTTGCCATCCGTGCAGTAGCAGCCGCAGACCGTGCCGACCTTGGAGACCTTGTAGGTCTCGCGGACTTCGGCGTGGCCGATGATGGATTCCTTGAACTTGGGCGCCAGCCGCCAGCATGCCCTTCATGGCATCCTGGATCTCGTTGATGCAGTCGTAGATGACGCGGTAGAGGCGGATGTCCACATTGCTGCGGGCCGCGCTGTCTCTCGCGGCATTGTCCGGGCGGACATTGAAGCCGACGATGATGGCGTCGGAGGTCGCGGCGAGCATGACGTCCGACTCGGAGATCGCGCCGACGGCGCTGTGGATGACCTTGACGCGGACCTCGTCGTTGGAGATCTTCTCCAGGGAGGACTTGACCGCCTCGGCGGAGCCCTGGACGTCGGCCTTGACGATGAGGTTCAGGGTCTTCATCTCGCCGGCCTGGATCTGGCTGAAGAGATCCTCCAGAGAGACCTTCTTGGCGGGGCCGGCGGCATTGGCCGACTGGCGGCGTTCCTCGGCCAGCTCACGGGCCATGCGCTCGTCCTTGACGGCGTTGAAGGTGTCGCCCGCGCTGGGCACTTCGGACATACCGGAGATCTCCACCGGAGTGGAGGGTCCGGCCTCGGTGACGCGGCGGCCCTTGTCGTCGATCATCGTGCGGACACGGCCGACGGAGCTGCCGGCGATGATGATGTCGCCGGACTTCAGGGTGCCGTTCTGGACCAGGACGGTCATGATCGGGCCGCGGCCCTTGTCCAGGCGGGCCTCGATGACCGTACCGCTGGCGGCACGGTTCGGGTTGGCCTTGAGCTCCTGCACCTCGGCCAGGATGACCAGGTTCTCCAGGAGGTTGTCGATGCCCATACCGGTCTTGGCCGAGATCGGGCAGATGATCGTGTCGCCGCCCCATTCCTCGCTCACGAGGTCATACTCGGTGAGCTGCTGCTTGATGCGGTCGGGGTTTGCACCCACGGTGTCCATCTTGTTGATCGCCACGACGACGGGGATGTTCGCCGCCTTGGCGTGGTTGATGCTCTCTACCGTCTGGGGCATGATGCCGTCGTCCGCCGCCACGACCAGGATCGCGATATCCGTGACCATCGCGCCGCGGGCACGCATGGAGGTGAAGGCCTCATGGCCCGGGGTATCCAGGAAGGTGATGGGGCTGCCGTTGATCTCGACGGTATAGGCGCCGATGTGCTGGGTAATGCCGCCCGCCTCGCCGGAGACCACGTTGGCATGGCGGATATAGTCCAGGAGGGAGGTCTTGCCGTGGTCGACGTGGCCCATGACCACCACGACCGGGGCGCGGGGCTGGAGATCTTCTTCCTTGTCGGGCGCGGAGTCGATGAGCCGCTCCTCCACCGTGACGATGACTTCCTTCTTGACTTCACAGCCGAGTTCCATCGCCACCAGCGCCGCGGTGTCATAATCCACCGTGTCGGAGACCGAGGCGAACACGCCG
>ONSQ01000087.1 GCA_900320465.1 uncultured Eubacteriales bacterium
CCCTCGGGCATCGTGGCGTTGAGGCGGTCCTTCAAAGATGTTATGTCAACCGACTCCTCCAGCAGCTGAAAATCCATCAGCTCGCACACGCTTGAGCAGCCCACGGAAAGCGGCAGCGCGATGGAGATCTGGGGCCGGGGGTTGAAGCCCTCGGAATATTTCAGACGGCTGCCGGCGCGGGAAAAGGCGCGCTGCATGGTGGCCATCAGATCCAGGTGGGAGATGTAAATGGCCCGCCCGGTTTTGGAAAAGCGCATTCTGAGCTTATTCATCACATTTCCTCCCGTGCAGCATTTTCGCCGCTCCGCAGGCGGAGCACTGTTTGCGGCAGTCGGGCGAGAGCGTCGAGGCGTAGCAGCGCTCCCGCTCGCGCACCAGATGGGCGCGGCGAACGCCCACGTCGATCATATCCCAGGGCAGCACCTCGTCCATCCCCCGCTCGCGCGAGGCGTACCAGTCCAGATCCAGGCCGCAGGTCTCAAAGGCCTTTTCCCAGCGTTCAAAGCTGAAATAATCGCTCCAGGCGTCCAGACGGCCGCCTCTGCGCCAGACCGTCTCCAGCACGTCGGCCAGCTTTCGGTCGCCGCGCGAGAGGGCGGATTCGATGACGCTTGTCTCGGCGTCGTGCCAGTTGTAGGTCACGTTGCGCGCGGTGATGGATGTGCGCAGCAGCTCAACGCGGCGGAGGTATTCCTCCTTGGATATCTGCGCCTCCCACTGGAAGGGGCTGTGGGGCTTGGGGATAAAGCAGGAGGTCGAGATCGTGATCCGCACGCCGCGGTTTTTGTTCTTCGCGTTCTCGCGCCAGCAGTGCAGCACCTGGTCGGCCATGTCCGCGATGCCGCGGATGTCGTCGTCCGTCTCGGTGGGCAGACCCAGCATGTAATACAGCTTCACGCCGTTCCAGCCGCCGGCAAAGGCGATGGCGCAGGTGTGGAGCAGCTCCTCCTCCGTTACGTTTTTGTTGATGGCGTCGCGCAGACGCTGGCTGCCGCCCTCGACGGCGAAGGTCAGACCGGTCTTGCGCACGCGCTGCAGCCGCTCCATCAGCTCCATCGAGAAGTTATCCGCGCGCAGCGAGGGCAGGGCCAGTCCGATGGACCGTGGCTCACAGTATTCCAGCAGCCCGTCGCACAGGGCGTTGAGCTGGCGGTAGTCGCTGGTGGACAGGCTCAGGAGCGTCACGTCCTCATAGCCGGTGTTCTGCAGTGTCTCGATGCCCTGGCGGATCAGCGTCTCGGGCTTTTTGGCGCGGATGGGGCGGTAGATGTGCCCCGCCTGGCAGAAGCGGCAGCCGCGCACACAGCCGCGGAACAGCTCGATATCCACCTTGTCCTGCACCACCTCGGTGGAGGGGACGATGGGATCGGTGGGATAGGGCGCGGCGTCCAGATCCTCGACGATGCGCTTTTGCACCTTTTCCGGCGCGCCGTCGGTGGGCGTAATGGACGCCACCGTGCCGTCGTCGTTGTAAGCGATCTCGTACAGGCTGGGCACGTACACGCCGCCGATGTGGGCGGCCTCGCGCAGGAACTGTTTTTTGCTCCAGCCCTCGGCCTTGGCCCGGCGCAGGAGAGTGAGGAGTTCATTGTTCATCTCCTCGCCCTCGCCGATGACGAACAGGTCCATGAAGGGCGCCATGGGCTCGGCATTGACGCAGGCGGAGCCGCCCGCGAACACGATGGGCAGCAGCTCCGGTCTGTCCGCGCTGCGCAGCGGGATACCGGACATGTCCAGCATGTCCAGCACCGTGGTGTAGGCCATCTCATAGCCGATGGAAAAGGCCAGGGCGTCAAACTGCTCCAGACTGTCGCCGCTCTCCAGCGCATAGAGGGGCATGTGCGCCTTTTTCATCTCCTCGTACATGTCGCCCCAGGGGGCAAAGGCCCGCTCGCACCAGACGAAGGGAAGGCTGTTCATGGTCTTATAGAGGATCTTCATGCCCAGGTTGGACATGCCGATCTCATAGGTATCCGGGAAGCAGAAGGCCAGGCGCAGCTCCACCGAGGCCTTGTCCTTGATGATCTGGTTGTACTCGCCTCCGGTATAGCGCGCGGGCTTCTGCACCCGCGGCAGGATGCGCTCCAGTCGTTTATCCATAGCGTACTCCGTTTTCTTTGAAGTTGCTGTTATTTTACAATAGTTCCCTGCGTTTTACAAGTGCCGCCTTTTCCGGCTGGGCCACCAAAAGCCACAGCGCGGCGAGCATCAGCGCGGTGCCGTCGCCCCGCCACATGAGGAAGGTGCCCGCCGTCAGCAGCAGGCTCGACAGCGTCAGCCCCACGGCGCGGCTGAGCTTTTCGCCCCGGCGGCTGCCCAGGCGCTCGCAGACGAGGATTGAAAAGACGCGTCCCCCGTCCAGCGGCAGCACCGGCAAAAGGTTGAACAGGCTAAGAAGCAGACTGACCCCCGCCGAGAGGGTCAGCACCTCGTTTCCGCCGCGGCGCCCGAACCAGGAGGCAGCGAAGGCGTAGGCCAGTCCGGCCACCGGCCCGGCCAGGGCGGCAAGAACATGCTCGCCGGGCGTGGCGATGCCGCCGTACTCGATGCACAGGCCCCGCAGATCCGCCCCAAAGCGCCGGATCGGCAGCCCGCAGAGCCGCAGCGTCACGATATGCCCCAGCTCGTGGACGATCACGGGCGCGGCGATCGCGGCGAGCTCGGTAAAGCTCGCCGCGGCATAGAGAAACGCGCCGATCAGAATAAACGCGGCGCTGAGCGTGAATCGGTTTTGTCGCATGTACTACTCCCCCGTCTCTTCTTCCCCGTACTCCCGGAACACGGCCACCAGCTTTTCGCCCAGCTCCCGGTCGCTCAGCGCGCGGCCCATGGTCTCCACCGCCGTCCGGTAATCCCGTCCGCCGCCGAGGCGCGCGGCCGAATCGCGCAGCATGTCCAGCTGGGCGGGAAAAAACAGCTTGAGCGCCGTGAGCAGGATAAAGAGCGCGGCGGCCACGGCCAGCTTGATCTTGTCCATGCACACCCCTCCCCTGCTCAAACTATATGGGGCGGCGGGTGCCGTTATGACGGGGGCGCAGACAGCGTGAGCGCAGCGAAGCTCCTTTGCCCCGCATACGGCGGGGGGCTAAAGGATTCTTCGCTGCGCTCAGAAAGGCGGGTATGGGGTTGTTTTACTTCAGCACCGCGCCGAGGATGCTGCCCAGAAGGCCGCTGTCCTCCTTGCCGCCGAGAAGGTTCTGGAGCACGGAGAGGGCCGGGATCTCGTCGCTCTTCTTGCCGATAAGCTTCAGCAGCAGGGCAACGCCGGTCTTGCTTCCCAGGAGAGAGGAGAGCAGCGAGCTGTCATCATCGTCCTCGTCCTTGCTCTTTTTCAACAGCTTTACCAGCAGCGACACGCCGCCCACCTTCAGCAGCAGGCTGACCAGTCCCTTGCGGTTCTTTTTGCTTTTCAGCAGCTTGAGGAACAGGGCCGCCACGGCCTTGTCGGAAAAGAGCTTGCCGGTCCCGCGGGTGAGGTTGGCAAAGTCCTGCTCGCTGACCTCGTTTCCCACGAGTGTGCGGAGGGTGCCCTCCACGTCGTTTTCCATACTGCTGGCTACTTCGGGGTTGTCGCCCAGCGCGTCGAGTACCTTTTCAATGGCTTCCTGCGTCTGCATGATTCATCCTTTCCGCGGCACTTTGGCCGCACGGTGTTTTTGTCGATAGCTGCGTACAGTATACACCGGCGGCGCGAAAAAAGGAATTGCTTTTTCTTTCAAACAATGGTAAAAGTTCTTCTTGACTTTTTGGAGCGCTGTACATATAATATAAAAGCTGTCCGGAAGGACGAAAAGTTCATATCGGGGTGTAGCGCAGATGGTAGCGCGCTTGGTTCGGGACCAAGAGGCCCGGAGTTCAAATCTCCGCACTCCGACCAAAAAGCACAGGGAGCCGTTTGGTTCCCTGTGCTTTTTCGCTGGGGTGGTGGTTTTGCCTCTGGCCTCAACTGCAGATCGGGTTCTGCCTGTAGGGGCGACCCTTGCGGTCGAGCGTAGTCATGGCGCAACATACGATGAAGCGGGCCGCCGAGGCGTCGGCCCCTACGTTAGAACTGATATTTGTTTTCATAGGGGCGGCTGATAGCCCCCCTGCAGCCGTGGAAGGCCGCTTACGCCTTGGCGGCGATCCTGGCGTTGACGGCCTTGACGACCACCACCGGGTCCAGACCGTGGACGGCGCAGGCTTCCTCCAGGCTCTCGGCCTGGGAGGCGGGGCAGCCCAGGCAGTGCATGCCGATGCTCAAAAGCACGTCGATGGCTTCGGGATAGCTGTTGACGATCTCGCCAACAAGCGTTTTTTCGTTGATTGCTTCCATGATGGATGCCTCCTCTTGATTTTCTGATGGGATTCTACTAAAATGAGGCCGGGATGTATGTTGTTATTACAACATTTATGCTAATACCTGATAAGATGCTTTATAAAGATTGCGAGTCAGAATGGTGCCAGACAAGGCGCCTTCCGCAGACCATAATGGAGATTTATGGTCAAGAAAGGCAACAAAGTATGGCGCAATTCCGGCCGCAATACTTTAAAGAAGTTTATCAGGTATCCGTATTAGGAGGTGCTGACATGAAACTTTCGTTTTTGAAACAGACCGCCCTCTTCCGCGGCATCGAGGACGAGGCGCTGGAGACGCTTTTGGGCTGTCTCAACGCCCGGGAAAAGCACTATGACAAGGGCAGCACCATCTGCCGTGCCGGCGACACGACCCACGAGA
Organism: uncultured Eubacteriales bacterium; assembly: GCA_900320465.1. Lineage (GTDB taxonomy): Bacteria > Bacillota > Clostridia > Oscillospirales > Oscillospiraceae > Limivicinus. Next base: position 4,718 of record ONSQ01000087.1, read on the forward strand.
TCGGTCTGGTGGAGAGCGGCAGCGTCAACAGCATCGTCAACTTCTACTGGGGCGACAGCCACATCTTCGACCACATGGAGACCGGCGAGATCTTCGGCGAGACCTACGCCGCCCTTCCCGGGCGGGAGCTGTTGGCGGACGTAGTGGCCGCGGAGGACTGCACCATCGTCTTTTTCGATATGGACAAGCTGCTCCATACCTGTGAAAGCGCGTGCAGCTGCCACAATCAGATCATCCGCAACCTGATGCAGATCTCGGCGGCGAAAAATCTGGGGCTGTCGGAACGGATGATGCACACCGCCTCCCGCTCTATCCGCGAGCGACTGCTGTCCTACCTGTCCCAGCAGGCCCAGGAAAAGGGCTCGGCTTCCTTTGCGATCCCCTTCTCCCGCCAGCAGCTGGCGGACTATCTGGGCGTGGACCGCAGCGCGCTGTCCAACGAACTGAGCAAAATGGGCCGCGACGGGCTGATCCGGTATCACAAAAACGAGTTTACCCTGTTGTAAGGCCGCGACGGACGCGATCCTTTTTTGACCGCGGTATCCCTGTGGGAGGAGGTGTGCAGATGAGTGTGTTTGTCCTGAAGCTGATCGCCCTGGGCTCGATGCTGCTGGACCACGTGAGCTATGTGCTGCGCCTGTCGGGGCATCTGAGTCCGGGGCAGCTGTATTATCTGGGCCGCGCCATCGGGCGTCCGGCCTTTGTGATCTACTGCTTTCTGCTGGTCAACGGCTTTGACAAGACCCGCGACCGGAAGAAGTATCTCGACCGGCTGATCCTCTTTGCGCTGCTCTCCCAGCTGCCCTTTACGCTGGCCTTTACACGCTCCAACTACCTGGCCCTGTCCGACACGCTTCTGCGTCTCGACGCGGTCAGGCTGATCGGGCTGCTGATCCCGCTGCTGGGATACTATTTTCTGGTGAACAAGCGACGCGCCGACGGTTCGCTGCTGTCGCTTTTGCTGGCGCTGCTGATAAGCGGCGTACACTGCGAGCTGGGAGGCCTGTGCCTGCTGGACGGACACATGAATGTGTTCGCCACCCTTGCCGCCGGGATGGCCTGCATGATGCTGCTCTCCTACGGCATGTCGGAGGAGCGAAACTGGCTCACGCTGGGGCTGATGACCGCGGCGCTGGGGGCTGAGCTGTACCTGCTGCAGCGGGATGCGGATTACGGTCTCATGGGCGTTGCGCTGATCACGGCGCTGTTTCTCACAAGAAATGTCAAGCCCCTGCAGCTGATGGCCGCGGCGCTGTGGTGCTTTGCCGAGTACCGGTCCTACACGCCGTATCTCGTCGGCGCGCTGTGCGCGCTGCTGCCCATCGCGCTGTACAACGGTCAGCTGGGCCGCAAGCTGCGCACGGCCTTCTACGTGTTTTATCCCGCCCATCTGGCGCTTTTGGGCACGGTGTTTATCCTGCTGTCGCGCATGTAGCACATATGGCATAGAAAAAGGACAGGGACGCAAGTCCCGGTCCTTTTTCACAGCTGCTTCAGCAGCTTTTGCAGCGCGTTGAAGCGGTGGCTGATGGCGTTTTTCTCGCCCGCCTCCAGCTGAGCCATAGTACAGCCGCGCTCCGGCAGATAGAACAGCGAGTCGTAGCCAAAGCCGTTCTCCCCCGCCTCGGCCAGGGCGATCCGGCCAAAGACATAGCCCTCGGCGCACACCTCACGGCCGTCGGGCCAGACCAGCGCCATGGCGCAGGTGAAGTGGGCGCCGCGGTCCTCCTCCCCCGCCAGCTCACGCAGCAGTTTTTGGCGGTTAGCCGCGTCGTTGCCGTGTTCGCCGGCATAGCGGGCCGAATAGATCCCCGGCGCGCCGCCCAGGGCGTCCACGCACAGGCCGCTGTCGTCGGCCAGCGCGCAGCAGCCGGACAGAGCCGCGATCTCCCGCGCCTTTTTCAGCGCGTTTTCCATAAAGGTTTTGCCGTCTTCCACGGTCTCGTGCTCGATATTCGCCTCCCGCAGGGAGAGGATCTGTTCAAAGCGCGGCCCCAGGATCTGGCGGATCTCCACGAGCTTGTGGGCGTTGTTGGATGCGATGATCAGTTTCATACCGATTCCGTCCTTTTATGTTCTCGCTCCACAGGATACCACAGCCACAGCTGCCGCGGCAAGGGGCATTTGGCTTTTCGACGCAAAGGGGCAGAAATTAATGGTTGAATTTTTCCCGTCCGGGTGATATACTGCTTCCACACGCGGATGTAGTTCATCGGTAGAACTTCGGCTTCCCAAGCCGGTAAGGTGGGTTCGACTCCCATCATCCGCTCCACGTCGTCGCGGACTTCGTATCG
>ONSQ01000072.1 GCA_900320465.1 uncultured Eubacteriales bacterium
CCCCTATATGGTCACCGATACCGACAAGATGGAAGCCGTCCTGGACGACGCGCTGATCCTCATCACCGATAAGAAGATCTCCAACATTCAGGATCTGCTGCCTCTGCTTGAGCAGATCGTCAAGGCCGGCCGCAAGCTCCTCATCATCGCCGAGGACGTGGAGGGCGAAGCGCTCGCGACCATCGTGCTCAACAAGCTGCGCGGCACCTTTACCTGCGTGTGCGTCAAGGCCCCCGGCTTCGGCGACAGACGCAAGGAGATGCTGCAGGATATCGCCATCCTCACCGGCGGCCAGGTCATCAGCAGCGAGCTGGGCATGGAGCTCAAGGACGCACAGCTGAACATGCTGGGCCAGGCTCACCAGGTCAAGGTCGGCAAGGAGAACACCGTCATCGTCGACGGCGCAGGCGACAGCCGCGAGATCAAGGCGCGCGCCGCCCAGATCGAGCATCAGCTGAGCGTCACCACCTCCGATTATGACCGCGAGAAGCTGCAGGAGCGTCTTGCCAAGCTGTCCGGCGGCGTGGCCGTCATCAAGGTCGGCGCTGCCACCGAGACCGAGATGAAGGAGAAGAAGCTTCGCATCGAGGACGCGCTCAACGCCACCCGCGCCGCGGTTGCCGAGGGCATCGTGCCCGGCGGCGGCAGCGCTTACGTCATCGCCTCCCTGGCGGCCGCGAACCTGGCCGAGACCCTTGCCGGCGACGAGAAGACCGGCGCCGCCATCATCGCCAAGGCTCTAAAGGCCCCCATCATGCAGATTGCCGCCAACGCAGGCGTCGAGGGTGCTGTGATTCTCAACGAGGTCTCCGGCAACGAGAACGCCAACTACGGCTACGACGCCGCCAACGGCGTGTACGGCGATATGCTGGAGCTGGGCATCGTAGACCCGACCAAGGTCTGCCGCAGCGCCATTGAGAACGCCGCCTCCGTGTCCTCGATGGTCCTCACCACCGAGAGTCTGGTCGCCGACATTCCGGAGAAGAACCCCCCGATGCCCGCCGCCAACCCCGACATGGGCGGCATGTACTAAGACGTAACTTTCAGAGAAGAAAGCAAGCGAATTAGTACCTGTTCTATATAAGCACGCAAGCGTTTTGACGTGCAGGGTCTGGCCCTGCGCCTGATGAGTAACCATAAAAAAGTCTCTGAACCGTTAGACGGTTCAGAGGCTTTTTTGCTGCCTGTTTGAAAGCGTCTTCCCCCTCCCTTCCGTCCATATGCACATGGCCGGGAACACAATCTTCAGCTTCTTAAGTCCGATTTTTCGTTGACAGCGAAAAAGGAATATGTTAACCTAAAGTGTGAAAGAGACTACCTGCGGAGGGAAGTGTGACGCTATGGATGAGAAAGCCCGCAAGTTTTTTCATAAAGAATACGCCGAGCTCAGCGACTATGAGCGCATGATGCTGGACATCATGGGCGACGGCGAAGAAGCCGACAGCGCAGAGGAAATCGCGCCGGAAACGCCCGAGGAGGTTGAAGCGCCCGCCGCCGAGCTGCCGCCGGAAGAGCCGGAAGCCGCCCCGGAGACGCCGGAAGAACCGGACACATCGGAAGTGACGCTTCTGCCCGTGTCGGAAGAGACGGAGGAGCTTCCTGCCGCCTTTCCCGCCGAGGACGCGCCGCTGGAGGCCCATACGCAGCGGTCGGAGAGCGCGCCTGTGGAGGAGCTTCAGCCGGTTCCGGAGGCTGAAGCCGCCCCCGCAGAGGCCCCAGGCGTGCCCGCCTCCCCCGCGGTTGAAAGCGAGCCTGCTCAGAGCGCGGACGAGACGGACGACAGCGACGTGAAGATCGCCGGGGACGGCCCCATCGAGCCCAGGGCGGAGCGGATCCCGCTGCTGGTGGAGGAGAAGAATCCCGAGTTGGAGCCGGTTGTCGTGTCGCGTCCGACGATCCAGTTCATGAACAGCATCGAGCGTGAGAAGAAAATCACCCGCAAGGTGCGCGCCCAGCGCCGCCGGTCCCGCATCGTGGTGGCCGCGCTGTGTGTGGCGCTGATCCTGGTGGCCTTTATGTACAACGGCCTGGTCAACAAGTCCTGGGGCATCCTGGAAAAGACAGAGCCCACTCCCGAGCCCGTGGAGGAGGTGCTTCCTCCCGAGGTTCATGAGACGCCGGAGCCCACCCCCGAGCCCACCCCCGAGCCGGTGATCGAGCACCGCTATGTGATCGAGCGTGCGGACGTCAGCTGGGCCGTGGCACAGGATCGCTGTCTGGCCAGCGGCGGCTATCTGGCCGTGATCAACAGTCTGGACGAGCTGAACACCATCACGGCGCTGGCCGACCAGCAGGGCGTTGAGTTCCTGTGGCTGGGCGCCCGCCGGGATGTGACGCGCAACACCTTTGTCTGGGAGAAAGACGAGCCCATCGACGACGCCGTTGATCCCAACAACCGTCAGCTGCAGCTCTGGGCCGCCGGTGAACCCTCCTTCATCGACGACAACGGCACCGCCGAGAACTATCTGATCCTCTGGAATCACGACGGCGGGTGGAGCTATTGGGACAGCGTCGACGATCTGGCCGGCCCCTATCCCGGCTGGCGCGGACGCATCGCCTACGTGTGCGAGCTGGAGAACGTGCAATAAGCCAATCTGCAAACCGGGGACTGTCTGTGGACAGTCCCCGGTTTTTCATGCGCCCTGTTCGGTTTTCCCGCGGATCACGCCCAGCGTTGAACGCAGCGCGCCGCCCCGCCAGTACACCAGATCCAGATTTTCCTCCCGCAGCGGCGCGTCAAAGGGATTGAGCGTCTCGTTGAGCAGCTCAAGCCACGCCTCCGGTTCCACGAAGGTGTAGCTCAGTCCGTCCACATCCGCCGGGATGTTGGGCATCGTGTAAAAGCCGATATCCTCGGCCCGGCACTGGATCGCGCAGCGCATCAGAAAGGCGATGTTGGATGCGGTCACGTCGCTGTCCATGCCGGAGGACAGCAGCTGGACCACCCGGGCCAGATTGGGGATGGAGCCCAGGGAGATGAACTGCTTCGCAGCCGCGCTCAGAAAGCTGTGCTGCAGGGTTATCCGATCCAGATCTCCGTTTACATAATCCTTGCGATACCGGCACAACTGCACGCACTCCTCCCCGCTCAGACAGCGGTAGCCCGCGGGGATGTGGATATACAGGTCCTGCTCGGCATCCTCGTAATCCATGTCAAAGGGCACGTCGAAATACACGCCGCCCATCAGATCAATGGCTTCCTTGACCGTGCCGATGTCCACCACCGCGCAGCAATCCGCGTCAAAGCCTGTCAGCGAGCGCACGCTGCCGCGCAGTCCCTCCAGGCCGCTGCCCCCGGAGTTGATCGTGCCGGTGTAGACGCAGTTGATTTTCCGCACCTCCCATGGGAGGTTTACATAAGTATCTCGCGGGATACTGACAAAGTCCATCCGACGCGCTTGGGCGTCAACACGGCCCACCAGGATCGTGTCGGTGTTGCCGCTTACCTCGTCCAGTCCGGCGAGGATCAGCGTAAAGACGCCGCCGCTGCGCTCGGCTGTTCTGTCGGTCTCAAGGTCCTTTTCCCCGGCGACGGGAGCGGCGGTCTGCGCGGGCGTCTCCGGGGCCAGTACAGGCGCGGCCTGGCTGCGGGGCAGAGCGCCGTGCAGGGCGCTCATGGTGCCGGAGATCAGGGCGGCCGCGGCCAGCATGCCGATGGTGCGCCGGATAAGGGGATTGTGCTTGCTCATGTGGGTTTGGTCCTTTCCTGAATGGATATGACCTATTGTCCCCATTTGAAGCAAAAACTAAACGGACCCGGGCTTTCCCGGGTCCGTTTGTTACGGATATTGATGTTTATTTCTCGGCATAGGCCGCCAGCACGCCCTTGTAGGTCATGTAGCAGTCCAGCTTGGCAACCAGCTCGAAGGGTGCGTGCATGCTCATGACCGGCACGCCCGCGTCGATGGTGTCGATGTTGCGCTTGGCCATGAACTTGGCAATCGTGCCGCCGCCGCCCTGGTCAACCTTGCCCAGCTCCGCCATCTGCCAGATCACGTGGTTTTCGGCGAACAGACGGCGCAGATGAGCAACCACCTCGGCCGAGGCGTCGCTGCTGCCGCTCTTGCCGCGGGCGCCGGTGAACTTGCACACGCCCAGGCCGTAGTTGAACTTGGAGGCGCTGCGCTTCTCGCAGACCTCGGGATAAATGGGGTCATAGGCGTTGGTCACGTCGGCGGAAATGCAGAAGCTCTTCTCATAGCAGCGGCGCAGCTCCACGCCCTGGCTGGCGCACAGATCGGCCATGAAGCAGTCAAAGGCCTCGCTCTGCATGCCGGAGACGCCCTCCGAGCCGATCTCTTCCTTGTCGGCCAGAATGCAGACGCAGGTGCGCTCCGGCGCCTCCACGTCGAAGAGCGCCTTGAGCTCGGCATAGGCGCAGACCCGGTCGTCGTGGCCGTAGCCGCCGATCATCGAGCGGTCCAGACCGATCTCGCATACGTCAAAGGCGGGCACCGCCACCAGCTCGGCGGACAGGAAGTCCTCCTCGGTGATGCCGTACAGGTCGTTGAGGATGCTCAGCACAGCCAGCTTGACCCGGTCCTTGCCCTCGTCGGCATAAGGAGTCGAGCCGATGATCACATGCAGCCCCTCGCCCGTGATGCCCTCGGCCATGGTTTTCTTCATCTGGTCCGCGGCCAGGTGAGGCAGCAGATCGGTGATGACAAAGCGCGGGTCGTCCTTTTCGCGGCCGATGACCACGTCCACAGTGCTGCCGTCGCACAGGGCCACCACGCCGTGCAGCTCCAGCGGGATCGTGACCCACTGGTACTTCTTGATGCCGCCGTAGTAGTGCGTGCGGAAATAGGCCAGCTCGTCGGTCTCATACAGGGTGACCTGCTTGAGATCCAGCCGCGGCGAGTCCACATGAGCGCCGGCGATGACCGCGCCCTCTGCCAGGCTCTTCCTGCCGATGACGGCAAGCGTCAGCGCCTTGCCCCGGTTGTTCTGGTAGATCTTCATGCCGGGCGTCAGCGCCATACCGGGCACATAGGGCACAAAGCCGTTGCCCTCAGCCTCGGCAATGGCGTTGCGGACCGCCTCCCGCTCGGTGCGGGAGTTGTTCAAATAGCGCATATAGGCCGCGCAGTAGTCCTCGCAGGCGATGCGCTCGGCAGTGTCGATCAGGTCATAGCCGTTCTTCTGCTCATAGAAAAGCTTGCTTCTCAGTTCATCCATGCTGCTGTAAAACCTCCGTAAAATAATCTCTGCATAGTTGGCTAAAGGATTGCTCATCCCGGTCGTTGACGAGGATGGCATCACAGTTTGCGCGAAAATAAGCATCGTCCTTCTGGGCGTCCAGCCGCTGCGCGGCGCGCTGCGCGTCCAGACTGTCCCGGAGCATGATGCGCTCCAGGCGGAGCTGGCGCGGGGCAATGACGCCCACTACGGTGGCGCAGCGTGCGCCGAGGCCGCTGGAAATCAGCTCGATGGCGTCCAGCGCGGCAGCGCGTCCCCCGGCCATGGCCCAGGCACGGAGCCTCCTCTGCACCTCCTCGGACACAAAGCGGTGTGTGATGGTGTTCAGCTCCGCCAGCGCAGCGCTGTCGGCAAAGACAATGGCGGCCAGAGCGCGCCGGTCCACGCGTCCGTCCTCGCCGGCGACTTCAAAGCGTCGGCACAGGGCGGCGTTGAGCTCCTCGCTGTCGCGCAGCAGCTCGTGATAGACCGCATCGCAGTCGATCGTCAGCGCTCCCATCCGGCCCAGCGTGCGCAGAGCGGTGGTCTTGCCGCTGCCGCTGCCGCCGGTGATGCCGATGAGCGTCATGCCGTCCACCAGCGCGTCGGCGATCTCTTCCTCGCCCAGTGCGCCGCGGCGCAGGATGCGGTAGGGCTGCTGCGCCAGAGAAATCAGCGTGGACTCTCTTCCCAGTCCGCAGACGCCGCCGTCCACAACGCCCTCGATGACGCCGTCAAAGTAGTCCAGTACCTGGCGGGCGTCCTTGGGGCTCTCGGCCCCGGAGGGGTTGGCCGACGGTGCGGCAAAGGGCAGCGCGGTGAGTCGCAGCAGCGCCTGGGTCAGCGCGTGATCCGGGCAGCGAAGCCCCACGGTGTCGCCGCCGGCAAGCACGATGGACGGGATGCAGTCCCGGGCCTTGAGCACGATGGTCAGCGGTCCGGGCCAGAAGCGCTCAGCGAGCGTCTTTGCCTGCGGCGGGATGTCCAGACAATAGCGCTCCATGTCCTGGGAGTCCGAGACCATCAGTGACAGCGGCTTCACCGCCGGGCGGCCCTTGACCTCGTAGATTTTCTCCACCGCCTGCGCATCGAGGCCGTTTGCGGCCAGGCCGTAGACCGTCTCGGTCGGCACGGCCACCAGACCGCCTTTTCGGATGATCTCCGCCGCGCCGGTTAACTTATCGGTAAAAACTGTTGTCTTCATCAAAGCATCTAAAAACAAAAAACGAAAATCTAAAAACTCAACTATGCCTGCCGGGCCAGCTTCTCCGCCTGGTCGGCGGTCACCAGCGCGTCGATCAGCGGATCGAGATCGCCGTTGAGGATGGCGCCGATGTTGAAGCTGCGCCCGTCCCCGCTCAATCGGTGATCGGTCACCCGGTTTTGGGGGAAGTTATAGGTGCGCACCCGCTCGCTGCGGTCGCCGCTGCCGATCTGGCTGCGCCGTTCCTGGGCAACGGCGGCGCGCTGCTTTTCCTGCTCGGCCTCATACAGTCTGGCGCGCAGGATCTGCATGGCGCGGTCCTTGTTCTTATACTGGCTGCGCTCGTCCTGGCACTCCACCACCGTGCCGGTGGGCAGATGGGTGATGCGGATGGCGCTCTCGGTTTTGTTCACGTGCTGTCCGCCCGCGCCGGAGGAGCGATAGGTGTCGATCTTCAGATCGTTGGGGTCCAGGCGGAAATCCACCTCGTCGATCTCCGGCAGTACGGCCACGGTGGCGGCGGAGGTGTGGATACGCCCGCCGGACTCGGTGACCGGCACACGCTGGACCCGGTGGCCGCCCGCCTCGAATTTCAGACGGGACCAGGCCCCCTCGCCCTCGATGACAAAGCTGATCTCCTTGAAGCCGCCCAGTTCGGTCTCGCTGGCGTTGGCGATCTCCACGCGCCAGCCCCGGCGCTCAGCATACATGGCGTACATGCGGTACAGGTCCGCGGCGAAGAGCATGCCCTCTTCCCCGCCCACGCCGCCGCGGATCTCCATGATGACGTTTTTGCCGTCGTTGGGGTCCCGGGGCAGCAGCAGGATCTTCAGTTCGTTCTCCAGAAAGCTGCGCTGCTGCTTCGCGGCGCGGAATTCCTCCTCGTCGTCCAGCTCCTGTGCGGCGGCCATGTCCTCCCCCGCGGCGAGGTAGGCGCGATAGGCCTCCACGATCGGCCGCAGCTCGCGGGCCTCCCGCTCGCAGGCGGCGAAGGCAGAGGCGTCGGAGTAGACCTCCGGCCGCTCCATGCGCGCGCACAGCTCCTCGTATTGATTTTTCAGCTTATCGAGCCTGGAAAACATGCCCTCGCTCCCATCATTGCGGATAGCTTATCTTAGCACAATTTCCGCTTTGTGTAAACACTGCCGCCCGCTGCCCCGGCCCCTTCTCTTAATAATCCTGAAAAAAAGCGCCGTCCGCTTGACGGCCGTCCCTCTTTGCGGGATAATGAACGCAAGAGGATACATTGAACAGAGGAGACTTTGCCATGAAACAGATTCGAAAGCTTGTGCTCTGCCTGCTCCTTCTCTCGCTTCTGAGCGGCTGCGCCGGCGGCGCACCCGTCCCGGCTCCGCAGGACAGCGCCGCTCCCACCGCGGAGCCCACACCCGTTCAGGCCGCTTCCGATGGCGTGCGCGTCTCGGATATAGGCTCGTTTCTTGCCGCGCTCGCTCCCGGCGCGGTGATCGAGCTGGACTGCGCGATGCTGCAGCTGGACCGGGCGGGAGACTACGGCTTCAGCTATGACAGCGTCTATTCCTGGCAAAACGTCGGTTATCGCCAGTACGGCCTTGTCATCCGCGATGTGGATGATCTGACCATCCGCTCCGTGACCGAGGGCGGCACGGTCATCAACACCGACGCCCTGTTTGCCGACGTGCTGCGCTTTGAGGACTGCGATGATCTGACGCTGGAGGGGCTGACGCTCGGTCACCGGGGCGAGGACGGCGGCTGTCTGGGCAGCGTGATCTCCCTCAACGACTGTGCGCGCACCACGCTGCGCCGCTGTGAGCTGTTCGGCTGCGGGGCCATCGGGCTCAACGCCTACGGCTGTGACAAGCTGCGGCTGGAGGATTGCGTCATCCGCGACTGTCAGCTCTCCGCGCTGACCGTCACCTGCTGCACAGACTTTCAGGCCCGCGACTGCGAGATCGCCCGCTGCGGGAGGGACAGCGGCCTTGGCACGCTGTGCGTCGCCAGTTGTGAGGGCTTTGCCCTGATCAACTCCAGCGTCCGCGACGGCGCCAACACCTGTCTGCTGGACATGCTCAACTCCACATCGGTATGTCTGATGGGCTGCGAGGCCAGCGGCAACCGCTTTTCCAACGCCCTGTTTTGTCTGTACGACGACAACGTGACCGTCAGCGGCTGTTCACTGGGCAGCAACGCCTTCGGTGCCTGTTACCAGGGAGGCGCCTACACCGCCGTGACCGGCGCGGGCAGTCCGCTCATGACCTTCCAGGATTTTCTGAACATGGAGCGCAAGCCCTTTGTCGGAGACTATGTGGGTCCCGAGCCCGGCCCTAAGCCCACTCCGGCGCCCTTTGCACTTCCCTCCTGGGACGGCGACTTTGAGGAGATCCATGTTCAGACTGTGGACGAGCTGCTATCTGCCTTGGCTCCTCACACAGTGATCTATCTGGACGCGGAGGAGTTTGATCTGTCCACGGCCTCGGACTACGGCGGCGAGGGCGGGACCTATTACCGCTGGGTGGAAGCCTACGACGGCCCCGAGCTGGAGCTGCGGGATCTGGAGAATGTGGCGCTGATCGGCCAGGGCCGGGGCGTTACGCTCTTCTCGGCCGTGCCGCGCTACGCCAACGTGTTGAGTCTGTCCAACTGCCGTGACATCTCGTTGGCGGATATGACCATGGGGCACTATATCGAGCCCGGCTTCTGTACAGGCGACGTACTGGAAATCTACTGGTGCGAAAACGTGAGCGTCAGCGGCTGCGGCCTGTTCGGCTGCGGCGAAATCGGCATCCGCGCCATCTGCTCCTCCAGCCTGCGCTTTCTCGACACGAATATCTACGACTGCAGCTACCTTGGCGCCGATCTGGATCGGGTGCAGGACGCCCAGTTTGTCAATTGTCCCATCACCGACTGCGGCGGGGATTACGGCTTCAACGGCATCCATCTGTCGGAATGCAGCGGTATCTTTTACGACGCGGAGCTTATCCGGAACGGTGATTTCTTCCCCAACGCGAAGGGCTGATTTCTCTCCCGGGCCATAAAAACGGGCTGAAATCGGGGCATTTCTCCGTAAGGAGAGTGCTTTGAGGCTGCAATCACCAGCTAAAAGGACATGAAGGCGGCGTGACCGTAACGGTCACGCCGCTTTTGTCTTGCATTATGTGGGGCAAATTCCGGTGCTTGCTATCACTGCGGACAACAAAAGACTTGCCCGACAAACAGGAAGTTATAAATCTCTTTTCACCATCACGACTTCTTCGTTCTGATACTCGATATCGAATTGAAGCACAGGAATGCCATTGTTTTTTGCAGCTGTGCATAATTGCTGCAGTGCATCCGTTCCGTATCCGCGATTACGATATTGCGCGAGAACAATAACATCACAGATGTAAATATCCCGGAGTTTATCATAGTGATATGCAATTTCTCCGACATATTCATTCTCCGGATTCATCAGATAACGATAATACCGATCGGCTCCCGGATTCCTCACCCAGGACTCATACCAGGATTCCCACGCATCCACGGGAAATGGGATCGTGCCGCCCCACCTGGCGTTATATGACATGGTCTCTTCATCTGCCATCAGTTTTTCTCTGAACCACAAATCATCAAAAGCCGGCTTGACCAAAGTAAGCATCATGTATTCTCCCCTGCAAATCCCGATTTGTTTTAGTCATTGTACCATCGATAACCGGCGCGGTCAA
>ONSQ01000086.1 GCA_900320465.1 uncultured Eubacteriales bacterium
TATATCAACAAGCAGCACGGCAAGGTCAAGGGCGGCAAGGAATATGTATTCAGCAGTTTGAAGAACGACAAGCCCCGGATGATCGTGGCAGCTGACGGTGTCATGGATGCGCTGAAAAAACAGAAAGCCCGCCAGCAGCGCTGGGCGGAGCTGGCGGGCGACGGCTGGAACAACGCGGATAATCTGGTCTTCACGACCGAGCTCGGCCGGTATCTGAGCAATCAGACGGTTTATCTGGCCTTCAAGAAGGTCGTGAAAGCCCTGGGTCTGGAAAATGTGCGCTTCCATGATCTCCGCCATACCTTTGCCGTAAACAGTTTGAAGGCAGGCGACGACATCAAGACCGTGCAGGAAAACCTCGGCCATCATACCGCCTCCTTCACGCTGGACGTCTATGCCCATGTGACTGGCGGCATGAAACAGGACAGCGCCAAACGCATGGAGCAATATCTGCAGCGCGTCACTGGCTGATTTCCCGCGGCATCCAATGGGTTCGTATCGTTCCAATCCGAGGAGCTGCGAATCTGCGCCGTTAGGGTCAGGGTTAGGGTCAAATGAGCCCGGAACAGCAAAAATCCCTTGAAAACTCAGTGTTTTCAAGGGATTAAGCTGGTGCGCGAGGCGGGACTTGAACCCGCACGCCCGGAGTGAGCACTAGAACCTGAATTTGAGAAAATCCGTTCCAGTGCGTACCGCGCCGTGTCGCCGCGTACCGCGAAAAGCCTTGATTTTTCAGGCTTTTTCGGCTCTCATGCCTGCAAGTCCAGCAACCGCGCCAGATGCAAAAAAACCGTAGTTTGTTAGATGTTTGTTAGATGCACTTCGGCGCTCATCTGCTAAAAACCAGTTCTAGTAAACAGGCGAAAAAGTAAAAATATGGTAAAGCAACACTCGCCTGTTCATCGCTCGTTGGATGTTTGTTGGATGTACTTTCGGAGCCTGTCCACAGAAACTTTTTTCTAGCAGGCGGAAAAACGACAAAATGTGGAGGATAATAAAATGCAGAAATCTTTCTTTGAGCAGATGGGTGGTACATATACACAGGTTGGGGATTATCTTCTCCCCGATCTTGTGATCGAAGAGGTTGAACTACAGCCCATTGGCAAATACGGCCGGATGCGGAAGCGGTATCTGAAAGAGCATCGGCCGGTCCTGTACAGCAATCTGCTTACGGGCGGGAAGCTCTACCGGCACATGACCGAGATAGACCAGGTCTGCGAGGAACGCATGGATCTTCTCACGCGCCAAATGGCCAAGCAGGAAGGCGTGAACGAAGCACTCAAAGCGGCCGATCAAATGGAATGGGTCAGACGCATGAACAGCATTCGGAAACGTGCCGAAGAGATCATCCTGCACGAGCTCATCTTCGGCTGAAACGGTATGGAAAACGGTCGTTGTTTATGATATATTGGATTTACAGAAAAGAGAAGGTGTGAGCTATGGAAAACACAAGTGCGATCCAGCTTTTTGAAGATCAGCCCATCCGTGCAGCCTGGGATGAAGAAAAGGAAGAGTGGTATTTCTCTATCGTTGATGTGGTACGTGTTTTAACTGAGCAGCCTGATACTCGGCATGCGGCAAAGTACTGGAGCGTTTTGAAAACACGCATAAAAGCTGAGAGCGGGCAGTTGACTACAATTTGTAGTCAACTGAAATTGAAGTCTGCCGATGGCAAGCGCTACCTGACCGATGTGGCCGATACTGAACAACTCCTGCGGATCATCCAGTCGATCCCTTCCCCCAAGGCCGAGCCGTTCAAACTGTGGCTGGCCCAAGTGGGTCGTGAGCGCATTGAGGAGACCATCGACCCGGAGCTTGCCATCGACCGGGCGCTGGAGACCTACCTGAAAAAGGGTTACACGCGCGAATGGATCAACCAGCGCCTGCAGGCCATCCAGGTTCGGAAGGAACTGACGGACGAATGGCAAGATCGCGGCGTGCAGAAGGGCGTGGAATACGCCATCCTGACCGATGAGATCACCCGCGCCTGGTCCGGTATGTCCACCCGGCAGTATAAGCGCCTCAAGGGGCTGAAAAAGGAAAACCTACGGGACAACATGACCACGACGGAGCTCGTGCTGAACATGCTGGCCGAGACATCTACCACGGATATCTCCAAGGCAGAGCAGCCGCAGAGCTTTTCGGAGAATATGGATGTGGCCCGCAAGGGCGGCGAGGTCGCCGGGATCGCAAGAAAGGCGCTGGAAGAACGGACCGGCAAGCCGGTCATCACCGCGAAGAACGCCACCCAGCTCAACGCCATTGTAACCGCGCTGATCGAAGACGCGGCTGAAAAGGGTAAATAGAAGTAATACTGTGAGAGCAGAGCAGCAATCAAGCCGCTCTGCTCTTTCTGTTTCATAGCTCTTAACCTTGTCCGTAGTAGGCGTTTTTGCCATGCTTGCGGAGGTAGTGCTTGTCCAGCAGGGTCTGTTGCATGGGCCCGAGGGTAGGATTGAGGATCATCGCGTGCCAGTCTATGAATGCTACCTCCTCCATGACGACAGCATTGTGCACCGCGTTCATGGCGTCCGTGCCCCAGGCAAAGGGGCCGTGGGAATAGACCAGCACGCCGGGAACGGCGGCGGGATCGCGGTCGGCAAAGGTCTCAACGATCACCTTGCCGGTCTTTTTTTCGTACTCGCCCCGGATCTCCGCGTCCGTCATGGGCCGGGTACAGGAGATTTCGCCGTAGAAATAATCCGCCTGCGTCGTCCCCATGGCTGGAATTCCCCGGCCCGCTTGGGCGAAAGTGGTGGCCCAGCGGGAGTGGGTGTGGACGATGCCGCCGCACTTTGAAAAAGCCTTGTACAGCTCCACATGGGTGGGCGTGTCGCTGGAGGGCTTCCACTTGCCCTCGACGACCTTGCCGTCCAGATCGACGACGACCATATCCTCGACCGTCATCCCCTCATAGGGTACGCCCGAGGGCTTGATGACCATAAGGCCCGTCTCCCGGTCAATACCGGAGACATTGCCCCAGGTGAAGGTCACGAGACCATATTTGGGCAGGAGGAGATTCGCCTCACAGACTTCGCGTTTCAGTTCTTCCAGCATCTCAGATCACCTCGATCGCTGCCTTTTCCACAGGCAGCGCTTTCTTATACCGGGTCAGAAAAACATTGAAGCCCGCCACGTCCTTGTCCTCCGCCATCAGCGTTGTGGACCTGGCATTGGCGAAGACCTTATGATCCAGATAATCCGGCAGGCTCTCGCCCTCGTCTTTCCAGAGCATATACGCGCCCAGCAGCGCCATGCCGTAGGGGCCGCCTTCCCCGGCGGTCTCCATCACGGACACAGGAGCGCCCACCGCGGCGGACAGCACCCGCTGCCCCACCTCCGGCGTCTTGAAGAAACCGCCGTGGCCGGTGAGCTTGTCGATGGGCACCTGCTCGGTCTGGGTCAGGATATCCAGCCCGATCTTCAAGGTTGCCAGCGCGGAGAGCAGATGCGTCCGCATGAAATTGGCAAGGGTAAAGCGGCTGTTTTGCATCCGGGCGAACACAGGCCGCCCTTCATCCAGATCGGTGACGCCCTCGCCGGAGAAGTAGTTGAAGCTCATGAGTCCGCCGCAGTCTGCTTCGCCCTCCAATGCCTTGTTGAACAGCAGTGTGAACAGCCTTCCCTTATCCTGCGGCGCGCCGATGGCCTCGGCAAACTCCGAGAAGAGATTGACCCAGGCGTTGATGTCGCTCGTGCAATTGTTGCAGTGCACCATAGCGACCGGCAGACCGTCCGGCGTAGTCACCATGTCGATCTCCCGGTGAACGCCGAGAGGCTTATCCGTGACAATCATGGCGAAATCCGAGGTACCCGCGCTGACATTGCCTGTCCGCACCCGGACGGAGTTGGTGGCCGCCATGCCGGTTCCCGCGTCCCCTTCACAGGGAGCAATCGGAACACCTGCTTGCAGCGTTCCGATTGGATCAAGGAAGCGTGCACCGCTCTCAGTGAGGTTTCCGCCGTTCTCTCCGGCAACATGCACCTTGGGGAGTATAGCGTGCAGGTCAATCCCTGTCAGGGCCTTGAACTTCTGCACCATGCCCTCGTCATAGTCCCGCTTTTCGCTGTCAATGGGGAACATGCCGCTGGCCTCGCCAATGCCCATGACCTTCTCCCC
The DNA here is from genome assembly GCA_900320465.1 of uncultured Eubacteriales bacterium. Taxonomy (GTDB): domain Bacteria; phylum Bacillota; class Clostridia; order Oscillospirales; family Oscillospiraceae; genus Limivicinus. The sequence goes on from ONSQ01000086.1 coordinate 4,121, forward strand.
GGTGAGCTGCCAATGAATATAGCCTGCCAATGTGGTAAGGAACGCAAGGTCCTTCACATGCTCCTCATGGTTGAGAATCGCCTGATACAGATGGGCGATGCTCCAGCGTTGGGGAATGTTGAAGCCAAAGAGTGCCGTCAGCTCCTCGGCGGCCTCGCCCGTGATGGTGTTGCGCCATGTGCGAAACTCTGCAAGCTGGTTGCCGTCCTTGTCAAAGGGCAGATAGCCGTGCATCATGGCGGAGATACCAATCGCGCCCACGGTGGTCAGCGCCACGCCGAACTTGGCCTTTACATCGGCTTTCAGATTGGCAAAGCAGGTCTGCAGCCCGGTATGTACGGCCTCCATGCTGTAAGTCCATACGCCGTTCACGAGCTGGTTTTCCCACTCATAATCTCCGTTTGCGATGGGGAGATGCTTGTCGTCAATCAAGACGGCCTTGATCCGGGTCGAGCCCAGCTCGATGCCCAATACAGTCTTTGTCAGATCCATCATTTTAATTTCCATACCAGGTCCTTGACCAGCAGCTCTTCTTCCAGCTTCTCGGGCGTTGTGTCCTTCGTGATGTGGACAAACTCAATGTCCATCATCCGCGCCCAGTCGCGCATCTGCTCAGCGGTCACGTCGTAGGAAAGTACCGTATGGTGGGCACCGCCGGCGGTGATCCAGCACTCCACGCCGGTGGTGAGATCGGGCATCGCACGCCACATGACGCGGGCAACCGGGAGGTTCGGCATCGGCAGGATGGGCTTGACGGCCTCGATGTCCTGCACGATCAGGCGGAGCCTGCCTCCCATATCAATCAGAGAGACAACAATACCCTTGCCGGCCTTGCCCTCAAACACCAGACGGGCGGGGTCCTTTTCGTTCATGCCGATACCAAGGTGGTGGGTCTCGATCCGGGGTTTGTCCGCCGCCAGAGATGGGCAGACCTCCAGCATGTGTGCGCCGAGGGAGTACTCCTGCCCCTCCACCAGATGATAGGTATAGTCCTCCATGAAACCGGAAGCACCATTGCCGTTCTCGCCCATGGCCTTGAGGATGGCGGTCATGGCGGACACCTTCCAGTCGCCCTCGCCGCCGTAACCGTAGCCCTGGGCCATCAGATGCTGGCTCGCCAGACCCGGCAGCTGCTCCATGCCGTAGAGATCCTGGAAGGTGTTGGTGAAGGCCCTGCAGCCTTCCCGATCCAGCATCTTCTTCATGGCGATCTCTTCCCGCGCCTGATAGCGGATGGCGGCGGTGTTGTCGGTGGCAATGTCGTAATTGGCCTCATACTCAGCCACCAGCGCGTCGATCTCGGCTTCCGTGACCTTGCCCATCTCTTTCACCAGATCGCCCACAGCCCAGGTGTTCACCTGCCAGCCGAGCTTGGTCTGCACCTCCACCTTGTCGCCCTCGGTGACGGCCACCTCGCGCATGTTGTCGCCAAAGCGCATGACCTTCATCTTTTTGCTGACGGCCACGCCCACGGCGGCGCGCATCCAGTCGGAGAGGCGCTTGTGGATCTTCTCGTCCTGCCAGAAGCCGGCGATGACCTTGCGCGGCAGACGCAGGCGGGCGGCGATGAAGCCGTGCTCCCGGTCGCCATGGGCGGCCTGGTTCAGGTTCATGAAGTCCATGTCGATCTCGTCGTTGGGGATCTCCTTGTTGTACTGGGTCGCCAGATGGCAGTAGGGCTTCTGGAGATTGGCAAGCCCGTTGATCCACATTTTGCTGGGAGAGAAGGTGTGGCACCAGGTGACGATTCCGGCGCACTCGTCCCGGTAATTGGCCTCTTTGATCACGTCGGTGATCTCCTTGTTGGTCTTGGCCGTGACTTTATACACCAGCGGGTACGGAAGAACCTTACTCAGCTCCGCCGCCATTTCTTTGGCGCGGGCGTCCACGGTGTCCAGCACGTCCTGCCCGTACAAAAACTGACTGCCGACGATGAACCAAAATTCACGTTTCATGATGTCCTCCATTCCAGGTTTCTCACAATTGGATTCATTTGGGGGTTAGAAGATTTTTATCTCGTAAATTGATAGTTTCCTGCTCTCACGGTTTCCTTTCGGCCATCCGGCAGAATTATCTCCGCCGTACAGTTGGCCGGGAAACGGGGGATATAATTTCTATAAGTGCCCAGAAGCGCCTAAAACCAGTTGATACGAGCCAGTTTTATGAAAATATTCTCTACAAATATCCAAGAAGGAGCAAACTAAAAAACCGAATTGGCATGTAATTTGGCATATTTTGACTCATGACTGAAGCCCATTGTTTTATACCATACTTTCAATTCAAATTTTGTCAAGGGCTACCGAGAATCTTCTTACAGTGTCGATTGTATGCGTCCTGCCACGGACAAATATCATGGCAGGACGCGCTTTATCATTTTCAAATGGACAGCGGAGAGCACATGGATCCCCCCGCGACCGACGACGCCATGCGAGTGATTGTTATTTACCCCACAGTCAGCTCCACGCATTGTTCCGCTATGCCGGGCGCGCTGACCTTGACCTGGATTCTTCCCGTGCTGTCCCCCGCGCGGATCACAGCCAGCGCCTTCCCGTAATAGGTGGTGTGAGTCTTTTCGGTAAAGCACTCTCCCATGTTCGGCTTGGCGGAGCCGAGAGCCAGCAGGCTGCCCGCGCCGCTTACCGTCACGGTAACGGGTACATCCTCCGAGGATTTGGTGATCCCATCCAGGCCGGTTAGGTCGATCGCCAGATAGCAGAGATCCTGCCCGTCGGCGCGCAGCGCGGTCCTGTCCGGACGGAGGCAAAGCTCTGTCTCGCCTTCTGCGGTGCGCATGGTCTCCCTTGCGATCTCCGCGCCCTTTGCGTCATAGCTGATGGCGGTAATGGTGCCCGGCTGGTAGATCACCTTCGGGAAGACAGCCTTGTATTCCTTGGTTTTCTTTCTGCCATAGGACTT
>ONSQ01000088.1 GCA_900320465.1 uncultured Eubacteriales bacterium
TTGACGGATATCAGGTGAAGCTGGTCAGCGATACAAGCTATGGAAGCTTGTGGGAGGTAAGCTTCACGCTGAAAGAATTCTAAAAATGTGCTTGATTTTTCTCTTAAATGTCGCTATTATATCAAATAGATATATCATATAGATACATAAGGAGATTGATATGGCACGGGAAAGAAAAATCGATATGGTAATACTGGGACTTCTCAGTCATGAGGATTTATCCGGATATGATATAAAAAAGCGAATTGACGGAGCCATCAGTTTCTTCTGGAAGGGAAGTTTCGGAAACATATATCCGGCTTTGAAGGATATGGAAAGTGGCAGTCTGATTACAAAGAGTGATACATCTGTGGGTGGGCGCGAAAAACTTACTTATCACATTACAGAGGCTGGAAAAGAAGCACTCAAAAACTGGCTGCAAGAAGAACAGGCAAGTAATGAGTTGAAGTATGAAACACTGTTGAAACTGTTTTTTGGCGGTGCGGATAGCAAGTCGGTGTCTATACGCAATATTGAGATTTTTGAAGAACAAATAGAAGCAGATTTGAAATTGCTGAAATCTTATTGCGATACCTTAGAAAAGGTTATGGATGAAGAAGATCATGTTTATTATTATCTGACGGCATCTTTCGGAGTCGATACCTATGAGGCATATCTAAAATGGTGTGACAAGGCTAAGAAAATACTGAATAGCAAGGAGGCCCAAGGTGTATGAGGCAGAGAGTAAGGAAAACAATATTGGTGATTTCTTTTCTTTTGTTTCCAATCACCATATGGTATTTTTCTCCATATCTTATTATCCAGGCGGCTTCCGAACATATCATGAACGGGAGCTTTATTGTGTTTGTCGCAATGCTTGTTCTTTCCATGTTTTTTGGTAGGGCTTGGTGCGGGTATCTTTGTCCGGCGGGAGGGCTTCAGGAGTGCCTTTTCATGTGCAATCCGAAACCTGCGAAACAAGGATGGCGAAACAAGATAAAGTATGTGATCTGGATAATATGGATAATTGCAATAATCGTAACATTCGTCCTGGGGAAAAATGATGTGACGATCGATCCGTTTTATATGACGGATCATGGAATCTCAATAGCGGATATTTACAACTATGTGATTTACTATGGGGTTATCTTGATTTTGGTGTTACCAGCTTTGTTCCATGGCCGAAGAGCTTCATGCCATTATATTTGTTGGATGGCTCCGTTTATGGTTATCGGAAGTACATTAGGGCGATGGCTTCATCTTCCTCAGTTGCATGTTGAAGCTGATAAGGATGCGTGCATTTCTTGTGGACAATGTAATAAGTCTTGTCCTATGGGATTAGATGTAAAGTCAATGACTTCGGAAGGGATAAATGAGAAATGCACCGAATGCATTCAGTGTGGAGCATGTATTGATGCCTGTCCGAAAAATGTTTTAAAATACAAGCTTCGATGGAGGTAATAGAGTGCATTTTGGTTTTTCATATGTAGGTCTGATTTTTTTAACATTACTCATGGTTCCAAACCTGATATGGACAAAGAACCAGCCTAAGGATTACGAAAAGTATGCGGTAAATGAGAACAAGATACTGCTGGCATTTGAGAGAGTTGGAGAAGTGTTGGTATCGTGTTTGGTTTTGATCTTCAGTGATTTTAACGTGAAACCATGGTCGCTGTGGAACTGGTGGCTGATTGCAGCTTTCGCAATGATGGTTTTATATGAGGTTTATTGGATTCGCTATTTTAAAAGTGAAAAGACTATGAAGGATTTTTACAGCAGTATGCTGGGGGTTCCAGTAGCAGGTGCAACTCTTCCTGTATTGGCGTTTATGCTTTTGGCAATATATGGACGAAATGCGATATTAGGTGTTGCTGTGATTATTCTTGGCATAGGGCATATAGGGATCCATCTGATGCATAAAAAAGAAAGCATATAAACTGATTTAAAAATCGATTATTCGGAGAGTCGTGTGACAACGGCTCTCTTTTTATGTCCGGAGGGAGGTGGTCAGGTGTATCCGGTAAGTGCGGCGTTTCTGGAAGCCGTGAATGATAATAGTGGCCTTTACAAAATGATTTGCATAGAATTGTTTCATCAAGAGCTTTGTGAATGTATTGCGACTATTGTGTTCTGAGTGAAACGAGAACATGAAAAAAGCAAATAGGGATTAGATATTGCAACAAGTATAGTTAAGCGTCCGAAGAAAGCTCTCGCTGCTGCACTAAATGCTTTATTAGTTTGATAAAAGCAGGCACTTTTACGCTTGAGGCCAGATCTGAACCTTTTGGCGAATCTTGAGAAACGCCAAAAAGTGTAAGGGGTGGGTGCAAATTTGGGGCTTACAACCTGAGTGCAAAAACCGAAAAAACCAAAAATGCGAGGCAGGCAGATGCAAATTTGCACCCACCTGTCTCGCTTTGCCTTTATATCAAGGGTTTTCCCGGGTAGATACGCAAAAAAGTACACAGGCTATTGTATCATAGCCTGTGTACCAATGTGGCGGAGGGTGCAGGATTCGAACCCGCGTGGACTTTCGCCCTAACGGTTTTCAAGACCGCCCCGTTATGACCGCTTCGGTAACCCTCCGTGTATGTTACCTCCCTTTCGGTAGATAACGACGATATTTGTTTGTGTGGGCGGAGCCGCCCCGTTATGTCCTGTTGCGGTGCCCGAAATCTTCTGCTCGCTTTTCGCTCGCAAGATTTCGACCGCTGCCACTCCTTTTTGCTCGCTTCTTCCGCCCCCGGCGGCGCTCGCAAACGTCCCCGCTTCGGTAACCCTCCGTATAGCTGGCTTAAGAAAACCAGCTTATCATTTATACCATATTCCTTTACGGCCTGTCAATTGAAACCGCCCGTCCCGCGGCGCTCTTACACCGCACCGGGTTATTCAGTGGCACAAAGCCCGCGGCGATCTAAAATTCGCGCAGGACAAGGTCGGTTTCACCGGGGTTCAGCCCCAGCTCGACGCGCAGGACGGCCTTGTTTGCCGCGTAGTGCTTGCGGATGCCGTCGCGCAGCGCGGTGCCGCCGTGATAGCCGTGGATGACGCGCAGCCGATACACGCCCTTTGCGCGCCGCAGCGCGGCGTCGATGGCGATCCGGGCCTGGTAAAGGGTCATGCCGTGCACGTCCAGCTCGCGGATCGCGTCGTTCACCGTCCCGCTCCCTCCAGCTCCAGCAGCGCGCGCTTCCGCTCCAGTCCGCCGGCGTAGCCGGTCAGCGAGCCGTCGGCGCCAATCACCCGGTGACAGGGCACGATCACGCTGATCGGGTTTCGTCCCACCGCCGCGCCGACCGCCCGGGCCGGGCAGGGTCTGCCCCGCCGCGCCGCCAGCGTGTCCGCGAGCTCGCCGTAAGTCACTCTCGCGCCGTACGGGATCTCCTTCAGCAGCTCCCAGACCGCGCGCTGAAACTCCGTTCCCGCCGCGCGCAGCGGCAGATCGGTTTCGGGCTTCTCCCCGGCGAAATAGCGCTCGAGCCAGGCACGCGCCGATTGAAAAACGGGCAGGGAGGGTTCTTTCTTTGCCTCCGGGAGCGCCGGAACATATTTCTGTCCTTCAAAGTACAGGCCGCACAGCGCCGTGCCGTCGCTGACCAGCAGCATCTCCCCCAGCGGAGAAGCAAACGAATCCGTATAAAGCATATGTGCCTCCTTTATGCTGCCTTCAGCGCCGCAGCGCTATATGACCGTGTTTCCCTAAATAATAAATCCGCCGTCACAGCCCAGCACCTGGCCGGTGGTGTAGCTGGCCTCGTCGGCCAGGAAGCGGATGGCCTTCGCGATCTCCTCCGACGTGCCGAGACGGCCCATGGGGATGGCCTCGCGGGCCAGACTGTCCAGCGTCTCGCGGCCCAGCACCTGGACCATATCGGTGTCGATGACGCCGGGCGCCACGCAGTTGACGCGGATGTGGCTGGGGGCCAGCTCCGCGGCCAGCGACCGGGTCAGCCCGATGATGGCGTGCTTGGTGGCGGAATAGGCGGTCTCGCAGCTGGCGCCGTGGCTGCCCCAGATGGAGCTGACGTTGATGATGCAGCCGTCGTGCTCGTGCAGCATATGGCCCAGCACCGCCTGGGTGCAGTGGAAGCAGCCGCCCAGATTGACGGCGAAAATACGCTCCCACCATTCCGGTGTGATGTCCTGGAACAGGTGCTGCTCGGCGATGCCGGCGTTGTTGACCAGCAGCGTCACATAGCCCAGCTCGCGCTCCACGCGGCGGACCATTTCGTTCACGGCCGCGGCGTCGGCCACGTCGGCGCGGTGGGTGATGACGGCCCGGCCCTCGGCCCGCAGCGCGGCGGCCAGCTCCTCGGCCTTGTCCTCGCGCTCGATATAGTTGATGCAGACGGCGTAGCCCGCGTCGGACAGCTCCCGCGCCGCAGCGGCGCCGATGCCTCGCGACGAGCCGGTAATCAGCGCGACCTTCATGCCTTTCCCTCCCGCTCGGCAAGCGCCTTTTCGATCCTCTCGCGGGCGTGATCGCTCAACTCCGCGGTGGACATGGCGCGCACCTGTGCGGCGTCCACCACCTCGAGGACGTCCAGATACACGTGTGTCGTGCGCAGGAACATATTCTTCTTCACCTGCTCCGAGCCGCTGCAGGCGCAGATGACCAGGGGCACGTTGGCCCGCTGGGCGATCTTGAACGAGCCGTGGTGGAACGGCAGCAGCCCGCCGGTCTTGCTGCGGGTGCCCTCGGGGTAGATGCAGATGCTGCAGATATCCCGCTTGAGGTAATCCACCGCCGCCAGGATAGAGCGCAGGGCTTCCCGGTCCTCGCCGCGGCGGATGGGCAGGCAGCCGCTGCCCAGCGCGATGCGCCCCACCACGGGCAGGGCCAGATTCTCCGGCTTGGAGACGTAGGCCAGGTTATAGCGCCGCAGGGGGAAGAACAGGCTCAGCGGGTCGAAGGCGGAGCGGTGGTTGCAGACCATCAGAAACCGGCTGTCCGTGGGCAGCTTTTCCATTCCGGTGACGTGGGTTTTCACGCGGCAGTAGGTACACAGCATCCCGCCGCCCCAGGCGAGATAAAAGCGGCAGAGGGCGTTTTGCTTTTCGCGGGGCCACTTATTGGGGATGAAGAGGCTGACGATCGCAGCGCCCAGCAGGAACAGCACGCTCAGCGCCAATATCCCCAGTACGAAGATCAGCGCGCACAGCCACAGCTGGCCCGGAGCCGGATGGGCCGCCAGGCCGTAGACCACGGCAGCGGCGAGAGAAAGCAGGGCAAAGATGCCGACCAACATACGCTTTTGCTCCTTATTCTTGATGAATTGGCAAGGGTTCTTTTTTTACTATACCACTTTGCCGGTCATTTCCAAGTCCTTTTTCGCTTTCTTTACAAATTCTTCGGATTCTGCGCGCCCCAACTTTTCCGTTGCATGTTTGGGCGAAACGTACTACAATACTTGTATATCAACCCGGAAAAGAATATGGATAGGAGTCGTTTTGCATGAAATACATCATGTCCCTGGACCAGGGAACCACCTCCTCGCGCTGCATTCTCTTTGACCGTGCGGGCAACATCTGCTCCACCGCCCAGAAGGAATTCCGCCAGATTTTCCCCAAGCCCGGCTGGGTCGAGCACGACGCGGAGGAGATCTGGGACACCACGCTGGAGGTATCGCGCAGCGCCATGAGCAAGCTGGGCGTGACCGCCTCGGACATTGCCGCCATCGGCATCACCAACCAGCGCGAGACCACCGTGATCTGGGACAAGAACACCGGCGAGCCGATCGCCAACGCCATTGTCTGGCAGTGCCGCCGCACCTCGGACATCATCGACGGGATCGTCAAGGCCGGCTGGAGCGACAAGATCCGCGCCAAGACGGGTCTGGTGCCTGACGCCTATTTCTCCGGCTCGAAGATCAAGTGGCTGCTGGACAACGTGCCCGGCGCCCGCGCGCGGGCCGAAAAGGGCGAGCTGCTCTTCGGCACGATCGACACCTGGCTGATCTGGAAGCTGACGGACGGCGCGGTCCACGTCACCGACCAGACCAACGCCAGCCGCACGATGCTCTACAACATCCACGACCTTTGCTGGGATGAGGAGCTTTTGCAGCTGCTGGACATCCCCGCCAGCCTGCTGCCGGAGGTCAAGCCCTCCAGCCACGTATACGGCAAGAGCAGCTTTGAGCTTTACGGCGGCGAGATCCCGATTTCCGGCGCGGCGGGCGACCAGCAGTGCGCGCTGTTCGGCCAGTGCTGCTTCAAGCCCGGCGAGATGAAAAACACCTACGGCACCGGCTGCTTTCTGCTGATGAACACCGGCATCGAGCCGGTCATGAGCCGCAGCGGTCTTGTGACCACGATCGCCGTCGGCTTTGAGGATCACGTGGAGTACGCCCTGGAGGGCAGCGTGTTTGTGGCCGGGGCGGCGGTGCAGTGGCTGCGCGACGAGCTGGCGGTGATCACCAACGCCAAGGAGAGCCAGCGCTATGCCGAGTCCGTCGCCGACAGTGCGGGCGGCTATGTGGTGCCGGCCTTCACGGGTCTTGGCGCCCCCTACTGGTCCCAGCGCGCCCGCGGCGCGATCGTGGGTCTGACGCGCGGCTTCGGCCGGGCGCACCTGATCCGCGCCACGCTGGAATCGCTGGCCTACCAGACCAACGACATCGTCACCGCCATGGAGCAGGACGCGGGCATCCCCATCACCGGGCTGAAGGTGGACGGCGGCGCCTGTGCCAACAACTTCCTCATGCAGTTCCAGAGCAATATCACCGACTGCGAGGTCTACCGTCCCAAGTGCATCGAGACCACGGCGCTGGGCGCGGCGTATCTGGCGGGTCTGGCCGTGGGCTACTGGAAGAGTCTGGACGATATCCGGGACAACTGGGCCATCGACCGGGTGTTCAGCCCCGACATGGACGACGACGAGCGTCACGATCTGCTGCACGGCTGGCACAAGGCGGTACGCTGCGCGCTGACCTGGGCCGACGAGGACGAGGATATCTGAGCTTTTTTGAGACAACCGTTCCCCTCATCAGTCGCTTCGCGACAGCTTCCCCCA
>ONSQ01000093.1 GCA_900320465.1 uncultured Eubacteriales bacterium
TTCCCCTCCCGGTAAACAAAACGCCTGGAGGCGAGTCCGTACATCCGTACGCATTCGCCCCCAGGCGTTTTCCTTCTTTTCTGCGGTGTCGAACGATTCCGCTCTCCTCCGCCAGCTTTTCCATTTGTTCCGCAAAGGCGCGCTGATAGGCCTCCTGCTCCCGCGCCAGCCGTTCCCGATCGGGCTCCGGCAGTTTCTCCGCGCCGAGGAAGCGCAGCTGCGCCGCGGCACGGGGACTTTTGAGCGCGATCTGCGTATACACCGGGCCGATCTCCAGCAGCCGCAGCGCCTCCTCCGGCTTGAGAAATCCGCTGCCGATCATGCCCAGCGTGTCAAACACCGTATCGTTGGCAATGGGTCCGATCACCACGTCCGCATCCAGGCCGTCCCGTCCCCGCCGATTGTGAAAGATATAGTCGAACCAGTCGGCGTCCCGCTCAAAGCGCTTGACCGTCAGTCCCTCCAGCTCCAGCTCATAGCGGTTGACCACGCTGCCCTCGCCGCCCCACAGGCAGGCGAAATCCCGGTCCGGCGTCAGATAAAAGCCCTGGCCGAAGTCCGGTCAGATAAAAGCCCTGGCCGAAGTCCGCGTTTTTCCGTCCGTAGAACACGTCCGGCCGCTCGATGATCTCCGCACCGGTGTGAAAGACTCTCATGGACGCGACTCTTTCAGCTCTTTGACGATCTTCTCCACTTCCGCGCGGTGGGTGAAGAGGACGCAGCCGCCCACATGCTCCTCCGACAGGACGTGCTGCTCCCGCAGGGCGTCAAACAAGCGCGAGGCAATGGCGTCCCGCAGCGAGGTGTCCTTCACGTTCACGTCCGAATAGGGCGAGAAGGGGCAGGGCTCCGCGCCGCCGTGGGAGTTGATATGGAAGAACTCGCGCCCCGCGGCCATGCAGCCGCCCATGGCCAGCTCGTCCCCGGGGAAGGACAGCAGCACCACGTCGTCCCGCTCGCCGCGCCTCTCGTCGATAGCCTGCGCCAGGACGGCCCGCTCCGCCTCGCCGGGAGCAAGATACGCCGCCTCGTCCGTAACCGGCACGAACTCCACATAGATGATCAGACGGCAGCCCTGCTCCGCCAGCTTATCCACGAAAGCGCGGGACGTGACCTCCCGCAGATTCTCGGTGGTGACCGTGATGGAGGCGCCGAAGATCAGCCCCTTGTCCCGGAACTTCCGCATGTTTTCGGTGACCAGGTCATAGATGCCCTCGCCGCGGCGCGCGTCGGTGATCTCACGCTCGCCCTCGATGCTCAGCACCGGCACCAGATTGCGGCAGCGGTCCAGCAGCTGGAAATAGCGCTCGTCCAGGAAGGTGCCGTTGGTGAAGATCGGGAAGATGATGTTGGGCATGTTTCCCGCGGCCTCCACCACGTCCCGCCGGATCAGCGGCTCGCCGCCGGCCAGCATGATGAAGCTGACGCCCAGCTCCTCGGCCTCCCGGAAGACGCGCAGCCACTCGGTGCTCAGCAGCTGGGCCACGGGCGCCTCGTCCACGGTGGCGTTGTTGCAGCGGGAGTAGCAGCCCGCGCAGTGCAGATTGCAGCTGCTGGTGATGCTGGCAATCAGAAAGCCGGGCACATGCAGTCCCTCGCGCTCCAGCTCCAGCCGTCTTGCCGAGGCCTTTCGGCTGGCCGCGGCAAAGCGCAGCATGAACGCGCTCTCCTTCGGATTTTTCAGCGTGGCCTTGATCGTGTCCGCCACGATCTTCTCCACACCCTGTTCAATATGCTTCTGTAAATCAAACGACTCGTTCATACTGTCTCTCCTTTGCCGCGCGCGTGCGCATTAAGGCTGTCGATCTGTCTCCCTCACTCTATCGGGAAACGGCGGCTTTGTCAATGACGCAGATTTGGCGGAGTAAGGAAGAAAATGCTTACCCCCCCGTATGCTTCCCTGCAGGGCCGCTCCGCGTCCGAGCCCGTCTCTGCGCTGTCCTCTTACGCCAGCTCGATGGCCAGCGAGCTGCCCTTATCGCCGTGCCTGACGCGGATCTTCTGGGGGATGCTCTCGTCCAGCTTGTCCACGTGGGAGATGATGCCAACCAGTCTGTTGCCCTCGGTCAGCGCGTTGAGCACATCCAGCGCTCTGTCCAGCGCCTCGTCGCTCAGACTGCCGAAGCCCTCGTCGATGAACAGCGCGTCCATCCGCTTGCCTCCGGCGTGGTTCTGCACCACGTCCGCCAGTCCCAGCGCCAGAGCCAGCGAGGTGAAAAAGCTCTCGCCGCCGGACAGCGAGCCGGAGGGCCGCTGCACCCCGGTGTCGTGGTCCAGCACCTCGATCTCCAACCCCGCCTTGGCGTTGCGCCGCTCTGCGCCCACCTTGTGCACCAGCTCGTAACGCCCGCCGCTCATCAGTTCCAGCCGTCGGTTCGCCATCTCCAGGATTTCCCGGAACATGGTGCCCATCACATAGCGGTCAAAGCTCAGCTTGCCGCTCTCGCTGCTGGCTCCCCCGGCCAGTGCGGCCAGCGCGTCCAGCCGCCGCCAGGCCCCGTCGGTCTCGGCCAGGCTTCTGCGGATGGCTGCGGCCTTCTGCAGCGTGGCGCGGTTGTTATCCAGCAGGTTTTCCCGGGTCCGGACGCTGTCGTTCAGTCGCTCGTGGCGTTCGTTCTGCTGTACTCTGGTCTCTTCCAGCGCCTCCATATCCACAAGCTGCCGGCCCTCCGTCTGGGCCCGGCGGGTCGCGATGCGCTCGCGTGTCTCCCGCTTGCTGATCTCGTGCTCGCTCAGTGCCTTGCGCTCCGCGCGCAGCCACGCCTCCGCGTCCGGCGCGCCCGCGGCCTGTGCACAGATGCGCACGGCCTCCGGGCTCTCAAAGCCCGTCTGGGCCAGCACCCTCTCGCGCGTCTCCAGCGCCTCGTCGCGCGCCTTCGTCTGCCGCAGCGCGGCGTTCTCCTTTTCCGTCAGACTGCCCAGCACCGTGTCGCGTCTGCTCTTCGCCTCCGCCAGCGCTCTGGTGTGGCTCTCGATGCGGCCTCTGATGTCGGTGATGCGCGCCTCCATAGCCGCCATCTCCCGGCGTGCCGTGGCCTCGTCCGTCTTCAGCTGGGCGCTGAGCACCTGGATGGCCGCCTCCGCGCCCCGGAGCTGTCCCTGCCGGGCCTGTGCGGCCTCCGTCAGAGCCGTCAGCCGATCCCGTGCCTGCTGCCGGGCCTGCTCCCTGCGGGGCAGCGCCTGGCGCAAGGCGTCCCGGGAGGCCTTGTTCTTCTCCGCCGCGCGCAGCTCCTCGCGGCAGCGCGCCGCCTCCGCCCGGGCCTGCGCAACGGCGGCGCCGAGCACGCCGGGCGCCGTCAGCTTCTCCCAGGAATCGCACAGCGGCAGCAGGCGCGCGCCTCTCGCCGCCAGCGCCTCCTTCCCGGCCCGGATCGCGGCAGCCTTTGCCTCCGCCGCGGCATAGAGCGCGCTGCGCTCCCGCTCGGCCTGTTCGGCGCGCTGCCGCGCCGCGTCCACGTCCGCCCGCCCGGGGGTCTCGTCCGGCAGAGAGGCAAGCGCACCCAGATCATGCCGGTGCAGCGCCGTGCCGCACACCGGGCACAGAGCCTCGTCCTTTTCCGTCAGTGTCCGGCGCAGATCGTCCGCCAGAAGCGCGGCCTGGGCCGCGATGAATTTCTGATACAGCCCGTCTGCCCGTCCCGCGGCCTCCGCGGCGGTCCCGGTCAGTCTCAGCAGCCGTTCCCTATCTCCCGCAAGGGCCGCTTCGCGCTCGCCGATCGCGGTAATTTCGCGCCCCAGTCCGTTCTCTCCGGCCAGCGCGTCCAGGCGCTCCGCCGCCTGAGAGGCCAGCGTGCGGCAGCTCTCCAGAGCGGCCTCCGCGCCGTCCAGGGCTTCCAGCTCCTCGCGCAGGCTTTCCAGCTCCCGCTCCGTTTCCGCGAGCGCCGCCTCTTCCTCGCCGCGCTCCTTCTCCGTCGCCTCCAGCGAAGAAGCCGCCTTCTCCCGCTCCTCCTGCTTCTGCCGCAGCTGTTCATAGAGCGGCAGGAGCTCCGCAAGGCTGTGCACGCTCTTTTCCAGCGCGCGCTTTTCCGCCTCCTGCTCCGCGTCGGCTGCGACCGTGGCCTCGCTCTGCGCCACGGCGCGGCTGATCTCCGAAAGCTCTTCGCGCAGATCCTCGATCTCCGTGAGAGTGAGCCCCAGCTCCTCTTCGGCCATTTCGGCCGCTTTTACGGCCGGCAGCGCCGTGTGCAGCGCCCGCTCGACGCGCTCTACAAGCCCCTGGCGCTCCTTCATCTCGGTGTCGCGCGCCTCCAGGGCGGCAAGCTTTTCCGTCTCCCGCTCCAGCTCGAGCAGCAGGGCGTTCATGGTCTCGGCCTCGCCCATTTTCCGGCTCGTTTCGGCCAGCTGTTCAAAGGCCTCGTCCCGCTCTTTTCGCCGCAGGGCAAGCTCCTCGCTCTCTTCCTCCACCAACGCGCTCAGATTCTCCACCAGCTCCGGATGCCCCGGCAGAAAAGCCTCCTGTTCCTTGCCGCGGAAGCTTTCCGGGCGTTGGAACGTAATCTCCATCAGACTGCGCAGCGCCTCGTTTGCCGCGCCGCGCCGCCCTTTCAGCGTATCCCGCGCCCCGATCAGAAGGTTCTGATAGTACACATAAACCGAGTTGTCAAACAGCTTACCCAGAATCTCATTTTTCTCGTCGCTGCTGGCTTTCAGAAATTTTTTGAACTCCCCCTGCGCCAGCATGATGATGCGGCTGAACTGCTCTGCATTCAGCCCCAACAGCTCCTCGCAGCGTTCCGTGACTTTTTTTGCGCCCTCGATCGCCGCGGCATCGCCGCACTGCAGCAGCGCGTCCACCGTTCCGTCGCCGTACTGATCATCCGTGCCGCGCTTTTTGCTGAAATGGATCCGCCGCTCGACGAGGTACTCCTTGCCGCTCTGGGAAAAACGCAGACGTACCACCGTATCCGTCGATTTGGGCACATAGTCGCAGTGCAGCATGTCGCTTTTTCTGTCCGCGCCGCTGGCCACCCCGAAGAGGGCAAAGGTGATGGCGTCAAATATCGTGGTTTTCCCCGCCCCGGTATCGCCGGTGATGAGATACAGCCCATGTCTGAGTTCCTCAAAGGGCAGCAGCGTCCGCTCCGCGTAGGAGCCGAACGCGGTCATTTCCAGGCTCAGTGGTCTCATGCCTTCGCCTCCTGTCTTGCGATGAACGCCAGAAGCTTTTCGATCTGGTCCGTGAGTGCCGGGCCATGGACGTCGGCGTGATGACTTAGCTCTTCGGCGTAGGCCAGCAACCCCAGATCCTCCTCCGCCGGGCCGTCACCGCCGCTGCGCTCGGTATAGAAATCACCAAACAGCTCCCGGATGCTCTTTTGCTCCAGCGCGCTGCGCTCAGGCGCATCGGCATTTTCCCGGAAGGGATCGTATTCCGAGCATTTTTCCATCAGCACGCTGCCGCGCGAGCGGAACAGCTCGTCGAAAAAGGCGGAGATCTCCGGGCTGAGGCGCTGATCTGTCAGCACCAGGCGCAGATATTCCTTTTCTCTGGGGCAGGCCAGTTCCTGCGCGCGCAGTTCTTCCAGGCTGCCGCGCAGCTCCCGCATGGGGTGCAGCGGCTCGATCTGAAGCACCTCGATGTCCACCGTGCCCTTTGGCCCCAGCTCCACCAGCACCGGGCCCTTGCGGGCCTGGCGGGTCTCGTTGAAATGGTAGCACAGCGGCGAGCCGGCATAACGCACGCTCTCGCGCCCGACGGCGTAGGCCGCGTGGATATGCCCCAGCGCCACATAGTCAAAGTCGTCGAAGCAGCGGTAGTCGATCTGCCCCACGCCGCCCACCATGGATTCCGAACCGCCCCGCGCCGCCTCCGCGCCGTGGGCGGTCACGTTCTGATGGGCAATGAGCACATTGCGCGCCGTTTTGTCGACATGCTGACGCTCCAGCAGGGCACGCACGGCCCCGTCATAATCTCTGGCCGTCTCCTCGCCCAACGCCTGGGCGATCAGCGCCGGATAGACGTAGGGCATCAGCCAGAAGGTCACCGGCCCATACGCATCCCGGAGCGTCACATGCTCCAACTCCTCCGAGCCGAACAGCGGCCGGGAGATGTACAGGCCCTGCCGGGACAACATCCGGCGCGCAAAGGCCAGCCGCTGGGCGGAATCGTGGTTGCCCGCCACCATCATGACGGGGATTTGCTTTTCCGCCAGCCCCGTCAAAAGGCGGCTGAGCAGTTCCACCGCGTCGCCGGACGGGGCGCTGCGGTCATAGACATCCCCGGCGATGACGACAGCGTCCGGCTTTTTTTCATCGGCCAGGGCCAGAAAGCGGTCGACCCAGGCGTCCTGGTCGCCGTTTTCCAGCATGGAGACGCCGTGGACCGTTTTTCCGAAATGCAGGTCCGCAATATGAAGGATGCGCACGCTCCTCACTTCCTTTTTCTTTATTCTGTCCTTGATTGTATCGCACTTTCCCGGCCACGGTCAAGAACGATGGCCGGAAAGCAAAAAAACAGAGGCCGAAAATGGGCGGGTGTCGTAAAACAGTTTTATAGTGTTTTGCAGGGACGGCATGACTTACGGGTCATGCCGTTTCCTGTTTCATCAGTTCATCCAGAGGGATAA
>ONSQ01000095.1 GCA_900320465.1 uncultured Eubacteriales bacterium
CAATGAATATATGGCCAAACAGCTATACTGTTTGGCTGCGCGGCAAAGCCGCGCGGCAAAAAGCTTTTTGGCTTTTCGCCATCATATAGTCATTATAATGATCGTATCTTAATGCGAAAGGAGCTTTCCCATGGAATTCAGAACTCTGACCGTCAAGGAACTGTTCGATAACGAAAAGACCGCGGCCGTCATCAAGGAATACGCCCCGCAGCTGCTCAAGTACCCCATCAAGCTCTTCAACAAGAAAACCTGCGGCGAGATCTTCGACAAGGTCGTGAAAACCGGCATCGTGCCCGAGGACATCGCCCGCAAGGTGGAGGCCAAGGTCAACGAGATCATCAAATAAAAAGAAAAAGCACGGCAGGGATCAACAGTCCCTGCCGCGGCTTTGTGAGAGAAGAGATGGCTATGCTGGATTCGCTGTTCGCACAATTTGATTCCATCCTCGTGCTGGATACCGAGACCACGGGCGTTGTGCCCAGGCGGGACGAGGTGATCGAGCTGGCGATGCTGCGCGTGTCGGCGCAGGGTGAGGCCGAGGAATACGACGAGTTCATCCGGCTGTCGCCGGGCAGGGAGCTGCCGCGGCACATCACGGAGCTGACCGGCATCACGGAGGACATGCTGCGCGGCGGAGTGGGCAAGGACGAGGCCGCGCGGGCCCTGGCCGGGATGCTGGGGCACGGCAGGACGCTTGTCGTGGCCTATAATGCACAGTTCGATCTGCTGTTTCTGTATTACCTGCTGGACGCCTACTCTCTGGCCGGGGCGCTGCGCGGGGCGCTCTTTCTCGACGCGCTGACCGTCTACAAGGACCGCCGGCCCTATCCCCACCGGCTCTGCGACGCAGTGGAGGCTTACGCGCTGGCGTCTCAGAACACCCACCGGGCCATCGACGACACCCACGCCACCTATGAGCTGCTGTGTGCCATGGACGCGGAGGAGGACGATCTGGCGCGGTATGTGAATCTGTTCGGCTACAACGCCAAGTACGGTCTGCCGAAAAAACGCATCTCCTCGGTCACCTACCGGCAGCAGGGCTTCGACGCCGTGGGGAAGCTGTACGAGACGGAAACCGAATAAAGAGGAACGAAACTTCAGCCGCCCGCTATGCGGGCGGCTTTTCACATGCTGCGCAGACGGCTTTCCCTCATCCACCGCTGGCGCGGTCCCCCTTCCCCCAGGGGGAAGGCATGGGGTGTGCAGGTCGGGGGAGCTTTGCTTCTTCCGTCCCCGGCAGCGGTGGGCTGCAATCCCGCCTTTTTTGTGGGCCGTGTGTTACAGCCGCTTCGTCAGGCGGATCTCCCAGGCGGAGACGGTGGGGTGAAAGCTCTCGGTGCCGTCGGGAGCAAAGCCGCACTTTTCATAAAAGCGGATGGCGCGCCCGTTTTCCTTCAGCACCCAGAGGCAAGCCTCCCCATAGTCGTGCAATTGCTCCAATCCGGCGTCCATCAGGCGGCGCGCGACGCCGGCGCCGTAATACTCACGCAGCACATAGAGGGCAAAGATCTCTCCGACGCCGGGGGCCTCCTCGCCCCGGTCGCCCCAGCAGACAAAGCCCACAACCTGCTCGCCGTCCTCGGCGATGATCGTGTTCTGCGGCCAGTCAAAGGCCCACTTTTCGCATTTTTCCAGTGTGAGCTTGTCCAGAAACTCCCCGGATACCAGGCCGGGGTAGGCCTCGTGCCAGGCTTGCCAGTGGACATAGGCCTTGCCGCGCTTTTCCGTGTCGGTCTCCATGCGCTTGATCGTGATGTTCAAAGACTCGCTCCTTTCGTTTTCCGTTACCAGGTCATGCTTATGGGGTCGATCGGGCGGCCGGCGCGCAGACGGCGCAGGGCCTCGCAGCAGGTGTCCAGATAGTCGGACACGTAGCGCTCCACGAAGGCTTCGTCGATGAGGCACATCTCCCCCGCCGGGTTTTCGGTGAAATCAACGCGGGCCTCGGCCAGAAAGCTCTCCAGCAGGAAGGGGTAGATGCGGTTGATGGGCTCGCGCGCGAAGTCCGCGGGCATCACCAGCTCGTCCCGGATGCCCCAGCGCCGCACAATGGCCGCGTTGAGCAGATGATAGTCCCGGTGCAACAGCTCGATGTCCGCCTCGGTTCTGATCTTCTCCCACAGGCCGTACTCCTGCCACAGCAGGCGGTAACAGGCATCCTCCACCAGATGCATATAATAGCCCAGATACAGGTCGTCATGCTCCACCTCATCGGCAAAATCACGGCGAAACTGCTCGAAGTCACTGTACCGGCGTTCCACGCCGTCGACGGGGACCGTCTTTTGAAAATGGGTAAGGCTGCGCCATCGTATGCCCTCGATGGCGTCCGGCAGCAGGTTGCCCACCCGGAAGCGGTCGACGTCCGTCACGCCCTCGCGCGCGATCAGCGCCTCGCCGATGAGATAGTGGATCGTTCGCTGTGCCATGGCTCAGTCCGCCCGATAGAGGGAGAGCACGTCCCGGGCCATGTCCGCCATTCCGGCGCGGGCGCTCTCGGGTGAGAGGATCTCGGCCTCGGAGCCGAAGCCGAAGACCCAGGCGTAAAACTGGGGGCTGACGACGGCCTCCACGTTGACGGAGAAATGTTCGTCGTCCTCGCGGATGAGCATCACGTCGCCGCCGAAGCGGTCGATCACCGCCCCGGCCAGATGGTTGGCAAAGCGCAGGCGGACGGTGGTGGGCTCGCCGGAGAACATACCGAACACCCGCTTGGAATAGGAGGACATGTCGATGGCCCGGAAGGCGGCCTTGCCGTCCCGGTAGCGCTCGGTGCGGGTGATGGAGGCCATCTTGTCCACCCGGTAGTGCTTGATATGTCCCGCGGCGGCATCATAGGCCAGCATGTAATAGTTCTCGTCGTCCCACATGAGGGCGTAGGGGCTGACCTCGTAATACGCGCCGTCGTGGCGGAAGCGCCGCTCCTTGGCCACGGTATACTCGAAATAGCGAAAGCGGATCATCCGGTCCGCCGTGATGGCCGAGGAGATCTCGTCCACATTGTAATAGACGCTCTCGTTCATGCTCTTGACCCGGTTGCGCACGTAGACCTGGCGCTGGAGCAGCACCGCGTCGTGCACGCTGGCCAGGCTCTCGATCTTGCGGATCAGAGAGATGGTCTTGCGCTGGGTGATGAACTTGGAGGACTGGACGCTGTCCACCAGCAGCTTGAGCTCCGGCAGCTCAAACTCCCGGGTGCCGACGTAGTAGCCCACGGTCTTGCCGCGGGACTGGACCACGTCAAGGCCGAAGGCGCGCAGGGCCTCGATGTCGTCATAGAGGCTTTTGCGCTCGGCCGGGATATCGTGGGAGGCGAGCTCCTCCACCATCTGGGCGATGCCCACGGGGTGGGCCTCGTCCGACTGCTGCAGCAGAAAACGCATCAGATACAGCAGCTTGAGCTTTTGTTTCTGTGATCTGGCCATATAAATCCCTCCGACTTTGTTTTTCTCTTGAGAGAAGTATAACACAAAGGACTGTCCCATTTAAAGGACTTTGTTCGCCCGACGGCGAAAAAAGCGGAAAATCCTCCCCTTTGCAAGCGGCGGCGTTGGTGGTATACTGCGGATGAAAACCGAAAACAGGAGAAAATGCATGACACTCGAGGAGATTTCACTTGCCATACGCCAGGCCGAGCGCGAGGGCGCCGCGCTGATGCTGCAGGCCCACGACGTGATCGCCGAGAACAAGAGCGGCGCGCGGGACGTGGTGACCGAATATGACCGGAGGGTGCAGCAGCTTTTGGAGGCGCGTCTGCGCGATGTGCTGCAGGAGGCGCACTTTTACTGCGAGGAGATGGACGAGCAGGAGAAGCTGGACAGCGAACACCTGTTCATCATCGACCCCATCGACGGCACGATGAATTTTGTCCGGGGCTTCCACCACAGCTGCCTGTCCGTGGCCTACGCCCGGCGCGGCACCGTGATGGCCGCCGCGGTGTACAACCCCTATCTGGACGAGATGTTCCACGCAGTCCGCGGCGCGGGCGCTTATCTGAACGGCAGCCCCATTCACGTGGCGGAGGAGAGTCTGCGTCAGAGCGTGGTGTGCTTCGGCACCTCGCCCTATCGGGAGGATCTGGCCGACCGGACCTTTGCGCTGGCCAGGGCCCTGTTCGGGGCCAGCCTGGACGTGCGGCGCGAGGGGACAGCGGCGCTGGATCTGTGCAGCGTGGCCGCCGGGCGCGCGGGACTGTATTTTGAGTTGAACCTGTCGCTGTGGGATTACGCGGCGGGGATGCTGATCGTGGAGGAGGCCGGCGGCGTGTGCCGGACCGCAGCGGGCGAGGCGCTGCCGATGACGGGCGAGAAGAGCTCGGTGGCGGCGGCCAGCGCGCAGGTGCTGGAAGAGTACCTGGCCGTGGCGGAGCGGACGCGATGAAGCCGCTGGGGCTTTCCCGCCGGGCGCCGGCCTGGCTGGAGGACTGCGTGGACTCCACGAATCTGGTGCTGCGGCGCATGGCCGACGAGGCAGCGGACGGCACCGCCGTGGCCGCACTGGCGCAGAGCGCGGGGCGCGGCCGCTCCGGAAGGAGCTTTCTGAGCCCGGAGGGCGGGCTGTATCTGTCCATGCTGCTGCGCCCGCAGCTGAACGCTTCGGAGCTGCCCACGCTGACGGCCGTGGCGGCCGTGGCGGTGTGCCGGGCCATCGAGGCTCTGTGCGCGGTGCGCTGCGGGATCAAGTGGCCCAACGACGTGGTGCTGCAGGGTAAAAAGATCTGCGGCATCCTGGTGGAGAGCATCTGGAAGGACGATCGCCCCTGCGCCATCGTGGGCATCGGCGTCAACGCCAACACCGACGCGTTCCCGGAGGAGCTGCGCGAGATCGCGGGCTCTATCCGGCAGCTGACGGGGCAGACGCTGGAGCTGGAGGCGCTGGCAGCGGCGCTGATCGGCGAGCTGGACCGGCAGTACGAGCTGTGGCTGGCCGAGCGCTCGGCGGCGCTGGCGGAATACCGCGCGCGCTGCATCAGCTGCGGACGCGAGGTGCTGGTGGACGGACGGCGCGCCATGGCCGAGGAAGTGTGCGAGGATTACGCGCTGCTGGTCCGCTATGACGACGGCACGCGGCAGGCCGTGCGCTTCGGCGAGGTCTCGGTCCGCGGATTGTACGGTTACGTATAATAATTACATAAACGGAGGGGTATCCATGGCAGAAAACATCATCTATTGCTATTCCGGGGCCGGTCACTGTCTGGACATGGCCAAGCGCATCGCAAAGGTGCTGGGCGACACGGACATCGTCATGATGCGCGCGTTCCCGGTCAAGACCGACGCCACCGAGGCCAAGCGGGTGGGCTTCATCTTCTCGTGCATGGCCGGCGGCCTGCCCGGCGACGTGGAGAGCTACATCAAGGCCATCCACATCCATCCCGACGCCTACAAGTTCGCCGTGGAGCAGTAC
This sequence comes from uncultured Eubacteriales bacterium, assembly GCA_900320465.1. Lineage (GTDB taxonomy): Bacteria > Bacillota > Clostridia > Oscillospirales > Oscillospiraceae > Limivicinus. Next base: position 5,401 of record ONSQ01000095.1, read on the forward strand.
GCGGGCTATCTGGGCTGCGGGCTGCACAAGATCGACGAGATCGTGGATCTGGACTACTGGACGGGCATTTCGAACCACTCGACGGCCATCTGGCTGATGCCGCACACGCTGACCTTCCCGCCCACCAGCAAAAAGCAGGCGGAAAAGCGCATTGCAGACAAGGCAAACGCCGTGGGCAAGGCGGTGCTGGCCGGTGAGCGCAGCGCCAAAAAGCCGCCGAAGGAGGCCGCTTTCGCGCTGATGAGCAAGGGGCTGGGCGCCACCCACGTCAAGCGCGTGAAGACCTTTGCGGCGAACGACAACTGCGTGGGCTGCGGCACCTGCGTCAAGGTCTGCCCCAAGGGCAACGTGCGTCTGGAGGGCGGCCGCCCCGTGTTCGGCGAGAACTGCATCGGCTGTCTGGGCTGCGTGCAGCTGTGCCCCAAGAGCGCCATCGACATCGGCAAGGTCACGGTCGGGCGCGAGCGCTTCCCCAACCCCAACGTCAGCGTATCGGAGCTGACGGAGAAGCTGATCCATATCGATTAATTCTGATACCCGATATAAAGTAGACAAAGATTTGCAAGTCAGAATTGTGCCAGACAAGGCGGAGCCCGCAGCGAATAATGGAGATATATTTGCAAGGGCTCCAACGATGTATGGC